>DATCEI010000076.1:0-3128 GCA_036510185.1 Rhizomicrobium sp. | reverse complement strand
CGGCGGCGACCGGCGCTTCGGCGGCGCGCAAATCCGGCGCATCTTCCATCGCCGCATCGAGACGGGTTTGCGCCTCACGCAATTGTTCGGCGCTCGTTTCGGCCAGCGCAGCGGAAACATCGCGCGCGCGTTCCTGGCTCGCTTCCTTTGCATGCCATTCTGCCAGTTCAGACGAAAGACGATCCAGCGTGCGTTCGATTTCGACAAGCTGATCCGCCATTTCGGCGGCGCTGTCTTCGGCAGTCTCAACACTCGCGCGCGCATTGAGCGCGTCCTCGTTGAGGCGCGTGGATTCTTCGGCGAGCGCATGAAGCGAGGCTTTCGCATCGGCGTCGAGCGCGCGTTCACGGTCCGCATCCTGCTCGCCCTGCGCGATGCGTTGGCGCAGGCGTTGCGCGGTTTCGCGGGCGCGGGTTTCTTCGGCATCGAGCGCATCGCGTTCGACGACGAGGCGATGCAACGCTGCGGCTTTCTCCGCTTCGGTCTGGCGCAAAGGCGGCAGCAACGATGCGGCTTCGGCCTGAACTGTTGAAGCGGATGCTGCCTGTTGCGTCGCGATTTCGACGGCAGCAATCGCCGCATCCAGCGTTTCTTTCGCCGCGCGCGCCTGTGCTTCCGTCGCGGACCAGCGCAGATAAAGCGCCAATGCTTCGGCCTTGCGGATCAAGCCGGAAAGATTGCGATACCGCGCGGCCTGACGCGCCTGACGTTTCAGATTTTGAAATTGCGCTTCGACTTCGCGGATCACGTCATCGAGGCGGCCGAGATTGGTTTCCGCAGCGCGCAGACGAAGCTCGGCTTCGTGGCGGCGCTGATGCAATCCGGCGATGCCCGCTGCTTCTTCCAATATCGCGCGGCGCGCGAGCGGCTTCTGGGAAATCAGCAGGCCGATCTGGCCCTGCCGCACAAACGCCGTGGACGCAGCACCCGACGACGCATCGGCAAAGAAAATCTGCACATCGCGCTGGCGCACATCGCGCCCATTGATGCGATAGACCGATCCCGCCTCGCGCTCGATACGCCGCGAAATCTCGATGGAATCGAATTCGGCGTATTGGCCCGTCGCGCTCTTGTCCGTGTTGTCCACATACAACGTGACTTCGGCGGTGTTGCGCGCAGGCCGTCCTGCGCTGCCCGCGAAGATCACATCATCCATCTCGCTGCCGCGCACGGATGTGGGGCGCGTTTCGCCCATCACCCAGCGCAGCGCGTCGAACAGGTTCGACTTGCCGCAACCATTCGGGCCGACGACAGCCGTCAAACCCGGCTCGACGAAAAGCTCGGTCGGTTCGACGAACGATTTGAAACCGGAAAGTCTAAGTCGTGTGAACTTCAACGGACCTGCACGTCCTCTCGCTCGAATGGTCTATTTTTTCTTCAGCTGCGAATCGAGAAATGTCTGCAAATCCTGCCACGTATAGGCGCCCGCGTGAACTTGCCCGTCGATGATGAAGGTGGGCGTCGCGCTGATGTTGTATTTGATCTGCCCGTCCATGCCGACCTTGTTGATTCGGTCGGACTGCGCCTTGTCGCCGATGCACTTGTCCACCTGATCCGCGCTCATGCCCGCGATTCGGCCCATCTGGACGAGGCCCGCATGGGGATCGGTGATGCCGTATTCCGGGTCCCATTTGGGCTGATTGCGGAACAGCAGATCGACAAACTGGAAGTAATTGTCGGGAGGCAGGCAGCGCGCCATCGCTTCCGCCGCGCCATCCAGCTGGTTCAGCGGGAAGATGCGCAACACGTAATAAACCTTGCCCGTGTCGATGTAATTCTTCTTCAGCAGCGGGAAGACGGTTTCGTTGAAATGGGCGCAATGCGGGCAGGTCAGCGCCGCATATTCCAGCACCGTCACCTTGGCCTTCGGATTGCCCATCGTGCGGTCGTCCGCCATCACAGTGACGGCAGCGCTCCCGCCATTGGCCGTGATGTCGTCAGCCGAACCAGGCGTCCAGATGAAATAGGCCGCGACCGCTGCCGCGATGATGGCGACGGCGATCAGCGTAATGAGGAATTGATTCCGGGTCACTGGCGACTCTCCGCTGGAGCGTTGGCCGGTTTGTGGCAGAGCCGGGCGCGCGGTTCAATCCGGGGCCGGAAGGTTAGGCCAGCCCCAGAAACACCAAAAGCGCGCGATCCAGCAAGACAAGCTCTTGTGAATTCAGCATTCCGATGCGTTTTCCAAGCCGCGATCTCGGAACGGTCGTCGTTTTATCCACCATGATGAAAGAGAGTTCTGCAAGATTGTTCTGTGGATTGGGCGTTACCGAAATACGCAGATATAAGGCCTGCGGCGCTATGCGCGTGAAGCCGCAAACCGTAACAGATTCGGTGGAATCGAAATTATCGCTTTGAATGATGACGGCTAGTCGCGGCTTATTTGCGTAGGGAGCGTTTGCCGCAAGCGTCCAGATTTCGCCGCGTTTCAATCGTCATCCCAGGAAGAAACCGCATCGATAAAAGCCTGATCCTCCTGTTCCGTCGGACTGCGCGCTACGGCGAGGGATTGTCGATGTGCTTCCGCTTTGAAGGCGGCGGAGCGTGTATCGGGCACCCAGAACTGGACGGGCCGCAAGCCTTGCGCGCGCAAACGGGCACGGTGAGACGCCACGCGGGCGCGTCCGGCAGGCTTCGATTTGGGTCGCGACGTCATGGGGTTTTGTTACATGTAATAAGAACGGAAGTCAACCGGCGCGACTTTTGGCCAGTGAAAGAAGGGCCTCTTGCAGGCTTTTCGGGCCATTGTATTTGAGAACCGGATCGCCGGGCGGAATTGCGGCGGCGGGGCGCTTGGGCGGGGTGCGTTTGGGGCGCTGGCTTATCGCGCCTTGCACGAATTTCAGGCGGGCGATGGCGTCGCGGCCCAGATAGGCATTGATGCGGCCGCACAGCGCGCGGCTTTCGTGTTGCAGGAACACGGCCGCACCCGGTTCGGCCTTCAACGTCAGCACCGCGCCATTAGGGCCTTCGTTCAGGCGGAAGGGGCGGGCGATGCGCGCGACTTCGGCGCCCGCGATTTCCTCCCAGCGCAGGATCAGCGTGGGGTCGCGGAAACCGGCACGGGCAAAGGTGCCGGAGGCGGCACGCGCGGCATCCGACCCGATGGCGTCCGCCCAATTGCGGCG
>DATCEI010000075.1:0-3037 GCA_036510185.1 Rhizomicrobium sp. | reverse complement strand
CACGGACTATGTCGCGCGCTTCACCGCTCCAGAATTCACCTCGCTTTGCCCGGTGACGGGGCAGCCGGACTTTGCGCATTTTGTGATCGACTATGCGCCGGCGAAGTCTTTGCTTGAATCCAAATCGCTCAAGCTGTTCCTCGGCAGCTTCCGCAACCATGCGGCGTTCCATGAAGACTGCACGCTGATGATCGGCAAACGTATCGCGGCGGCGATCAAGCCGAAATATCTGCGTATCGCGGGCTATTGGTATCCGCGCGGCGGCATCCCGCTGGATATTTTCTGGCAGACGGGAAAATTGCCGGGCGGTGTTTGGTTGCCGGATACCGGCGTCTCGTCCTATCGTGGACGGGGCTGAGCCGCGAGTTTCTCACACGCCGCGTGACGGTGACACTTCAGGACATGATCGTTGACCATTCCGATAGCTTGCGCGAAGGCGTACACAATCACCGGGCCGCAGAAATTAAAGCCTCGCTGCTTTAATTCCTTCGCCAGCCCTTCGCTCATCGACGTCTTCGCGGGAATCTGCTTCATCGTCTTGTAGCGATTGACGCGCGGTTTGCCGTCCACATGCTTCCAGATCACATCGCGAAATCCGCCCGGCTCCTTCTCCTGAATGTCGAGCCATAGCTGCGCGCCCTTGATGGCGGCTTTGATCTTTCCGTTCGAGCGGATGATGCCTTCATTTTTCATCAGCCGCTCGAAATCGCGCTTGCCATAGCGCGCGATCTTTTCCGGATCGAAATTGTGAAAGGCTTTGCGGAAATTCTCGCGCTTGCGCAAAATCGTGATCCACGAAAGCCCGGCCTGAAATCCGTCCAGCACGAGCTTTTCGTAGAGCGCGCGCGCGTCATATTCCGGCACGCCCCATTCGGTATCGTGGTAATCGATATAAAGCGGGTCCGCGCCGGGCCACGCGCAGCGAACAGGCTCCGTCATTTCCGTTTGGCTCTGCGTTTGGTTTTTTTCTTCGCTGCCTTCTTGGCCGCTTTCTTCGCGGGTTTCTTTGCAGCCTTGGCTTTTTTCTTCGGCTTCGCGGCAGCCTTCGCCTTGGCAGGCTTGGCCTCCGTCCAATAAGTCGCTTCAAGCTTATTGCCATCGAGATCAATCACGAAGGCGCCGTAATAGTCCGGGCCGTAATCGGGGCGGGGGCCGGGCGCGCCGTCGTCGGTGCCGCCTTGCGCCAATGCCGCCTCGTGGAATTTGTGTACGCCTTTCTTCGAGCGCGCGACCAAGCCGACATGATAGCCATTGCCCGCGCTTGCGGGCTTTTGGTTGTGCGGCAGTTGCACCCAGAATTCGGGGCCGGTTTCACCGTAGCCGATGGCATAGGGCAGGAATTCCATGATGCGCTTGTAGCCGAGCGCGCGCAGGGCCGCGTCGTAGAATTTTGCGGCGCGCTCGACATCGGCTACGCCCACGGAAACATGATGAAGCATGATCGCCTCCTTTGATGTGAAACCGACTCTGAACCGATGTACGAATTCGTCAAGCCGTCAGCCATGACTGTTTCGTGACGCGGACGGGAATTCCGTTGGCGTTGAGCGGCGCTGTGCCCGCTTCGGCCAAGCGATCGAGCCGGATGAGGCCGAAACCGCGCGCGCCATAGACGCTGGTGATATTGCCGATTTCGCGAGTTTCGGCGGTGATGGTTGCATCCGCGATGATCGCGCTGCTGTCGAGGCTTTCAACGAGCAACAGCCGCTTGCGCGCCGTGCCGCGATGCTTCATGCGCGCGGTCAATTCCTGTCCGACGTAACAACCCTTGGTAAATGAGACGGCATTGAGTTCATGCAGCCCCGCATCGAGCGCGAAGATTTTGTCCTGACCGAAATCGGCAGCTTCCGGCACGCCAAACGCGAGGCGATGCGAAAGATAATCGGCATCGCCGCGCCCGGTGGGCGCAATCGCGCGAAGGCCCAATTCGGGCAGGCGCGGATCGGAAAAACTGTTGGGGAGTTCGCCACCATCCCACGCCGCCATCACGCTGAGATCGTCGCGCGGCGCGATCTCCACTTTCGCGCGCAACCGATAAAGCGTCAGCCGTTTTTGCAACGCATCACGCGTAGCTTTCGCGCAGTCGACGTGGAACGCGTCGTCGCGTTCCACAACGATAAAATCAAACAGGATTTTCCCCTGCGGCGTCAGCAGCGCGGCATAGCGCGCACCGCCGAGTTCCATGTCATTGGTGACAAGGCCTTGCAGGAATCCGCGCGCTTCCGGCCCCGAAACGGCAAGCACGGCGCGGTCGGCGAGGTGAGCGATGGGCATGGTACAGACGTAATGCGCCCGCGCGCGGTTGCCAAGGCGGGGCGCGCAGGCATACTCGCCCGCCATGAGCGAATCCTTCGATCTTTTGATCCGCGGCGGCATCTGCGCCACGCCTTCGGGCATTGCCGAAGCCGATATCGGCGTCATCGGCGGGCGCGTGGCTGCCATTGGCGCGCTCGCCCACGCGAAAGCGGCGGAAGTGTTCGAGGCGCGTGGGCTGCATGTTCTGCCCGGCGTGATCGACACGCAGGTGCATTTCCGCGAGCCGGGTAACGAGCACAAGGAAGACCTTGAAAGCGGCAGCCGCGCGGCGGTGCTGGGCGGCGTGACGGCGGTGTTTGAAATGCCCAACACCGATCCGCCGACAACGACGCGCGCCGCCATCGAAGACAAACTTGCGCGTGCGCATGGCCGCATGCATTGCGACCACGCATTCTATGTGGGCGCGACGCCTGCCAATGTCGGCGCATTGGCGGCGCTGGAGAAGATGCCGGGTGTGGCGGGCGTGAAGGCGTTTCTCGGTTCATCGACAGGATCGCTGTTGCTGAATGAAGAAGAAGCGATCCTCGGCGCGCTGAAAGGCGGCCATCGCCGCATGGCCGTGCATTCGGAGGATGAAGCGCGGCTGAAGGAGCGCAAGCCGCTTGCCGGAAGCGGCGATCCGCGCCTGCATCCGTTCTGGCGTGATGTGGAAACCGCGCGCCTTTCCACCGAGCGCGTGCTGCGGCTCGCGCGCATGGCGGGGCGGCGTCTGCATGTGCTGCAT
>DATCEI010000074.1:0-7050 GCA_036510185.1 Rhizomicrobium sp. | reverse complement strand
ACCCTATCCGCGTGAATCGTCAGCGTCCGATCTCGTATTCCAGCATTTTGCAATTGTGGTTGCAGATATGCCCCGGGCCTTTCAACAGCTCTCCTCTATTGCAGGCTGGACTCCGATTTCGACTGCCGGTCCGCAACGCCTGCCCGCATCGTCTGGTGGTGTCACAGCGTTCAAATTCCGCGATCCGGAAGGCCATCCCCTTGAATTGCTGGCATTCCCCGATGATACGCGTTCGAATTGGCCTGTCGTGTCGTCGGGCGAGATTTGTCTCGGCCTCGATCACTCCGCAATTGTGGTCTGCAATAGCGCCGCCAGCATCGCTTTCTACCAAAATCTCGGGTTGAGAGTCTCCGCGCGCTCATTCAACCGCGGCCCTGAGCAGGAAATACTGGATGATGTTCCGGGCGCTGAGGTCGATGTCACGGCGCTCTCGCCGCGTCGCGCTGTCCCTCATCTGGAATTGTTATGTTACCGTAACGCAGAGCAACGCCCCATGGCGGTTCAAAAAAGCAACGACATCGCCAGCACGCACCTTATTTTCGAGCTTTCTAGGGCTTCGAACGCTGCAGATTGCCACGGTGCGGTGCGTTCGACGCGCGACCCGGATGGTCATGTTTTTCTGATCGTCTGACCGAACGTGCGTCTCGCCTTTCGTAAAGCCGATCCTATCGTTATATCGTCGATGACCGGAATAGTTCCAATGTATGGCCATATTTGCGCGGTTTTCGCATCAGAGTCGGCCGCTCAAAAGGTTTGGTCGCAAAATCTGATGGCGGGATCAGCGTTCAAATTTTTTCTTAGCCGTTTTCTTGGCCAATTGATCGCGCAAGATAGTTGCTTATGCGGTGACGCTGCGGTGTCGCGGGATATGTCAAAGTCCGCTCACGCGCTCGAAAATAATTCTGGCGGTCAGGTTAATCGGCGCCGGGGTTTTTCGTCTTTGTGCGCGGAGTCGTAACGTAACTCCCGAAAGGCAAGGGCGCGGGAGATGGGGGAGACAACGGAAACCGAACGCGAAAGCGGGCTGCGATTTCAAGATGCGTCGGTGAACGCATCTGAAGTCTCGACCTGGTTCGTGCACGAGGTTCTGCCGCTGGAAGCAATCCTCATGCACTACCTCCAGCACAATTGGCAGAACGCGAGCGACATCATCGATTTGCGTCAGGAAGTTTACGTCCGACTCCTCGAAGCCGCGCAAAAGGAAATTCCGGAACATACTAAGCGGTTTGTTCTTATCACGGCCCGCAATCTGCTGATCGATCGCGTTCGGCGGGAGCATGTCGTGCCGATTGATGCCGTCGCGGATGTCGATGCGTTGGGCGTCGCGATTGATTCTCCCGGACCGGACCGGGAAATGATCGCGCGAGACGAACTTCGTCAGTTGCGAATTGCGCTCGACCGTTTGCCCCCCCGATGCCGTGAGGCGATCGTGCTGGGACATATCGAGGGCTGCTCGGGACAGGAAATTGCCGCGCGCATGGGCGTTAGCGAAGCCGCCGTTTCCAAGCACCTCAAAAATGGAATTCGCGCTCTTACAAACTTGCTTTACGGCGAATTGGCCGATCGGACAAAAACCTCATGAGCGAACCGAGAGAAGATTCGTGCCTGCACGCCAGCGCAACGGAGATTGAGGACCGCGCCGCGGAATTTCTGCAGCAACGCCGCTTCTGGAAATGGACCGAAGAGGAACAGGCGCGGCTTGATGCGTGGCTGAATGAATCGCTTGCGCATCGCGCGGCGTTCTGGCGGCTGGAAGCGGGACTGAATCGGACCGAACGGTTGAGCGCCTTGCGTCCTGCTGCGCCCGGCGAGGCCCGCCGGTGGTCGTTGCGCGTTTTGACGAGGGTGGTGGCCGGGTTCGCGACCGTCGCGGCACTAAGCGCGATGACGGCGCTGTATATTTACTGGCCGTCGCATGGTCAGACTTATGCCACCGGAATTGGCGGCCATAAGATTATCGCGCTGAGCGACGGCTCAAAAATCGAATTGAACACCGATAGCATCGTTCGTGTGGACGTCGCTGCAAATCACAGGATTGCTTCACTCGACAGAGGCGAAGCGTATTTCCAGATCGCGCACGCCGATGACAGTCCGTTTGTCGTAACGGCAAACGATCGCCGCATCACGGTTCTGGGAACCAAATTTTCTGTGCGCGCCGATACAAACAGCACGGAAGTCACGCTTTTTGAAGGCCGTGTCTGGTTCAGCAGCCGGCACAGCGCCAGCGCCGCAAACGCAGCGTTGCTGACGCCGGGCGACGTGCTTGTCGCCACCGCGAAATCCACCTCCATCACCAGAAAATCCGCGGGCGATTTGACGAAGATGCTGGGGTGGCGGCGCGGTGTTCTCGTTTTCGGAAACACCGCGCTTGCCGATGCAGCGACGGAATTCAATCGGTACAACCGCCAGAAAATCATAGTCGCCGATTCCAGGGTTGGAGAAATCAGGGTCGGCGGCACGTTTCCGGCGACCGATGTCGATGATTTTACGCGCCTCGTGCGGTCGGTGCTTGGCCTGCATGTCGAAAAACACGTTGATGAAATTGTCATTTCGCGTTGAACGATCCGGTCGTCGCAGATTCCGGACGCGTGGTGAAAGAGGGGAAGCCATGAAGTCGATATTTCTCATTTCTGCTCTGGTGGCCGGTGTGTTTGCGATTGCAACGCCGTTGTCGGCCGAAGAATTCAATATCCCCGCGGGGAATCTGAAATCGGCTCTGGATGCGTACGCCGCGCAAACCGGCACTGCGCTGCTTTATCCCATCAGCGCGGTCAAAGACGTGCCGTCCAAAGGCGCGAAAGGATCCCTTTCGCCCGACGAAGCGCTTCTTCGAATACTGAAAGGGACCGGTTTCGCAATCCAGCGCACGGACGCAGGCGCCATAGGCATCGTGCGCGATAACCGCATGGGGCGGGATTTATCCATAGAAGATTTGCCTTCGACACGGATTGCCGCGGCTCCCGCGCCGACGGTGTCGGGTGCGACTTTGGAAACCGTGACAGTTACCTCGTCCAAAATCGGCGGGGACGTCCAGAACATCCCGATTTCCATCACGGCGTTGAGTCAGGAACAACTCACATCGCGTCAGGTCGCGGGTGGCCCCGATCTCGTCAAGGAGGTGCCGAATCTCACCTTCACCAAGACGAATTTCACCGGCTACAACATCCAGATTCGCGGTATCGGCACGCAGGCGATCTCCGTCACGACCGATCCGGCGGTTGCCGTCGCGTTCAACGACATTCCTTTCATCCGCAACCATTTCTTCGAGCAGGAATTTTTCGACGTCAATCAGGTGCAGGTTCTGCGCGGACCTCAAGGCACGCTTTACGGCCGCAATGCGACGGCCGGCGTCGTCGATCTCGTTTCCGCAAAGCCGACGGATCAGTTCGAGGCGATGCTTTCCGCCGACATCGGCAATTACACCAACCGCCGCTTTGAAGGCATGGTCAATCTGCCCATCGTCGATGATCGCGTCGATCTGCGTGTCGCCGGAGAATGGACCAAGCGTGACGGTTATTCGTTCAACACGACAACCGACAAATCCATCGACGGACGCGATCTGTGGTCGGGCCGCGTGACGCTGGGCCTCAAGCCGACGCCGGATTTGCAGGCCTATATCGTCTGGGAGCATTTCTCGGAAGACGATGACCGCGTGCGCTCGGCCAAACAGCTTTGCAAGAAGGATGTTGGTCCCACATCCGTCGATGGCCTTGATCTCGCCACCACGGGCGATGAAAATTTCTACCAGTCGTGGCTCAGCCAGGGCTGCCTGCCCGTGTCGCTCTATTCGCCGGAAGCGTTTGAAACGCCGAACGGCCAATCGCTTCCCTTCGTTGCCGCCGGCGAATTCATCTTCAACGGTGCCGGAGGCAGCGCAGGCGGCGGCTTCCTGCTCAATCAGGTCGATCCCTACGCCAGTCAGACGCAATCCATGAATCTGCGCGATATCCAGTCGGTATTATCACCGACCTATCATGCCAAGAACGATGTGGTCGAACTGAATGCCGACTACGCTTTGACGCCCGATCTTACGATCACCTCGCAGAGCGGGTACAATCAGGATCAATTGCGCTCAACGGAAGACTTCAATCGCTTCGACACGACGCCGGGCCTGTTCGGCACACTGGGCGGTCCCAACAGCCTGACGCCCAACGGCGTCTATTGCGATCCGCAACTTGGTTGCTCCGACCGGATGACGGCTGAAGACCTTTCGCAGGAACATGCCTGGCAATTCTCGCAGGAATTGCGCATGGCTTCGCATTTCCAGGGGCCGCTCAATTTCAGCGTCGGGGCGAATTACCTGCACTATGCGACGGTCGAGGATTATTACGTCTTTTTCAATCTCGTCTCAGCCATCGAGCAGCTTTCAAACGGCGAAGGGCCATACGATTTCTCGTTGTGCCATCCCAACACCGGTTCGGCTTTCGTGATCAAGCCGGTGCCGGGGACGTCGGGTGCTGGTTTTGGATTTCCGGGATATTATCCCTCCAATTTCGGCTGCGGCTTCGGCGGCGGTGGAAGAGTGGGCACTTATATCGATCCCAATTCAATCAACAATCTGGACGGCAACGGCCACAATTATTTCCGTAGTGAAAATCCCTATAACCTCAATTCCTGGGCGGGCTTCGGCGAGGCTTATTATCAGGTCACGCCGGACGTGAAGATCACCGGCGGCCTGCGCTGGACCGACGACCAGAAGACTTTTTTCAACATTCCGAGTTGGGTGTTTCTGCTGGGCGGCGGCTATCCGACAGAAAGCATTGTGCGGCAGGAATGGAAGGAGCTTACCGGCCGCTTCAATGTGGATTGGGCGCCCAAGCTCGATTTCACCGACCAGACTCTCATCTACGCATCGTATGCGCGAGGTTACAAAGGCGGCGGCGCCAATCCGCCGGGGCCGACGCCGAACGAGTTCAGCTCCCAGTCGTTTCTCACCCATCCGGCGACGTTCAATCCCGAATTCGTCAACGCCTATGAGCTGGGAACGAAGAACACGTTTCTCGACGGCGACATGACGCTCAACGCGGATGTGTTCTATTACGATTACAAAGGCTATCAGATTTCACAGATCGTGGACCGCACCTCGATCAATTTGAACATCGATACAAAGGTGAAAGGCCTGGAACTGGAAAGCACCTGGGAGCCGATCCCCGGATTGCGGTTCAACTTCGCGGGCGGATTGGAGGATAGCGCCATCGATAACGGACAGTCGGCTATCGACCTGATCGACCGCACGGCTGGCACGCCGGGCTGGATGGTGGTGAAACCCTTCCCGACGTCGACATCCAACTGCATCTTTCCGTCGTCCGTCGTCAAACAGCTGATTGTGAACAATCCGCAGACCAACGACGATTCCGCTGTCTTCAACGGGTTCATCGACGCTTGCGATGCCGCTTATGGCGCGGGCGCCGGACTTTTCGGCGACGGCTATCCGCACGATCTCAGCACTCTCGGTGTCACGGGCTTCGACCCCACGCAGGTGCCCAATAATGGTGAAGGCTTCTCCAAAGATCTTGGCGGCAACAAATTGCCGAACACGCCGCCCTTCACATTATCCATGGGCGCGCAATTCACCATGCCCATCACCGACGATTGGGCGGCCACCCTGCGCGGCGATTTCTATTGGCAGGGCAATTCCTTCGCGCGCATCTTCAACGACGAGCCTTACGATCAATTGCATGGCTATTCGACGACCAACCTGGCTCTCATTTTCAGCAGTTCCGGCGGCTGGCAGGCCATGGGCTATGTGAAAAACCTGTTCAACGTAACGGCCATCACCGGAGCGTTCCTGAACTCCGACGATACCGGATTGACAACCAATGTGTTTCTGACCGATCCGCGCCTGTTCGGCGTGCGCGTCACAAAGAACTGGTGAGGGGAAACCGATGAGCGAACGCATAAACAATACCGGCAATCGCGCCACCATCCGCTGGCAGCTGCTGACAGGCGCGTCGGCGCTGGCGTTGGCGGGTTATCTTTCATCGGCGGACATGGCGCGCGCGGATGCCGCCAACCGCCCGTTGGTCTGGATCGAAGCGGATGGGCAGTTCTCGCTGTTGTCGGACGACAATGAAGCGTTCCTGCCGCCGTTCGCGCTCACGTCGCCTTATGATGATGCAATAAAAATCGCGAACAAGAAGCCGCCTTCCGAATGGGACGAGGGCCTGAAGGTTTCGTTCCAGCCTTCCGATTCCGACTGGCTGCTGTCTGTCGGCATCAAATACGGCAAGAACAGCCGGCATAAAGCGGGCATTCAATATGCGAAGAACAAAGGCGGAAATTACCAGAAATATTATACGGCCTATCAGAGCAGCAAAGGTTCAAGCAGCGAGAAGCACATCATTCTGGATTTTCAAGCCGGCAAGGATTTCGGACTCGGCATGTTCGGACATGAGGGAAGCTCGGTTGTCAGTCTCGGCTTGCGCTATGCGCAATTCAACTCGCAAAGCAGCCTCAACATATTGTCCGCAACGGCCGCCGTTCCGACATCCTACAATCTTTTTCACGGCGCTTTTGAAGCGACACGGAAATTCAGCGGCATCGGCCCGTCGCTGACCTGGGATGCGTCGGCAAACCTTGCGGGCAATCAGGCTCGTGGCAGTTTTAATTTCGATTGGGGCGTGAACGGTGCGCTTCTGTTCGGACGCCAGCGGGTGAGCGGTCATCACGAGGCGACGAACCTGTATCAGCACGGCACCGCCAAATACGGCCCGCCCAAAACATCCCGGTATCACATAACGGCTTCGCCCGTGCGCAACAAAAGCCTCATCGTTCCCAATCTGGGTGGTTACGCGGCGTTATCGCTGAACTACGCCAACGCGAAAATCAGTTTCGGCTATCGCGCCGACATGTTCTTCGGCGCAATAGATGGCGGCATCGATACGGTGAAAAAAGAGGACCGTGGCTTCTATGGTCCGTTTATGTCTGTCAGCGTTGGCCTCGGAGGATAATTGTCACAGGCGTAAGCCGGGGCGTCGCGGATTGATATCGCGACATAGGCGTCATCACGGCTTCGCGGCGCCATTTGCGTCCGGCTAGCGCTCTAAAAGA
>DATCEI010000073.1:0-6283 GCA_036510185.1 Rhizomicrobium sp. | reverse complement strand
AGATACCAGGCGCCGCCCGTGTACCAGAACCAGCCGTAATGGCCGTGCCACCAGCGGTGCCGCCATCCGCCATGCACCCACATGTCATGCTCATGGGGCGTGAAATGGGCGAAATTGGCGTGGAAGCGGAAGGCCGGTCCGTGCCACGGATGCACCCAAGGACGCGGATGCATCATGGGATGCGAAGCGGGGGCAGGCGGCGCAGGATTTTTGCCGCCATCAGGCTGAGCAGATGCGGCACCCGCAGCAAGCAAGCTTCCGCCTGCCAGCAGCGCCGCGCAAAGAAACGAATGGTTACGAGTCATTTTTATCTCCCGGAGGGGGCTCCTGACGCTGATTGTCGGAATTCCCGGCTGAACGGCGGATGAACACACTTCGTTGCAAGTTTTTAATCCTCAAGCAGCGTTTCATCGCGCCTCGGATATGGATAACGCGGCAGGCCGGGTTTCGATGCAACCGAAACAGGCGGTAGTATGCGGCGGGCGATCCCGGGAGGATATAATGCGAAAATATGCAGTTCTGTGCGGCGCGTTTGCGGCGGCGGTTTGCGTGATGGCGATGCCTGCGCGTGCGGCTGATGTGAAATCCGAAATCATGACCGCCGAACAGCACGCCACATTGGCGGCGCAGGCGCAGAGCATCGACATGGTGCATATGCACCTGCATCACGTCCTCAATTGCCTGGTCGGGCCGAAGGGCACGGATTACGACGCGCAAGAACTCGATCCCTGCAAGAACACGGGCAGCGGCGCGATCCCCGATACAACCGATGCCGCGACAAAGCAGAAATTGAAAACAGCGGTCGCGAAGGCGAAGGGCGGCTTGCAAGAGAGCAATCTCGCCGCAGCACAGAAAGATGCCGCCGACGCAGCCATGACGCTCGATACTGCGAAATAGGCCGTCAAGTCTGTTTACGGACGATCTCTAGTCCGCGCCAATTCTTGCTTCTCATATGCGGCAATCCGAATTTCCCGCGCCGCAATCAATGTTGACTGCGGCAACTAACTCTCGCGTGTTGGTTAAGGAAGACTGAATTCGGTTCCACGGTTAACCCTGCATTTAGCCGACCATGCGCAGTATTGCGCAATCGTTCGGGCAAGGGTGTCGGGGAGCATATAATCATGGGAGAAAATCCCACGCCGTTCAAAGACCGCAGATCGGGAAGTTTTTTCCGAAGCATCGATTCTTTTCTCGGCAGGCTCGGCCCCGTCGCCGCGACGGTGGTTTTGACGTCCATTGCGGTTATCACGGCGGAAATGCTGTTCTTTGTTCTGGCGAGATTTCAGCACAACGCACTGCGTCTAGCGTTTTGCCTTGACACAATGTTGATCACGATTTTCGTGGCCGTGCCGATCATCTTGCATTCGCAGCGTATGATCCAGAAAATCCGCGAATCCCGCCGCGCGTTGAAAGATGCCACGATCGAATTGCAGGCGGCCAAGGAACTGGCGGATGCGGGCAATCGCGCGAAATCTGACTTCCTCGCCAATATGAGCCACGAAATCCGCACGCCCATGAACGGCGTGCTGGGCATGACGGGGTTGCTGCTCGATACCGAACTGAATGACGAACAGCGCAAATGCGCCGAGGTTGTGCGCGAGTCGGGTGAGGCGCTGCTCGCCATCGTCAACGACATTCTCGATATTTCAAAACTGGAATCCGGGAAATTCGATCTTGAGCATATCGATTTCGATCTGCTGAACACGGTGGAAAGTGCTGCCGCGCTCATGGCGGGTAAAGCGCGCGAGAAAAATCTCGATCTCGGCGTGTTCGTCGATCCGGCGGCGCGCGGCGTTTATCGCGGCGATCCGGCGCGGTTGCGTCAGGTTCTGCTCAATCTGCTCAGCAACGCGATCAAATTCACCGACAAGGGTGGGGTGTCCGTGCAGGTGCTGGTGCACCGCGTGGTGGATATCTCCACCGGCGTTTCGCATTTGCGCTTTGAAGTGAAAGACACCGGCATCGGCATTCCGGAAAAAGTCTGCGAGCGCCTGTTCCAGAAATTCAGCCAGGCGGACAATTCCGTCACGCGCCGTTATGGCGGCACGGGTCTCGGCCTTGCCATCTGCAAGCAGCTTGTCGAGTTGATGGGCGGACAGATCGGCGTGTCCAGCCGCGCGGGCTCGGGTTCAACCTTCTGGTTCGAACTGACGCTTGAGCGTTCCACCGCGCAGGTGCCGGATTTGCACACGCTGCCGATCCATCTGAGGAATTTGAAGGTTCTTATGGTGGATGATGTCGAGATGAACCTCGAAATCCTCGGCCGTCAGCTGGGTGCGCTGGGCGTCAAGACAACGGGCGTTTCGGACGGTTTTGCCGCGATGGCGGAACTGGAACGCGCCTGGCATCGCGGCAAGCCGTATGACATCGTTTTCCTTGACCAGATGATGCCGGGGATTGCGGGTGAAGACCTTGCCAAGCGCATCCGCTCCAATCTGTCTCTCAACGAAACGAAGCTCGTGCTCGTGTCGTCGGCGGGAACATTCGGCGTCAGATCGTTAAACGCGGCAGGCATCGATGCGCGCGTGGACAAGCCCGTGCGTCACCACGAACTGCTCGATTGCCTCATCCGTGTTTACAGCGGCCACGCGATGACGCCCCCGCGCGACATGCGTGAAACCGCATTGCCGAAACGGAAAGCGCCCGCGCCACAGGGCCTGCGCATTCTTCTGGCGGAAGACAACAAGATCAACCAGAAATTTGCGGTCGCGCTGTTGCAGAAGGCCGGTCACCAGATCGATGTGGCCGAAAACGGTCATCAGGCCGTAGATGCCATGCGCGCCAATGATTACGATGTCGTGCTGATGGATGTGCAGATGCCGGAACTGGACGGCATAGGCGCCACGCGCGAAATCCGCACGCTGCCTCATCCCAAGCGCACCGTCCCGATCATCGCGATGACGGCAAACGCCATGACCGGCGCCAAGGCGATCTACCTTGATGCCGGAATGGATGATTATGTGCCGAAACCCATACAGCCGGAACTGCTGTTCTCCAAGCTCGCGCAGATCGCCAATGTTCTGAAAAACGGTGCGACGGGCGCGGCTGACACCGAACCGCCGGATGAACAGGACGCCGCACCGAAAAACATCGCGGCTTTGCCGGCGCTCGATTCCGAAAAACTGGCGACGTTGCAGGATGCTCTGCCCTTGCAGGCCGTGCGCGATTTTCTGCTTCTTTATATCACCGATACGGCCAGCCACCTGGCGCATATCAAAAAGCTGAGCGCGCGGGCGGAATTCGGCGGCGTGGCGAGGGAAGCGCATATGATTGTGAGCACGGCGGGCAATATCGGTGCAGCGCAGGTCAGCACGCTTGCGCGCGCGCTCGAAACCGCGTGCAAAAATCACGACACGGAAGCCGTCAGCAAACTGGTGATGGAGTTGAACTCCGCAAATGTGCTGGCGACCGATGCCATCCATGACTGGCTCGACAGCATGGATGACGTCGCGGACTCCGCCAAACTCAGCGCCTAGCCGGATTTACATTCCTCACGACGATGGAACTTTCACGTTCGCGGAACTTTCTATGCGTCATCGCGCAATCTTGTCAGCTTCATGAAAGTGACACATAGTTCGCACTTGGAGTCGTGAGCCGGGCTGGGCATCATGATCGCGTTATGGGAACTTCCCCAAGCACTCTTGCTTGGACTGTTGGCTGCCGATCTGGAGCCGCTGATGCGGTGCAGCGACGGTCGCTGGCGCTCGGTTGAGCGCTTTTTCCCCCCCGAAGGTCTTTCGCACACCAATGTGAAGCGGTTGGAAGCAGAACAATTGATCGAGCGCTCATCGGGATTGGCCATTCTCACGGATCAGGGCAAGACCCTGTTGCGCAACAGCCGGTGGTCGGCGGAGTTCCCGAAAGTTCCCGCGCCTTCGAATGAGCCGCATTTGTCGCTTCAATAATAGTATTTCGTAAAGCCTATCCGCTGCGCCGTTTGAAAAGGCGCGCGAGAATCGGTAATTTTACGACGCTGGGTTTCGAAGGGTGTGTCATGGCTGATTATGAGATTCGCTATTTGCGGCGCGATGGAAGTACCTCGGTGTTCTATCGTCCGAACTGCGTCGGCGACCGTGAAGCGCGGCGCAGCGCGCTTGAGCATGTCGGGGATGGTTTGGCTTCGGCGGAAATCTGGAGAGATCTCGACCGTCTCGAAGTGATCCCGCTCGAACACGCGGCCTGAGCGGACTATCCGGCAATCGGGATCCAGATTTCGACGCCGCCTTCGCCGGTGCGCGTGTCGAAGGTTTCCTTGTGCCGTTCGAGGCTTGGGGCGTCGGCAGCAATGCGGTTGTGATTGGTCAACCACGAATTCCAGATCGCACGATAGGTGTTGCCGATGGTCGCGACATGCGCGTCGTGCTGGAACACGGCATAGGTTTGCGCGGGCACGGAAATGCGTTGCAGCCCTTTCGGCGGCTCGCTGCCGCGTGAAACTTCCACGGCGCAGGCATAGTCGAATGTGCCATTCTCATCGAGATTGAAGCTCAGCCCCGCCGGTATGGGATTCACTTTGCCGTCGATGAGGCCATACATGCCCATGAATTTCTGCCATTGCGCAGGGATGAGATGAGGAAATTCAAATGCCTGCCGTTCGACAAGGCCGATGAAGGTCATCGCTTCGCGCGCGATAATCTCCGGTTCCTTCGGAACATCCGTTTTATCGCCGGGGAGCGCCAGCGGTGTCACGAGCGGCAGTGACGCGGTCGATCCGCTGCGTTTCACCGCTTCCGGCGTCGTGCCGAACTGTTCGCGAAAGGCGCGTGTGAAGGCCTCATGCGAGGCATAGCCGGAGTCGAGCGCAACCGAAAGAATATCCGGCGCGCCATCCGCGAGCATTCGCGCCGCTTCGCTCAGGCGGCGGCCACGCACATAGTTCATCACGGAACGTCCCGTCGCGGCGCCGAACGCATGCGCCAGATGAAAAGCGGAAACGCCGCTCGCCTCCGCCAGCCCACGCAGAGTGAGATCGTTTCCCAGATTTCTTTCGATGATCCAAAGCGCTTTTGCCGTGAGCTGCATGGCGGTTTCCTTTTGCCTACCCACGTAGAATGGTGCGCAGACCGCCGCTCCGCTTGACCGGAATTGCGGTCGGGCCGGTTAAGTTGACGGATTTGCGGCGCTGAGCCGCCCAACCTGCGGTCATGCCAAGTCTATCGCGCATTCTTGAACCAGCGGCGGCAGGCGCGGCTGAAGCTTGTGGGATCGCGATAACCGAGCCGCTCGGCGACTTCCTCGCGCGAGAGCGTTCGGGATTGGAGAAATTTCGCGGCGCGGCGTTTCATTTCGTTGTCGAGCAGATCGCGAAAGCGCGTGTCGGTTTGTCCCAGCCGTCTCACCAGAGTGCGGCGTGAAACGCCGATGGCGCGCGCGGCGCTGTTAGCATCCAGCCTGCCGTCCGGCATTGTGTGCAGCAGCCGTTCGACACGCGCGCGCAAAGTGTCCGGGTTTTCGATGCGCGCCACGGCCTGCCGCAATTCTGCCAGCACGCTCTGGAAAAGCGCAGGGTCCGAGAAAGGCGGTTGCATGGCGAGCCACGCGGCCGGAAAAATCATGCTGTTTTCCGCCGCGCCGAACGAAACATGCGGGCCGAAAGCGGTGCGGATCTTATCCGCGTAGGTTGGAGCAGGCCCCGCGAAGGCGACGTGCGTGTCATCCGCGCTATGGCCCAGCACAGCCGCAATCAGCGACCTGAGCGCCATGAATGTGATTTCCACCATGGGGCGCCATTGTTCATCGCGCAGCGCCACAACCAGTTCCAGGCTAAGCCGCACCGTCCGGCGTGTTTGCGTAATGCGGGCTCTATAGAACGGCGCGCGGACGTGGGCGTAGCGTTTCACGACATCCATGCTTGCGCTGAATGTAGGCGCCGCAAGCACCGCAATACCCACAGGCCCTTGTGCGGGCGGATTCCATATTTCGGAACGATCCAGCGCCCAGCCTTCGCCGTAAAGCGCGGTGATGTTCTCGATTTGCCTCACCTGCTGGAACAGACTGATCTCGGCGGAGGGGCTATGCAAATCCCGCTCGCTCACGCCCGTGCCAGCCAGCAACGCCGCCCGCTTTGCCGGCGTATCGCCATAACAGCGCAAGAACAGCCGGAAATATCCCATAGTCATGGGCAGGCGTTCGAGGGCGGATGTCTTGGCCATGGCGCAAAATGCCACAAATTTGGCGCGAACGGTACTCGTGCTTTGTGGCGAATATGTCTAGAAGCCGCGTCCCACGCTGGATGGATTGTCATGAATATGAATTTGAGCCGAACCGGAGACGCCTGCGCCTC
>DATCEI010000072.1:0-3834 GCA_036510185.1 Rhizomicrobium sp. | reverse complement strand
ATGGTATCCGCCCATGTCGGTGAAGGCGTTCAGGCGACGAAAGAGGTGATGGCGCTGGGCGCCGCCGACTGGGCGACGACGGCAAGCGTCACGGAAAATCTCGCCGACCTGCCGGAGAAAGTGAAAAACGCGGCGCGCGCGAACTGCCGCAACACGATCCACGAACATTTCAACTGGAACGGAAAAATTGTCGCCATCGGCGCGTCCGCGGGCGGCGTGGAAGGCCTGATGAAGATCGTGTCGTGCTTTCCTGAGGCATGTCCGGCGACGCTGATCGTGCAGCATATTCCGCCCACTTTCGTGCGCGGGCTGGTGCTGCGCATGAACCGCGTTTCGGCGGCGCGCGTTGCCGAAGCGCAAAACGGCGCCGCACTTGAAGCCGGCATCATTCATGTCGCGGCCGCCGACCACCATCTTGAAGTGACGAACGGTTCTGTGGGCCTGTGCTGCCGCGTGCGCGAAGGCGAACCCGTGAACGGCTTCATGCCTTCCATCGATGTGCTGTTCCGCTCGCTCGCCCGCAATGTCGGCGCGCGCGCGGTGGGCGTGATCCTAAGCGGGCTTGGCCGCGACGGCGTGCAGGGCCTGCTCGAAATGCGCAAAGCGGGCGCGCGCACGCTGGCGCAGGACTGGGCGCATTCGGCGTCTTATGCGATGCCCAAAGCGGCTTGTGATATAGGAGCGGTGGAGCGGCAAGTATCGTGCGCGCGCATGGCGGCGGAAATTCTCGATCATTGCAATGCCGGACCGGAGAGGCTTGCTCATGCCTGATGCACAAACCTTGCGTATTGTCGTGGTGGACGACCAGCGCGCCATGCGCACGCTGATCCGCAGCACGCTGTTCGCGCTTCGCTGCAACAACATCATCGAATGCGAAGACGGCAACGAGGCCCTGAGCGAGTTGCTGCTGCGGCCCGCCGATCTGGTGATCTCCGATCTCAACATGCCCAAGATGGACGGGCTGGCGTTGTTGCGCGCGGTGCGCAGCAATCCGGATTTCGGGCGGCTGCCTTTCATCATGCTGACCAGCCGCGGCGAAACCCAGCTTGTGAAACAGGCCATCGACCTGGGCGTGAACAATTATGTGATTAAACCCTTCAACCTGGTGACCCTGAAAAGCAAGATCGAATCGGTGGTGGGGCCGTTGTCATGACCGAGGCGGCCGAAGCCATCATTGTCCGCATTCATCTGGGACAGGGCGATTGCCGCGTCACGGCGGATGCGCAGGCGATGATGACGACGGTGCTCGGTTCCTGCATCGCCGCCTGCATGCGCGATCCCATCGCCAAGGTGGGCGGCATGAATCATTTTCTGCTGCCGGAAGGTCAGGGCGCGGATGGTTCGGCATCCTTGCGCTACGGCGCGCATTCGATGGAATTGCTGGTCAACGGATTGCTCACGCTGGGCGCGCGGCGCGACAGGCTGGAAGCCAAACTCTTCGGCGGCGCGCGGCTGACCGAAGGCCTCACCGATATCGGCGAGAAGAACGCCCAATTCGCCGAGCGCTATCTCAATCGCGAAGGCATCCGCAATCTCGGCGGCAATGTCGGCGGCAGACAGGCGCGGCGGCTGCAGTTCTGGCCGGTGTCGGGGCGCGTGCGGCAGATGAAGGTCGTGGCACCGCCTGAAACACTGATCCAGCCCGCGCGTCCGGCGAAGGACATCGGCGCGGTGGAGTTTTTTTAATCTTACACCGTCATGGCCGGGCTTGACCCGGCCACCCAACGCGCTCGCGTCTGCGAGCGCAAAAGAGTCTTTCCGACGCATGGACATGCCTCGGATGGATGGCCGGACTGAATCCGGCCATGACGATTATGGTTTGATTGAAAACCGGACGGCTCTACTTCTCATCCAGAACCGCCCGCAATTTCAGCGCCAGTTCCTGACGCCGGTAAGGCTTGCGGATCAGATGCACGCCGGGATCGAGATGGCCGTGATGTACGATGGCGTTCTCGGTGTATCCTGACGTGTACAGCACTTTGAGATCCGGCCGAAGCGCGTTCACTTTTTCCACCAGTTGCCGCCCGCTCATGCCGCCCGGCATCACCACATCGGTGAACAGCAGATCGACTTTCAGGCCCTGCTCCAGCAGGGCGAGCCCGGCGACGCCATTGTGCGCCACGACCACTTTATAACCCAGATGCTGCAGCAGGCCTTCGACATGCGTGCGGACGAGTTCGTCGTCCTCGACCAGAAGGATGGTTTCCTGTCCGTGCGGTTCTTCCTGCTTCATCGACACAGCCGCGTCTCCCGCCCCATGGGCTTCGTAAGACCGCGGCAGATATAGCTTGACCGTCGTGCCCTTGCCCAGTTCGGAATAGATTTTTATGTGCCCGCCGGACTGTTTGACGAAGCCGAACACCATGGAAAGGCCAAGGCCGGTTCCTTTTCCCACTTCCTTGGTGGTGAAGAACGGCTCGAACACGCGCGCCAGCACCTCCTTGTCGATGCCGGAACCCGTGTCGGAGACGCAGACCAGCACATACTGGCCGGGCGCTACCTCGTCGTTGGCGAGGCTGTAGGTCAGGTCCACATCGGCGTTGACGGTTTCGATGGTGAGCTTGCCGCCGCCGGGCATGGCGTCGCGCGCATTGATGGCGAGATTGAGGAGTGCGGATTCCAGTTGCGGGGGATCGATCTGCGCTTTCCACAATCCCGCCCCCGGCACAGTTTTGATTTCGATTTCCTCGCCCAGCGAGCGGCGCAAGAGATCGTCCATCCGTGTGATGAGCTTGTTCACATAGACGGGTTGAGGTTCCAGCGCCTGCCGCCGCGAGAAGGCGAGCAATCCCCTGGTCAAATCCGCGCCGCGCTCGGCGGCTTTCTGCGCCAGTTTCGCCAGCGCTTGCAAAGGCGGATTGCTCTCCAGTTCATCGGCCAGGATTTCCGCGTTGGCGAGAATGACGGTGAGCAGATTGTTGAAATCATGCGCCACGCCGCCCGTTAGCTGGCCCACAGCTTCCATCTTCACGGCCTGCTGCAACTGGCGTTCGGTGATCTTGAGTTCGGTGACGTCGAGCGCGATGCCGTCCCACTGGATGTCGCCGTTTTCAAGCTTCTTGGGTGTTGTGTGGATTTGCCACCAGTGGATTTTGTTGTCGCGCGAAACCTTGCGCACTTCGATAACAAGTGTTTTGAGCTTCGCGCCGTATTCCTTCAACGCATTCAGTTTGCGGTCACGATCCTCCGGGTGGGCGAAATCCAGAAGTGTTATTTTTCCGCTTGAGAATTCTTCCGGATCGACGCCCAGAAGATCGCGCACGCCGGGGCTGACGTAAATATCGTGCAGGCTGCCGTCGGGATGCATGAGGCGGCGATAGACGACGCCGGGCAGGTTGCTGGCAAGCGTGCGGAAACGCTCCTCGCTGCTGGTCAGCGCGCCCGCAATCTTCTGCTGGTCGCCCTGCAGGCGCGTATTCTCCGCGATCTGGCGGGCCAGTTCGCGATTGGCCGTATTCAGCAGCGAAATCTGGATGTCCTGATCCTTGACACGGCGATCCTGTGCCGAATGCTCGTTGCTTGCGCGGACCTGATGGGTCACGTCTTCCGCCTGATTCAGAATCCAGCGGATTTCGCCGTCTGCGCCAAGGATTGGTGTGTTGGATGCATTCCAGAACCGTTCCTCGAAGCCGCCGCCTTCGGAGTCCGGCTTGCGGAGGTCATATTTTAGAACTCCCATATGGTCCTGCTGCCGCGTTTCCAGCACCCGCGTCAGGGACACGCGCAGGCTCGCCGCGCTGCTGGTGTTTGTGTCGGCTGGATTGTCGGGAAAGACATCGAAGACGCTGAGGCCTGTTATCTTGGCGCGTTCCGTCATCGTGTTGCGGCAAAAAA
>DATCEI010000071.1:0-13436 GCA_036510185.1 Rhizomicrobium sp. | reverse complement strand
CCCGCGCGCGCGGAAGCGCCTGTCATTGGCGATGCGCTGAATGCGCTTTCGCAATACGGCGCGATGCTCTCGCGCATGTCGGGAAGTGGAGCAACGTGTTTCGGATTGTTCGCGAATAAGAGCGACGCGGATAAAGCATCTGCTTCTATTTCAAAAGCAAATCCGAAGTGGTGGGTGCGCGGCGCAAACTAACCCCACTTGTCATGGCCCGCCTAGTGCGGGCCACCCAGGTGACACAGACTCTAATATCGAAGAATTTTCTCTGTTGAATTTTCGTAGTGAGGCACAGGCTTCAGCTGGGTGGCCCGCACTCCGGCGGGCCATGACACCGAGGCTTCGGCGCGTTTAGTCGGCCTAATAAGCCCGTTCCACGCAGAAATCGGCGATGGCGGCCAGCGCCTCGCGCAACGGCGATGCAGGCAACACACCCAGCGCATCACACGCGCCATCCGCGTAGGCCTGCGCGCGGGCCAGCGTTTCGGCAATCGCGCCGGTTTCTTCGACGTAAGCGATCGCGCGTTTGAGATCGCCCTCTTTCTGTGTGCCTTGCTCGATCACGCGCGCCCAGAAGCCGCGCGCTTCCGCATCCGCCGCGCGTAGCGCGAGGATCACGGGCAATGTCATCTTCGCCTCGCGGAAATCATCGCCCACGGATTTGCCCATCAGCGCGGCGCGGCCCGAATAATCCAGCGCATCGTCCACCAGCTGAAACGCAATGCCGAGATTGCGTCCGTAATCGCGCAACGCCTGCACAACCGGCCGCCCCGGTCCCGCCAGTGCAGCGCCCGCTTCGCCGGCCGCCGAAAACAGCGCGGCCGTCTTCGCCGACACGACGGTGAGATAATCATGTTCGCTGATCGCGAGATTGTTCGCCGATTTCAATTGCAGCACTTCGCCTTCGGCAATCACCGCCGATGCGTTCGCCAGAATATTCAACACTTCCAGATTGCCCGCTTCAACCATCAGCTGGAACGCGCGGCTGAACAGGAAATCGCCCACCAGCACGCTGGGCTTGTTGCCCCACACGATATTAGCGGCGTCCTTGCCGCGACGCATCGCGCTTTCGTCCACCACGTCATCATGCAGCAACGTGGCGGTGTGAATAAATTCGACGGCCGCGGCGAGCTTGGCATGTGCCTCGCCTTCGTATCCGGCCAGCCGCGCAGCCGCCAACGTCAGCAAAGGCCGCAGCCGCTTGCCCCCGGAATCGATCAGGTGCCGCGTCAGTTCGGGGATCAGCGGCACGGCGCTCGACATGCGCTCATGGATCAGAAGGTCGGCGGCCTCCATATCGGCCTCGACAAGCGCGTGCAGCCGCTCGATCGGCGGCGTATCGCGGTCCAGTCTGATTGCTTCGGCCGTCCTCATGCTGGTACGCCTTGCTGCCCCGGCGACATTAGGAACGCCGCGGAAGCGGGGTCAAGGCGGGCTTATGCGCGAAGTGCTGAAATCCAACAACCCCGTGGAACTAAGCTTCGCGGAGGCCGTGCTGAAAGCCGCGGGCATCGACAGCGTGGTGTTCGACGTCAACATGAGCGTGCTGGACGGCAGCATGGTCATTTTGCCGCGCCGGTTGATGGTGTCCGACGGCGATGCGGACCGCGCCGTGGCGCTGCTGCGCGACGCGCTGAAATGAAGCTGACGGAAGACAAGTTCCTCGATGGAAGCATGACGGTGCGCCAGCCCGCGCGAGGGTTTCGCGCCGGGCTGGATGCGGTGATGCTGGCGGCCAGCGTGCCCGCGCGCGATGGCGACGATGTGCTGGAGCTTGGCGCGGGTGTTGGCACCGCGAGCCTGTGTCTCGCAAGCCGCGTGGTAGGATGCCGCGTCACAGGCATCGAGATCGACGAGGGCCTTGCGCAACTCGCAAACGAAAACGCCGCTGCGAATGACATGAACACGCGCGTCATCTTCGTCGCGAGTGACGCGATGTCGCCGCCGCGCGCGTTACGCTGCGCTTTCGATCACGTGTTCTGCAATCCACCATTCCATGATGAGCGTGGTCGCGCTTCGCCCGACGCCTCCCGCGTGCGCGCATTGCAGGGCGATTTGAAGCAATGGTTGAAAACGGGCCTCAAACGCGTTGGACCGAAAGGCACATTCACCACCATCCTGCGCGCGGATCGTTTGAACGAGGCGCTGGCGGCGCTTCCCGCAATCGGCATTGCCATCCTGCCGCTGTGGCCGAAGCGCGACGAGGCCGCCAAGCGAATCATCATCCAGTGCCGCCCCGGCTCCCGCGCGCCGCTGACGCTGCTGCCCGGCCTCGTGCTCCACGAAAACGCCCGCTACACGCCGGAAGCCGACGCCATTCTCCGCGGCCGCGCTTGCCTTGCCCCATATTTCGGCGGCCTGTAGCTTCCGCGCGCCATGGCACGCACATTTCAAGACCTTATCCTCACGCTCCAGAATTTCTGGGCGAAACAGGGCTGTCTGGTCCTGCAGCCCTATGACATGGAGATGGGGGCGGGCACGTTTCACCCGGCAACGACCCTGCGGGCGCTCGGCCCCCGGCCGTGGCGTGCGGCTTACGTCCAGCCCAGCCGCCGCCCCAAGGATGGCCGCTATGGCGAGAACCCGAACCGGCTCCAGCACTATTACCAGTACCAGGTGATCCTGAAGCCCGCGCCCGCCGATGTGCTGGAGATGTATCTGGAAAGCATCCGCGCCATCGGCATCGATCCCGCGCGCCACGACATCCGCTTTGTCGAGGACGATTGGGAAAGCCCCACGCTGGGCGCCTGGGGCCTCGGTTGGGAAGTTTGGTGCGATGGAATGGAAATTACACAGTTCACATATTTCCAGCAGGTCGGCGGCATCGATTGCGATCCGGTGAGTGCGGAGATCACTTACGGGCTGGAGCGCTTGGCCATGTATGTGCAGGGCGTGGAGTTCGTGTACGACCTCGCATTCAACGACAAGTTCCGTTACGGCGAAGTGTTTCATCAAAGCGAAGTGGAATTTTCCACTTACGATTTCGAGCGCGCCGACACCGAATTGCTCAAGCGCCATTTCGAGGACGCGGAGAAAGAATGTGCCGCGCTGCTGGACGGCCGCAAACTTCCGCTGCCCGCTTACGACCAATGCATCAAGGCGAGCCACGCCTTCAACCTGCTCGACGCGCGCGGCGTAATTTCGGTGACGGAACGCGCCGCATACATCGGCCGCGTGCGCGCACTCGCCAAAGCCTGCTGCGAAGCGTGGCTCGCAAGCCCGATGGGCGCTTATGAGCCGAGGTTTGCGTGATGTGTTTTTCCCATAACCTCATTTGTCATCCCCGGCGAGCCAAGCCACATCATGTGGCTTGGCGAGGGAAGGGGACCCATGTCGGGCCGTTAGCTCGTTCTGCGCAGAGAAGCACCGCGTCATTTTCGTTCAGACCGCAATCGCCTGACCACCTGGGTCCCCTTCCCCTCGCATTGCTGACGCAATGCTCAGCCGGGGATGACAATTTGGGTTTTGGAAGGCGCACTCATGCCTGAACTGCTCCTCGAATTATTCTCAGAAGAAATCCCCGCGCGCATGCAGGAAGCCGCCGCGAAGGATCTCGAGCGGCTTGTCGTGGGCGCGCTGTCGGATCGCGGATTGATGTTCGAAGGCGTGAAAGCCTTTTCCGGCCCGCGCCGCCTGACGCTTTCGGTACTCGGCCTGCCCGCCAAACAACCCGATGTCAGCGAGGAAAAGAAAGGCCCGCGCGTCGGCGCGCCGGAGAAAGCGATTGAAGGATTTCTGCGTTCCGCGGGCGTGGCACTCGACCAATGCGAAAAACGCAATGACGGCAAGGGCGAATTCTACGTCGCGGTGATCGCGCGCAAAGGCCGCGCGACAGCGGAAGTGCTGGCCGAATTGCTGCCGGAGACAATCGGCAAACTGCCATGGCCGAAGTCGATGAGATGGCCTCAAGGCGAAGTGTCGGTCACTGTTTTGAATAATGAAGGAAAGCCTGTTGTTGTAACGTCGAACAGCGGCGAAGTTGTTACGGTTCGGTCGAACGTGCGCTGGGTACGGCCATTGCATTCGATCATCTGCACATTCGATGGCGAAGTCGTGCCGTTCGAATTCGCAAATGTGAAAAGCGGCAACGCGACGAGGGGGCATCGCTTTCTTTCGCGCGGGCACATCGAAGTGCGCCGCTTCGACGATTATGAGGTGAAGCTGCGCAAGGCGCATGTCATTCTGAATGCATCCGACCGCAAGGAAATCATCCTCCACGAGTTGAAGCAGCAGGCGTTCGCGCTGGGCCTCGAACTGATCGAGGACGAAGGGCTGCTGAACGAAGTCGCGGGCCTCGCCGAATGGCCGGTCGTGCTCATCGGCAAGATCGAAGACCAGTTCATGGATGTGCCGCCGGAGATCCTGCAAACCTCCATGCGCACGCACCAGAAATATTTCGCGCTGCGCGATCCAAAGACGGGCAAACTCGCCAACCGCTTCTCGCTCGTCTCCAACATGGTCGCGGACGATGGCGGCAAAGAGATCGTCGCCGGCAACGAACGCGTCCTGCGCGCGCGCCTCTCCGACGCCAAATTCTTCTGGGATCAGGACCGCAAACGCACGCTGGAAAGCCGTGTGGACGATCTGAAGAACATTGTTTTCCATGCCAAGCTTGGTACGCAGTATGAGCGCATGGAGCAGCGCTTAGAAATATTGGCAGGCGAAATAGCTGAGAAGATTGGTGCGGATGTCAAAAAATCCAAACGTGCCGCGCGTCTCTGCAAAGCCGATCTTACAACTGGCGTTGTTGGAGAATTCCCCGAACTGCAAGGCGTGATGGGTCGCTATTACGCGCTGCACGATAACGAAGACTCAGAAGTGGCAGACGCCATTCGCGATCACTACAAGCCACAAGGGCCAAGTGATATAGTAGCTGTTTCACCAGTATCGGTAGCTATTGCTTTGGCCGATAAGTTCGACTCTCTGGCTGCCTTCTTTTCCATTGGGGAGCGGCCGACAGGGTCGAGCGATCCATTTGCCCTTCGAAGAGCTGCACTAGGAGCAATCCGTACTACTCTTGCTTCGGGGCTACGTTTGTCACTCCGGGAACTGCTTCGATTAGCCGCCATCCGGACAGCAGTTGCATCTCAGCTTAAGGGCCCCGTTAAGCAATGGATGACTGCGATCCAAGCGTTGACTGATGTGTCACAACAACAGATAGCGATCCGCATAGGTGAAGAAGCTGTCGAAAATTTTAAAACAAAAGATTCTCTCAAAAAATTCCTCGAACTTGGAACATCTACCAGCAAAGAGATTCTGGAATTTCTTGCCGATCGCCTTAAAGTCGTGCTTAAAGAAAAAGGCACACGTCACGATCTGATTGACGCAGTGTTCTCGCTGAGCAACGAAGACGATCTCGTTCGGCTCGTTACTCGGGTCGAGACATTGCAGACGTTTCTCAAAACCAATGAAGGTATCAATCTTCTTGCCGGCTACAAGCGTGCTGCAAATATTCTGAAAGCGGAAGAGAAAAAGGACAAAATCACTTTCGATGGTGTGCCGGACACGTCATTGTTTAAGCTGTCGGAAGAAAAAGTGCTCGCTGAAGCGCTCGCGGTTGCCGCAAAACGTATCGCAGACGATATAAAAGTCGAACGCTTCGTCGAAGCGATGTCCACAATGGCTCGGCTCCGCGCGCCAGTCGATGCGTTTTTCGACAAGGTGACCGTGAACGCGCCGGAACCGGAATTGCGCCGCAATCGTTTGCTATTGCTCTCGCGCCTGCGTGCAACGCTGCATCTGGTTGCGGATTTTTCGAAGATTGAAGGGTAACCCACGCGCGATGACTCAATGGGTTTACAATTTCGGCGGCGGAGCGGCGCAGGGCGATGCCGCGATGAAGAATTTGCTTGGCGGCAAGGGCGCGAACCTGGCCGAGATGTGCAATCTCGGTCTGCCCGTGCCGCCCGGCTTCACCATCACCACCGAAGTCTGCACGCATTATTACGCGCATGGCGAAACCTATCCCGCCGAACTGAAAGCCGCCGTCGAAGCAGCCCTCGCGCGCGTGGGCGAGATCGCAAACGGCAAATTGGGCGATGCGGCGCGGCCATTGCTCGTGTCCGTGCGCTCCGGCGCGCGCGTTTCGATGCCCGGAATGATGGACACGGTGCTCAATCTCGGCCTCAACGAGCAGACGGTGGAGGGCCTCGCGCGGCTCACGGGCGATGCGCGTTTTGCTTACGATTCCTATCGCCGCTTCATCCAGATGTATTGCGCCGTCGTGCTGGACATGGAGCATTCTCTGTTTGAGGAAATCCTCGAAACGGAAAAAGAAACCAAAGGCATCGAACTCGACACCGAGCTTGACGCCGCCGATCTGAAGCGCATCGCGCGTCTATATAAAGAGCGCGTGCAGAAGGATTTCGGCCGCCCATTCCCCGAAGATGTGCATGAGCAATTGTGGGGCGCGGTGGGTGCGGTGTTCGGATCGTGGCAATCGCCGCGCGCAAAAACCTATCGCCGCCTTCATGAAATTCCCGAAAATTGGGGCACGGCGGTCAATGTGCAGGCGATGGTGTTCGGCAATCGCGGCGAAACCAGCGCCACCGGCGTCGCCTTCACGCGCGATCCCTCCACCGGCGAGAAGCTGCTTTATGGCGAATTCCTCATCAACGCGCAGGGGGAAGATGTTGTCGCCGGTATCCGCACGCCGCAGCCGATTTCCAAAATCGTGCGTGAACGCTCCAAGGGCCGCAAACTCTCCATGGAAGAGGCGATGCCCGAAGCCTTTGCCGAGCTTTCGCGCATCGCAGGGAAACTGGAATCGCATTACCGCGATATGCAGGATGTCGAATTCACCGTGCAGGAAGGCAAGCTCTTCATGCTGCAAACGCGCAGCGGAAAGCGCACGGCGGAAGCGGCGTTGAAGATCGCCGTGGATATGGCGAGCGAGGGTCTGATCGACCGGCGCGAGGCCGTGGCGCGCGTCGATCCGCATGCGCTCGATCAATTGCTGCATCCCACACTCGATCCCGATGCGCCTCGCGAACAGATCGCGATTGGCCTTGCGGCCTCGCCGGGTGCGGCCACCGGCGAAGTCGCGTTCACGGCGGAGGAGGCGGAGAAACTCGCCGCCGACAGCCGCGACGTCATTCTCGTGCGCAGCGAAACCAGCCCCGAAGATATTCACGGCATGCATGCGGCGCGCGGCATTCTCACCGCGCGCGGCGGCATGACGAGCCATGCGGCCGTTGTTGCGCGCGGCATGGGGCGGCCATGCGTGTCGGGCGCGGGCATGCTAAAGATCGATGCCGCGAACGGCACGATGAGTGTTGGCGCCACGATCATTCGGCGCGGCGACATCATCACCATCGATGGCGCGAGCGGGCAGGTGTTCAAGGGCCGCGTGGCGTTGCGCCAGCCGGAAATGACGGAAGATTTCCTTACGCTGATGGGCTGGGCGGATTCGATCCGTACACTGAAGGTCCGCACCAACGCCGACACGCCAGCCGACGCGACTGTGGCGCGGCGCTTTGGCGCTGAAGGCATCGGGCTGTGCCGCACCGAGCATATGTTCTTCGAGGCCGGCCGCATTGTCGCCGTGCGCCAGATGATTTTGGCGGATGATGCGGGCGCGCGCGCGGCGGCGCTGGCGAAATTGTTGCCCATGCAACGCGGCGATTTCGAAGCCATTTTCCGCGCGATGGAAGGATTGCCGATCACCATTCGGTTGCTGGATCCGCCGCTGCACGAATTCCTGCCGCATAGCGATGAGGAAATCGCGGAGGTTGCGCGCGCGGCGGGCGGCGATCCCGCGAAATTGCGCGCCCGCGCGATCAGCTTGCATGAAAGCAATCCCATGCTGGGCCATCGCGGGTGTCGTTTGGGCATCACGTTCCCGGAAATCTACGAGATGCAGGCCCGCGCCATTCTGGAGGCCGCGCAAAATGTGGAGGACGCGGGTGGCGCGCGCGTACAACTGGAAATCATGATTCCGCTGGTGGGCTTCATCGCCGAACTCAACTTCCTGAAAAACCGCATTGCAGCTGTGGCGGACGCTGTGAAAAAAGAACGCGGTCGCGTGCCGGATTATCTGATCGGCACAATGATCGAGCTACCGCGCGCGGCGTTGCGCGCGGGCGAGATTGCGAAGGCCGCACAATTCTTTTCTTTCGGCACCAATGATCTTACGCAAACGACGCTGGGCGTGAGCCGCGACGATGCGGGCACGTTCCTCACGGAATATCTTTCAAAGGGAATTATTCCGCGCGATCCTTTCGTCACCATCGATGTCGATGGCGTCGGCGAACTCGTGGAAATTGCCGCGGAACGCGGACGCGCGGTGCGGCCTGATTTGAAACTTGGCATATGCGGCGAGCATGGCGGCGATCCGGATTCCATTCGTTTCTGTCACAACGCGCAGCTTGATTATGTGTCGTGTTCGCCGTTCCGCGTGCCCGTGGCGCGACTTGCTGCCGCACAGGCAGTGCTCGAAACGCCGCGTGAGATTGATTAAGGCGAATTAAATCATATGGAGAATATGCAGGAAAATACTGGATTTTCCTGCATTATATGACGCTGTGTCAGGTTTCATTTTGATTTTCATTTGACCTATTTTAACGCGGCTGGCAGAACATTGGCCGCCAGCGTCCTGCCGGACGTATTGAGAAATCCAAGAGACCAATTCGCGCATGACGAGATTTCTTCCCGCCCTTTTGTGTGTCGTCGCGACAGCCGCGGCGACCTATGCGGCGGACTCTTACGCGACGCGCGAATATAATCCGCCTACGGATAAAATCGTCAGTATACCGCTTATCGATCCAGTGTTGGTCACGCCGCGCGCGGAAATTCCCGCGATGCCGACGCAACATCAGCTCGTGGTCGCGCAACTCGAAAGCGAACATCGCTGTCTTTCCGAGGCGCTCTATTACGAAGCGCGCGGCGAGGGCGCGGTGGGGCAGGAAGCCGTGGCCGAAGTGATTTTCAATCGCCTGCGCCAGCGCGCCTATCCGCATTCGATTTGCGGGATCGTCTATCAGGGTTCGCGCGAGCACGCCTGCCAGTTCGCGTTTGCCTGCGATGGCGAGCACGCGCATGCGAAAATCGCTGCCGACTGGGCCGCTGCCGAAACGGTTGCTGCGCAAATCCTGACCGGCGAATTGCGTATCGGCAGCCTGACGGGCGATGCGCTCTATTTCCGCGCGGCGGGGCAGGCGCTGGAGCCGGGCGGGCTGGAGCGCACGATCCAGATCGGCAATCAGGTGTTCTTCCGCGACGCGCCCAAGAGCCGCGCGTCCTAATTCCGCCGAACCAGTCCATGCGCCGCGATGGCGGCGAGAAGCGCGCTGGCCACCGGATCGTCTGAAATGGGTTCCGGTTCTCGCGGTTTGCGGATTTTGTCCGCTGCCGCGACGATGGCGTCCGGATCGGGTTCCAGCTTTGCAAAGACTTCGATTGCTTTCAATGTTTCTGCGGGGCGCGCCGTTAATCCGGCATAGCTGATCCGTAACATGCGATCTTTCACAAGCCTGTCGAGCGAGCGGTTGGCGAATATCGCGCTGAGCGCCCATTCAAACAGGCCTTTGTGCAACGCTGTCTCGCAGTGCGCGGCCACGCTTTCCATTTCTGGTTCGCCTTTTGCGACCTCGATCAAACGCCCCCATTTGTCGTTCGCTTTGCTGAAACCTTTTCCGACCTTGTCCTTTTCCGCGATGGATCGCGCCACCGCCAACGGCTCGCGTTCGATGTGAATGAATAGCGCATCTGGAAAAATGCGATTGATGAGATCGACGCGAAAACAATTGATCGGCAATTTCTCGCAGAGCCGTGGGCGACGTTGTTCTTTTAACGCGTCGGCGAAAGCGGCGGTCAGAATGTCCGCACTGTGCTGTGTCCAATCGCGCTCGTCCAATACGATCCTGCCGCCGTGTTCAGTCCAGATATCGCTTTGCGGAAAGGCGCTGAACCACAACGCGCGCGGCTCATGCAGATAGGCGATCTGGCGATGCGCGCCGATGGAACGGCCAAGAATGCTCGTGCCCGAACGGCGGCAACCGAGCACGAAGATGGGCCGGTCGAGAACCTGCTTTGCTTCAATCGCTGTTGAGAAACACTTTCGCGGTTTCTTTCTTCACGATCCCGCGCACGAAACGCGGCGCGAATGCCTTGATGCGGTCGATCCAGGCGATGCCAGCCGGTATGTACCAATGAATTTTGTCGCTGTAATAAGCGCGCCATACGACATCGGCCACGGCACTAGGGGGCATCAGGCGGAACAGGCCTGATTTGCGTGCGTGCAATTCTTCTTCGGTGGGCACGCGCCCGTCCGAGCGGTTGGGTGTGCCACGCAGGATGGCGGTGTCGATCAGACCGGGCAGCATGTCGGATACGCGAACACCGTGACGTGCGAATTCGATGGAGAGGGCTTCGGTCAATCCTTTCACCGCAAATTTCGTGGCGGCGTAAACCGCGATGCGCGGCATGCCGTACGTCGCCGATGACGATGATGTGGAAAAGCACAACGAGTTCGGCGTCGCCTTCAACAACGGCAACGCGGTGTAGATGCCCGTCAGCACGCTGACGAAATTCACCTGCACCACGCGCATGGCGTTTTCGTAGGGAATGTCTTCGAACCAGCCGCTCTCGCCGATGCCCGCATTGTTGAACAGCAAATCCAGTTTGCCGCCGGTCTCTTCGGCGAAGGCCGCGACCGTGGCTTCGAAATCGGGCTTGCTTGTCACGTCGAGCTTGCGCGTCAGGCAATTGTCGGAGCCGATTTCCTGCGCCAGTGTGCCGAGGCCCGCTTCGTTCACATCGAATGCGCCGACGAACCAGCCTTTGGAAGCGAACAGCGTGGCGGTCTCCCGCCCGATGCCGCTTGCCGCCCCTGTGATGAAAATGGATTTGCGCCCGCGCGCTTTGCCTGCCATCGCCGCCTCCCGTTAGCGGCTATGGGCTATCAAAAATCCAGCGCCACGTCGAGCGAAGGCGCGCTATGGGTGATGGCGCCGGAGGAGATGTAGTCCACGCCGGTGTCCGCGATGGCGCGCACGGTTGCGAGCGTGACGTTGCCGGACGCTTCCAATACAGCGCGGCCTGCGGCCAGCGCGACCGCATAGTTGAGATCGGCGAGGCTCATATTGTCGAGCAGGATCGTGTCCACGCCGAGCGCGAGCGCTTCTTCAAGTTGCTTGAGCGTATCGACTTCGACCTCGATCTTCGCCATGTGGCCAAGGCCTTCGCGCGCGCGCGCAATGGCGAGAGCAATGCCGCCGCACGCCGCCAGATGATTGTCCTTGATGAGAACCGCATCATCGAGGCCGAAACGGTGATTGAATCCGCCGCCACAACGCACTGCGTATTTTTCGAGCGTGCGTAAGCCGGGTGTCGTTTTGCGCGTGCAGACGATGCGAGCTTTTGTGCCTGCAACCGCATCGACCAGCGCGCGCGTTGCCGTGGCGATGCCGGAAAGATGACCGAGGAAGTTGAGCGCCACACGTTCGGCGGTGAGCAGCGAGCGTGCGGAGCCTTCAATGACCGCGAGCGCCGTATCGGCTGCGACTTGCGAACCATCCGGAATTTCACACGCGAATTTCAACTGCGGATCGACAAAGCGGAATGCGCATTCGGCGGCGATAAGGCCCGCGATGGTTCCGGCTTTGCGCGCGACGATGCGCGCCTTCGCGGTTTGCGTTGCGGGGATCATGAGGTCGGTCGTGATATCGCCTGTGCGGCCCAGATCTTCCTCAAGCGCGCCGCGCACCAGCGGCTCGATCAGCAACGCATGCGGCGGACGTGTGAAGGGCGGGGCGATTGTCATTGCAATCAGAGAGCTGCTTGCGCGGGCGAGGCTTCGCGCGATTGTGCAATCTTCTCCGCATCGGCGAGCGTGAGGAAGGAGCGATGCGCGACTTCATCCGTCTGCGGATAATCGCTGCGGAAATGCGCGCCGCGGCTTTCGGTGCGGGCCAGCGCCGCTGCTGCCGTGAGTTTGGCTGTCGCCGTCATGTTGAGCAGCGCGGGTTCCGCGCCGCCTGCGCGTTCGATTTGTGAAATGGTGTCGAGGGCTTTGCGCAATCCGTCCGCGTCGCGCTCCATGCCGACGAGTTTCGTCATCGCCTCGCGCAAGGCGGCCGGCGGGGCGGGGGCTGCGAAGCGCTCCGGTGCGGGCGGATGGCCACGGCCTTCGCGCGGAACGATGACGCTGCGCACATCGTCCGCCGCGCGCGCGCCGAAGACGAGTGCTTCAAGCAGCGAGTTGGAGGCGAGGCGGTTCGCGCCATGCAGGCCCGTGCTGGCGCATTCGCCGACGGCCCATAATCCTTCGAGCGAGGAACGTCCACGCGCATCGGTGGCGATGCCGCCCATGTGATAATGCGCGGCGGGCGCTACCGGAATTGGCTGCGTCGCGGGATCAATGCCCGCGGATTTGCACGCGGCGTAAACGGTGGGGAAGTGCGAGGCGAATTTTTCGCCCAACGCTTCGCGGCAGTCCAAGTACACGCGATGGCCTTTCGCGATTTCGCGATGAATGGCGCGCGCCACAACATCGCGCGGCGCGAGTTCGGCGTTCGCGTGAATGGCGGGCATGAAACGGCGGCCGGTTTCGTCGATGAGCGTGGCACCTTCGCCGCGCAACGCTTCGGTTGCGAGCGGCGCGGGATCGCGGCCGATGGCGATGGCGGTGGGATGGAACTGCACGAATTCGGCGTCGGCAATCACCGCGCCTGCGCGCGCCGCCATGCCGAGGCCTTCGCCGCGTGATTCAAGCGGGTTTGTCGTCACAGCATACAGCGCGCCCAATCCCCCGGTCGCGAAGATCACGGCAGGCGCGCGGAACAACACCAGCCGCGCATGCGCCCCGAGGCCGTAACGCGCGAACAGGCCCGTGACGCGGCCATCTTCCATCGCCAGTTCGACCGCGTGGAATCCTTCAAGCACCTTGATCGATGGCGTTGCCAGTGCCTGTTCGGCGAGGATGCGGGTGACTTCCGCACCCGCGCGATCGCCTTTCACATGTACAATGCGCGCGGCGGAGTGTGCTGCCTCGCGGCCCACGGCGAGCGAACCATCCGGGTTGCGGTCGAACGGTGCGCCGTAAGCGACGAGATTGTCGATGCGCGCGGATGCTTCGCGTGCGACCAACGCGGCGATGTCCGCATCGCAAGTGCCGGCGCCGGCCGCCATTGTGTCGGCGGCGTGCGCCTGCCATTTGTCGCCTGCGCCGACGGCAGCAGCGATACCGCCCTGCGCCCATGCGCTCGATCCCGATGTGCCGGGCCGCGTGCCTGCGAGTACGAGCGAAGGAAAGGGCGCCAGTTTCAACGCCGTGAACAGGCCGGCCAGCCCTGCGCCCAAGATCAGCGCGCCCTTGGCCTCGATCACATTGTCGATGTGGCGGGACATCTTATGCCGCCTTCTGCTGCGGCAGTTTCACGGCAAGCATCCGCTCCACGGATTTGCGGGCGCGCGCGGCGATCTCCGGATCGACATGCACTTCG
>DATCEI010000070.1:0-15010 GCA_036510185.1 Rhizomicrobium sp. | reverse complement strand
AGACCATTCAGGCGGACGATCTTCAGGGACTCACGGTCTTTCTCTCCACGGGTGAGGGCGAGCCGGTCGCGTTGGCCGAACTTGCCGCCGGGGAATTGAGGCCGTTTCGTGTATTCAACTTTGGAACTGGATGACCGTATGACGATCACGACCGAACGCAAAAAAGAAGTTATTTCCGAATTCGGCAAGAAAGAAGGCGATACCGGCTCTCCCGAAGTGCAGGTGGCTGTGCTCTCCGAGCGCATCTCCAATCTGACCGAGCACTTCAAGAGCCACGTCAAGGACAACCATTCGCGCCGCGGCCTCATCAAGATGGTGTCGCAGCGCAGACGGCTCCTCGATTACGTCAAGGCCACCGACGAAGCACGTTACAACGCGCTGATATCGCGGCTGGGCCTGCGCCGCTGAGCGCATTCAGCCAGACAGAGATCACGGGCACGCGATGGTCGCGGAGCCTGTGCACACGCGTGTCCTGAGCAGGGCTCGGGAACGCACCCCCATGGCAATCCGGCTGTGGGGAACGAAGGAAAGACGAAATGTTCAATATTATCCGTGAAGAAATCGAATGGGGCGGCAGGAAGCTTACCCTCGAAACCGGCCGCATCGCCCGTCAGGCTGACGGCGCCGTGCTTGCCACCTATGGCGAGACCGTTGTGCTCGCAACCGTTGTGGGCGCGCAATCGCCGCGCGAGGGCGTGGATTTTTTCCCCCTCACCGTGAATTATCAGGAGCGTTATTACGCGGCCGGAAAAATTCCCGGCGGCTATTTCAAACGCGAACGCGCGCCGACCGAACGCGAGACGCTGACGTCGCGTCTGATCGACCGGCCCATCCGTCCGCTCTTCGCCGACGGTTATCGCAACGAAACGCTGGTCGTGGCGCAGGTGCTGAGCCATGATCTGGAAAGCGATCCCGATGTGGTCGCGCTGGTGGCGGCGTCCGCGGCGCTCACCATTTCCGGCATCCCGTTCATGGGTCCGATTGGGGCGGCGCGCGTCGGTTACATCGACGGCGAATACGTCCTCAATCCGCCCATCGACACGATGCCCAATTCCAAGCTGGATCTCGTCGTCGCGGGCACCGCCAATGCCGTGCTGATGGTGGAATCCGAAGCGCAGGAATTGACCGAAGATGTGATGCTGGGTGCCGTGGTGTTCGGGCACAAGCAGATGCGGCCCGTGATCGAAATGATCATCCGCATGGCCGAGAAAGGCGCGAAGGAACCGCGTCCTGTTCCGGCGGACCAGCACGAAGTTCTGCGCGAGACATTGAAGAAGGCAGCGGGACCAGAACTTTCCGCCGCGTTCCAGATTCGCGAAAAGCATGTGCGCCGCGATGCCATCGCTGCCGTGCGTGCGAAGCTTGCCGAAAAATATGTCGGCGAGCTTGAAGGCGCGGTCGAGAAGAACGTCTTCAACGGCCTGATGCACGATGTGGAGGCCCATGTCATGCGCAACGCCGTGCTGGACACGAAGAAACGCATCGACGGGCGCGATCTCGTCACCGTGCGGCCCATCGTTGCCGAAGTCGGCACGCTGCCGCGCACGCATGGTTCCGCACTGTTCACGCGCGGCGAAACGCAGGCGCTGGTCATTGCCACGCTCGGCACCGGCGAAGACGAGCAATTCGTCGATCAGCTGGAAGGCACGATCAAGCAAAGCTTCATGCTGCACTACAATTTCCCGCCCTATTCGGTGGGCGAGACGGGCCGCATGGGCGCGCCGAGCCGCCGCGACATCGGCCACGGCAAACTTGCCTGGCGCGCGGTGCATCCGATGCTGCCGCCGAAGGATCAATTCCCCTACACGCTGCGTGTCGTCTCCGAAATCACGGAGTCGAACGGTTCGTCGTCGATGGCGACGGTGTGCGGTACGAGCCTGGCGCTGATGGATGCGGGCGTGCCGCTGACACGGCCGATCGCGGGCATTGCGATGGGCTTGATCCTCGAAGGCGAACGCTTCGCCGTGCTGTCGGATATTCTCGGCGACGAGGATCATCTGGGCGATATGGACTTCAAGGTGGCGGGCACCGAACTGGGTGTCACCTCGCTGCAGATGGACATCAAGATCGCGGGCATCACCGAAGAGATCATGCGCGTTGCGCTGGATCAGGCGAAGGGCGGCCGCATCCACATCCTCGGCGAGATGAACAAGGCGATCGGCCATTCGCGCGATCATCTGGGCGAACACGCCCCGCGCATCGAACAGATCAAAATTCCGACCGACAAGATCCGCGATGTGATCGGTTCGGGCGGCAAGGTGATCCGCGAGATCGTGGAAAAGACCGGCGCCAAGATCAACGTGGAAGACGACGGCACGATCAAGGTGGCGAGTGCGGATGCGGAGTCGATCCGCGCGGCCCTCAAATGGATCAAATCCATCGTGGCCGAACCGGAAGTGGGCGAAATCTATGACGGCAAGATCGTCAAGGTGATGGATTTCGGCGCTTTCGTGAATTTCTTCGGTCCGAAGGACGGGCTGGTTCACATTTCCGAACTCGCAGCCCAGCGCGTCGCCAAGACCGGCGACGTCGTCAAGGAAGGTCAGGCCGTGAAGGTGAAACTTCTTGGCTTCGACGATCGCGGCAAGGTGCGCCTGTCGATGAAACAGGTGGACCAGACGACCGGCGAAGACCTCTCCAAGAAGCAGGCTGAGGCAGCGCCGGCGGGGTGATTTTTACGCATGCAAGAGAGCCGTCCGCGGGCTAACCCCGCGGGCGGCTTTTTCGTTGGAAAAATCGTCTGGAAATTCGCACAGATATGTGCGATATAATGCGCCATGAACGGCCATGAGTTCGAGCGAAAGATCAAGAAACTTGGCCACAAAAGAGGTGTGACGGTCCTGTTCGATTCCGGCCCCGGCAAAGGCAGCCATGGCCGGCTCTATTACGGCGGCCGCTTCACGACGTTGAAGGACCGGCGCAAGGAAATTGGACCGGGTCTGCTGAAAGCGATGCTGCTCCAGCTTGGTCTGACCAGGCAGGATCTGGAGGTTTAAAGATGGCGTTTGGATATCCCTATCATCTGGAGCGGCAGGACAATGGCTGGTGGCTTGTTCGCTTCCCGAACATCCCCGAAGCATTGACCGAGGGCGAAACGCAAAATGAAGCGCGCGAAAACGCGGTTGATTGCGTGATCGCGGCACTCGAAGGCTACATGAAGGCGGCCCGCGCCATTCCAAGACCGTCGCCCTTGCGCAAAGATGCCGAACGGGCCGTGTTGCCGTCGCTCGTCACCGCCAAGCTTGCCGTTTATGAAGCGATGCAAAATCACAAATGGTCGAAACTGAAACTGGCGCGGCAGCTCGGCATGCCGGAAAATTCCGTGCGGCGGTTGCTGGACCTTCGTCACAGTTCGCATATGTGGATCATCGACGAAGCCCTGACGAAGATGAACGCGGAATTGTCCATCGACCTTCCCAAGCCACGCGGGAAAGCCGCATAGATACTTCGGATCGTCTCGACTTTCCGGCCTGTTTGAACTACCCTTAGCTAAGCTAGCTAAGGGTAGTTTTGTTTTGGAAAAGACCGTCAACATCCACACGGCAAAAACCCACCTCTCCAGCCTCATTGCCGAGGCCGAAGCGGGCGAAGACATTGTCATCGCGCGCGCGGGCAAGCCTGCGGTCAAGCTCGTGCCGGTAAAGGCCCGGAAAAAGAAGCGCATTGATCGCAGACCCGGCCAATTGAAGGGCAAAATCCGTATCTTGAAAGGTTTCTACGACCCGCTGCCGGACGACATTCTTGCCGCCTTTCGCGGGGAACGCGATTGAGGCTGTTGCTGGATTCTCACATCCTGCTCTGGTGGTTTGCGGGCTCGCGGGAATTGGGTAAACGCGCGAGGGAAGCCATTGATGAACCCGATGTTGAGCTTTTCGTCAGTGCGGCAAGCTGGTGGGAACTTTCCATCAAACACGCGCTTGGCAAGCTTGATGTAGATTGGGCGGCTGCCCGAACAATCTTGCGCAAAAACGAAATCAGCCTGTTGAACGTCACGTTCGACCACGCCGACATGGCCGCCAGCCTTCCGGCCCATCATAGCGATCCGTTCGACCGCATGCTTGTGGCGCAGGCCCAGTTTGAAGGATTGCAACTTCTCACGCGCGACAAAAGACTTAAATCTTATGGCGCAACTGTTCTTTGTGTTTGAGGAATGCCATGCCCAAGATCGATGTCTCGAAAGTCTATCAGCGCAAGGGTTCGTCATATCCTGCGCCATTCCACGAGAAAGCCGCGCAACGCATCAAGCAGGGCTTGGGCGATGCGGGCGGGCTGTCCGATTTTGGTGTGAATCTGACGCGATTGCCGCCCGGCGAATGGTCGAGCCAGCGCCATTGGCACAGCGCCGACGACGAATTCGTCTATGTGCTTTCGGGCGAACTCGCGCTCATCACCGATGATGGCGAAGAAATTCTGCACGCGGGCGATTGCGCGGCGTTTCCGAAAAATGTGGCGAATGGCCATCACCTCGTCAACAAATCGAACGCGGTGGCGGTCTATCTGGAAATCGGCACGCGCTCGGGCGGCACGGATGTGTGCGAATATCCCGATATTGATCTGCGCATCGACTCGAGCAAAGGCTGGTACGAGCACAAGGACGGCACGCTTTATCCGCGGCCCGGCGGCTGATGCGTATTCCGGCTCTTTATCACGCGCATGTGCTGGCCTTCCTGTCGCGCAAGGACGGGCCGGAGCGCGCGCCGAACGGAATACCGGGGCGACTTGGTAATGTGAAAGCTCCCAAGCTGCTGAGCACGGTGTTTCGGCTTATCAGTCTTGTGCTGCTTATCGTCGCGTTGTTCCTGCTAGGCGCGGACATGATCACGTCGCTCGAACGCGGCGGACAATTGATGGTGCGTTCGCTGGCACAGGTTTGGGCGGTGGTCAGCCCCGAAAGTCTTGGCGCGGTGCATCATTGGCTTGCCACGCATGGCGGCTCGGCATGGCTCGATTCATTTCTAGCGCTGCCCGGCTGGGGCGTCGCCGGCGTATTGGGCGTGCTGTTCGCATTTTTGTTCGGGCGTAAAACGAATTAGCGGTTCGCGCGCGTTCGCGTAGATTTAGGCGTGCGTTGCGCGGACGCCAGCGCGAAAAGCGTACACGTATTCAGGCTCAGACAATCGCATGCCCTGCTTGTCTCAAGCAGGCTGCGCATATGCGCGAGTTGATTGGCCTTGGCGTCGATCTCGGCGATCTTGCGCCGGGCGAAGGCTTCGAATTTCGCGGGCCGCCAACCATCGCGATCCATTGCGCGAAGTAGTTCGGTGATTTCCGCCAGCGTAAATCCCACGGACTGCGCCATTGCGATGAGATTCAAGCGTATCAACGCGCTGTCATCATAGACGCGCCGCCCCGATATGCGCGCAGGACGCGGCAGAATCCCCGCGGCTTCGTAATACCGGATCGCCGATGCCGCCAGGCCCGTCTTTTTCGCAAGCTCGCCAATTTTCATGCGTGAGGCCTTGACTTAAAGTGAACTTTAAGTGGTAGCGCTAAACCTCGTCATTAACAAGCGAGGTCGAAATGCCAGAAAACACTCACTGCATCGCGTGCCAGCCTGCTGCAATTCCAGAGGACAAACGCGCCGAGCATCAGCAGCTGCTCAGAGCCGTCACATTCGGCAAAGTTTTAAGCGCCGAAGAAATGCAAAACGGTTTTGCGCTCACCTACCGCGCCGAAGATTTTCTGGATTTGGCGAAATGGGTGGCGCTGGAACGCCTGTGCTGTCCCTTTGTTGAATTCACCCTTCAAACGAACAGCGCGGGCGTGAAACTGCAATTGAGCGGGCCGGAGGGCACGAAGGAATATCTGCTTTCGATCATGCCTCAGGCGGCGGGCATTTAATCAGCGGTTCGCACCCGGCACCCACAACACATCTTTCGCGCCTTTGTCATTCGCGTAGCGGCTGGCGACGAACAGATGATCGGAAAGCCGGTTGATATATTTCACCGCTTCCGCGCCGACCGCTTCGCTCTCCGACAATTCCACGATCAAGCGTTCGGCGCGCCGCGCAATGGTGCGTGCGAGATGCAGATGCGCTGCGGTGTGCGATCCCCCCGGCAATACGAAAGATGTCAGCGGCGAAAGCTCCGCATTCATCGCGTCGATCTCGTGTTCCAGCCGGTCAACCTGCGCCTGCGCAATGCGCAGCGCCTCGCCGCCGCGGCGGCTATCCGGCGGCACGCACAAATCCGCGCCGAGATCGAACAGATCGTTCTGGATGCGCGCGAGCATCGCATCGAGCGTTGCATCCGCATGCAATCTCGCCAACCCGACCGCCGCATTCGTTTCGTCCACCGTGCCGTAGGCCGCGATGCGCAACGCGTGTTTGGGCAGGCGCGTGCCGTCGCCGAGCGCGGTCTGCCCCTTGTCGCCCGTGCGGGTGTAGATGCGGTTGAGCGTGACCATTAGTTCGGCGCGCGGGTCTTCAGCGAATCCCGAATCTCGCGCAGCAGCAGCACGTCTTCGGGCGGTGGCGGCGGGGCCGCGGGTTCCCCCGGTTTCGGCGCGATGAGCCGGTTGATCGAACGGATCAGCAGAAACAAGGCCAGCGCCACGATGAGGAAATTGACGATGGCGTTTAGGAACAGGCCATAATTCATCGTCACCGCGCCCGCCTTCTGCGCCTCGGCCAGCGTGCCCGCCGCCGGTCCCTTCAGCGTCAGGAAGAAATTGGAGAGGTCGATGCCCCCCACCGCCCAGCCCAGAGGCGGCATGATGACATCCTTGACCAGCGAATTGACGATGCCGGTAAACGCAGCACCGATCACGACACCGACGGCCAGATCGACCACATTGCCGCGCATGGCGAATTTCTTGAATTCTTCGAACATCGGAACGCCCCCGTTAACTGCTGTCCAAGCCTAGGGCGGCCCAAAGCGCCTCACAAGCAGGCTTTGGCCTTGCCTTCGCGGCCCTGCCCGTATAACAAGCGCCCTCTTTCGGGCCGCCCGGCGAAAGGGCATGCCGTGGCGGCCCCGAATGCGACCGGACCTTCAGAGGTCCAAAGGAGACGCGAAATGCCCAAAATGAAAACGAAATCAAGCGCCAAGAAGCGCTTTCGGTTCACCGCGAGCGGCAAGATCAAGCACGGCCAGGCAGGCAAGCGCCATGGCATGATCAAGCGGTCGAACGAACAGGTCCGCGATCTGCGCGGCCCTTCGACCCTGTCGGCCTCCGAAACCCAGCGCGTGAAGCGCTGGATGCCATACGGTTGAGGAGGCACCATGTCCCGTTCCCCCCGCGCCGTCGCCTCTCACGCCCGCCGCAAGAAAGTCTTCAAGCAGGCCAAGGGCTTCTATGGCCGCCGCAAGAACACGATCACCAGCGCCAATGCGGCGGTGGACCGCTCCCTCCAGCACGCCTATATCGGCCGCAAGGAGAAGAAGCGGAACTTCCGCGCTCTGTGGATCCAGCGCATCAACGCGGCCTGCCGCCTCTATGGCATCACCTACAGCCGATTTATCAGCGGGCTGGCCAAGGCGGGTATCGAGGTGGATCGCAAGATCCTCGCCGATCTGGCCGTGGCCGAGCCCGCCGCGTTCAAGGCTCTGGTGGATAGAGCGTCCGCGTAGTCTCTATCTTAAGCGGCCATCGGAGCAGCGGGCCTTGGCATTCGCCCAAGGCCGTGATTCAAGCCGAGGTCGAAGATGAGCGATACACCAAGTCTCGAGCGCAAAATTCTCAGCGCAGTTTCCGCCGCCCCTGACGAGGCGGCGCTGGAAGCGTTGCGCGTGTCCACGCTGGGCAAAAAGGGCAGCGTCAGCGAATTGCTCAAAACGCTGGGCGGCATGAGCCCGGACGAGCGCAAGGTTCAAGGCCCGCTTATCAATGGTTTGCGCGACCGCGTCAGCGAAGCGGTTGCGGCACGCAAAGCAGCACTTGCCGACGAAGCGTTGAACGCGCGGCTCGCGGGCGAAAGCATCGACGTGACATTGCCTGCGCGTCCCGAACCGCGCGGCACCATTCATCCGGTTTCGCAGGTGCTGGACGAAATCACCGCGATTTTCGCCGATCTGGGTTTCGCCATCGCGGAAGGGCCGGATGTCGAATCCGACGATTACAATTTCACCAGACTGAACATTCCGCCCGATCATCCCGCGCGGCAAATGCACGACACGTTCTACGTCGCGAAACAACCGGCCTCAAGCAGCGAAGCGGTAGGCCAACAAAAAAGCGATGGTTCGCAGCATGTTTTGCGCACGCACACCTCGCCCGTGCAGGTGCGCACGATGCTGGCGCAGAACCCGCCTATCCGCATTATCGCGCCGGGCCGCACCTATCGCCGCGATTCCGACGCGACGCACACGCCGATGTTTCATCAGATCGAGGGCCTCGTCATCGATGAGGAAACCAATCTCGGTCATCTGAAATGGGTGATGGAAGAATTCGCCAAAGCCTTCTTCGAAGTGGCGCATGTGGAAATGCGTGCGCGGCCGAGTTTCTTTCCATTCACTGAACCGAGTGTGGAATGGGATCTGCGTTGCGACCGTTCCGGTGGGCAGATCAAATTCGGCGAAGGCAATGACTGGCTGGAATTTGCGGGCAGCGGCATGGTGCATCCGCGCGTGCTGGAGATGTGCGGCATCGATCCCGCGCGCTATCAGGGCTTCGCGTTCGGCTGCGGCCTCGACCGCCTCGCGATGCTGAAATACGGCATTCCCGACCTGCGCCCCATGTTCGAATCCGATCTGCGCTGGCTGAAGCATTACGGTTTCGCGGCACTCGATATCCCAACCCTCGATGGAGGGTTGAGCCGATGAAATTCACATTGTCATGGCTGAAGAACCCGCTTGAGACCGATGCGGATGCGGCAACCATCGCCGAAAAACTCACCGCCATCGGCCTTGAAGTGGAATCGGTGGAAGATGCGGGCGCGCGGCTGAAGGATTTCACCGTCGCTTATGTCGTGTCGGCGGAAAAACATCCCAATGCCGACAAGCTGAAACTTTGCATGGTCGATACAGGCGAAGGCGCGCCGGTGCAGGTGGTTTGCGGAGCGCCCAACGCGCACGCCGGCATGAAAGCGGTATTCGCAAAACCCGGCGTTGTTATTCCCGCAAGCAACGAAGTGCTGAAGATCGGCACGATCCGCGGCGTCGAATCGCGCGGCATGTTGTGTTCGGGCCGCGAGCTTCTGCTGAGCGACGATCACGACGGCATCATTGAGTTACCTGCCGATGCGAAAGTGGGTGCGCCCGCAGCCGAAGCACTCGGCCTCACCGATGCGGTGATCGACGTTGCCATCACGCCCAATCGCGGCGATGCGACATGCGTCTATGGCATCGCACGCGATCTGGCGGCGGCAGGCTTGGGACGGCTGAAGGAAGGCGATCTTTCGCCTGTGCAAGGCAAATTCGCATCGCCCATCAAAACCGCGCTCGATTTTCCGCCCGGCGAAGAGAAAGCCGCGCCGATGTTCGCGGGTCGATTGATCCGCGGCGTGAAGAATGGGCCATCACCCAAATGGCTTCAGGATTATTTGAAAGCCGTGGGCCAGCGTCCGATCTCCGCACTCGTGGACGTCACCAATTTCCTGTCGCTGGATCGTGGACGTCCGCTGCATGTGTTCGATGCGGCGAAGCTCACCGGAAACCTGCGTGCGCGCTTCGCAAAAGACGGCGAACAAGTGCTGGCGCTGGACGGCAAGACCTACATACTCGATTCCCAGATGGTCGTGATCGCCGATGACGCAGCCGCGCGCGGCATCGCAGGCGTGATGGGCGGCGAGGATTCCTCCTGCACCGAAACCACGACCGATGTGTTCATCGAATCCGCGTGGTTCGATCCCATCACTGTCGCGCGCACTGGCCGGATGCTCGGCATCGTGTCGGACGCGCGTTATCGTTTCGAGCGCGGTGTCGATCCGGAATTCGTTTTGCCGGGCCTCGAACTTACTACCAAAATGATCCTTAATTTCTGCGGTGGCGAGCCAAGCGAAATCGTCGTCGCGGGTGCGGCGCCCAATCTCAAAAAGACCATCGAATTCGAGCCTGCTTTCGTGAAGCGGCTTGCCGGACTCGATGTGAGCAAAAGCGAAATCGTCACGATCCTCACCAAACTCGGTTTCAAAGTCGAAGACGGCGCGACTTTGCGCGTGACCACACCATCCTGGCGCAGCGATGTGTCCGGCCCCGCCGATCTGGTGGAAGAAATCGTACGCATTCACGGCCTCGCTTCCGTTCCCTCCATTCCGATGACGTGCCCACAAGCCATCGCACGTGCAACACTCACGCCGTCGCAACGCCGCAAGCGCATCGCGCGCCGCGCCTTGGCCGCGCGCGGCTTCGACGAAACGATTTCCTACTCCTTCATTCCGCGCGCGCACGCCGCTCTGTTCGGTGGTGGCGATGATGCGCGCCAGATCGAAAATCCTATTGCCTCCGACATGGATGCGCTGCGCCCTTCGCTTCTGCCTTCGCTGCTGGCCGCCGCCGCCCGCAATCAGGCGCGCGGCTTCGAGCAACAGACGCTGTTCGAAATCGGCCCCGCTTTCGCGAGTGGAATCCCCGGCGCACAAACAAGCATCGCCGCCGGCATTCGCGTGGGCGGCGCGCCGCGCAACTGGATGAAAGCCGATCACGCCGCCGACACGTTCGATGCGAAAGCCGACATGCTTGCCGTGCTGGAAGCGGCGATGGGTGCGCCCATGAACGCGCCGGTTAAGGCAGGTGCGCATTCTTGGTATCATCCGGGACGTTCCGGCATACTGGCGCTCGGCCCCAAAACACTCGGCGTTTTCGGCGAACTGCATCCGAAAATTCTCGCGGCGTTCGATCTCAAGGGACCGATCACGGCCCTCGAAATCGATCTCGATGCGATCCCCGAACCCAAGGCCAAAGGTAAAGCCCGCGCGCTGTTCAATCCGTCGCCCTATCAGGCCATCGAGCGCGATTTCGCGTTCGTTGTGGACGCGAAAGTGACGGCGGAAGAATTGCTGCGCGCGGCGAAGAACGCCGACCGCAATCTGATCGAGCGCGTCGATGCGTTCGATCTTTATGAAGGCAAGGGCGTGGCCGAAGGCAAAAAATCTCTGGCCATCGCCGTGCGTCTGCAACCGAAAGACAAAACCCCGACCGATGCGGAGATCGACGCCATCGCGCAGAAGATCGTCACCGCCGTCACCAAAGCCACCGGCGGGATGTTGCGCAGCTAGATGACCGAGCTTTCCAAAATCCGCAATTTTTCCATCGTCGCGCACATCGACCATGGCAAATCCACGCTGGCTGACCGGCTGATCCAGGTCACGGGCGGTCTCACCAGCCGTGAGATGAAGGAACAGGTGCTCGATTCCATGGATATCGAGCGCGAGCGCGGCATCACTATCAAGGCGCAGACGGTGCGTCTCGAATACAAAGCGCAGAATGGTGAGACGTATGTGCTTAATCTCATGGACACACCGGGCCATGTGGATTTCGCGTATGAAGTGAGCCGGTGTCTTGCCGCCTGCGAGGGCGCGCTGCTGGTGGTGGATGCGAGCCAGGGCGTGGAGGCGCAGACGCTCGCCAATGTCTATCAGGCCATCGACGCCAATCTCGAAATCGTGCCGGTGCTGAATAAAGTCGATCTGCCCGCGGCCGAACCCGACCGCGTGCGCCAGCAGATCGAGGACGTGATCGGCATCGACGCCTCTGAAGCGATTCCGATTTCCGCCAAAACCGGCCTCAACATAGAAGCCGTGCTGGAAGCGATTGTGCATCGCCTGCCTGCGCCCAAGGGCGATGCGAACGCGCCGCTGAAAGCCTTGCTGGTCGATAGCTGGTACGATTCCTATCTCGGCGTTGTCGTGCTGGTGCGCGTGGTCGATGGCGAAATGAAACGTGGCCAGAAAATCCGCATGATGGCTGCCGATGCCGTCTATCAGATCGAACGCGTGGGCGTGTTCACGCCGAAACAGGTGGCGGTTGACCGGCTCGGCCCCGGCGAAGTGGGTTTCATCACCGCCGCCATTAAAGAAGTGGCCGACACGCAGGTCGGCGACACGCTCACCGGCGAACGCAAAGGCACGCAAACGCCGCTGCCCGGTTTCAAGCCCGCGCAGCAGGTCGTGTTCTGCGGATTGTTCCCCGTGGATGCCGCGCTGTTCGAGGATTTGCGCGAGGCGCTGGGTAAATTGCATCTGAACGATGCGAGTTTCACCTACGAAACCGAAAGTTCGGCGGCGCTGGGCTTTGGTTTCCGCTGCGGCTTTCTGGGCTTGCTGCATCTGGAAATCATCCGCGAGCGGCTGGAGCGCGAATTCAATCTCGATCTCATTACGACAGCGCCGTCTGTGATTTATCGCATACACCTGAACAACGGCACGATGCAGGAATTGCACAATCCGACCGATATGCCGGATGTGACCTATATCAAATTCATCGAGGAACCGTGGATCCGCGCCACGATCTTCGTGCCGGACGAATATCTTGGTGCGGTGCTGAAATTGTGTGAGGACCGGCGCGGCCGCCAGATCGAACTCACCTATGCGGGCAGCCGCGCGATGGTGATCTATCGCCTGCCGCTCAACGAAGTGGTGTTCGATTTCTACGACCGGTTGAAATCCATTAGCCGCGGCTATGCCAGTTTCGACTATCACATCGAGGATTATCAGGAAGGCGATCTCGTCAAGATGTCGATCCTCGTCAATGGCGAGCCTGTCGATGCGCTGTCCATGGTCGTCAATCGCACGCGCGCGGAAAGCCGCGGCCGTTCCATGTGCGAGAAGTTGAAAGAGCTGATCCCGCGACACCTCTTCGTCATTCCGATTCAGGCGGCCATCGGCGGCAAAATCATCGCGCGCGAAACCATCAGCGCCATGCGCAAGGACGTGACAGCGAAATGTTATGGCGGCGACATCAGCCGCAAGCGCAAGCTCCTCGACAAGCAGAAAGAGGGCAAGAAAAAGATGCGCCAGTTCGGCAAAGTGGACATTCCGCAGGAAGCGTTCATTGCGGCCTTGAAAATGGATGCGGACTAGCGCTCCCATCCTGCCAAGTATTGCCGGGTGCAGAACACAACTCAGATTTTTCCTTCTGCTCTGACTCTTCCTTTGAGTGCAAGTATAGAATATAGAAGCCTTGCGGAATGCATGGGGCAATTCTGCGGCGCCGCTCTGCATTGCGACGCCTCATGGCTGAAATGCCATTGGACAACAGAAGGGGCAATCATGTTTGGCAATATGAGGAATTGGGTACGCGCGGCTTTTATCTGCGCGGCCCTACCGCTTGTCGCGGCTTGCGCGGGCGGACCGACGTTCAGTGAAATGCATGCGAGCGAACCCACGCTCGCCGCGGATTCCGGGCGCATCTATTTCTATCGTGAATCCACCATGATGGGAGCGGCACTACAGCCGTCTGTGAAAATCGACGGGACGGCCGTAGGCGATGCCGTGCCGGGCGGATATTTTTACGTTGATCGTCCCGCCGGAACTTACAAGGTCAGCACGACCACGGAAAAAGAAGAAGATATCGATGTGAAGCTGGCGGCAGGCCAGATCCGCTATGTGCGGTTTGATATCGGAATGGGCGTTTTTGTTGGCCATGTCATCCCGTCAATCATCGACCCGGATCAAGGCGCCAACGATATCAAGGATTGCCACTACACCGGTGACACCAAGAAATAACAGCATCTGTTCTGAATCGAGCGGAGATCGGTCTTTACGGCCGGTCTCCGTTTGGTTTGGTGAGCCACGAACCGCGATAGCAAAAAATCTTGAAGTAGGACAATCTCCAACGCGGCGGCAAAGGCGTCTCCCGAATGAAATCCGTTCTTTCTTCCTGGCAATTCTGGGCGCTGATGTCGGCGTCGTTTGCCGCGTTGACCGCGATCTTCGCCAAGATCGGCGTGGAGAATGTCAATTCCGATTTCGCCACGTTATTGCGCACGATTGTCGTGCTGTGCGCGCTGGGCCTCATCGTTTCGCTGACCGGACAATGGCAACCGCTGCGCAGCGTCACGCCGCGCACCTATCTGTTTCTCATTCTATCCGGGCTGGCCACGGGCGCGTCGTGGCTTTGCTATTTCCGCGCGCTGAAAATCGGCGACGCCGCCCGCGTGGCGCCCATCGACAAGCTCAGCGTGTTGCTGGTCGCCCTGTTCGGCGTGGCCTTTCTGGGCGAGAAGCTCGGCGGCCTGAACTGGCTGGGCGTCGCGCTGATCGCTTGCGGCGCGATTCTGGTGGCGGTGCAATTCTAGGCCGATTGGAAAACGACCGGCGCTTGGGCTAAACGCTCCCGCATGGCCCCTGTCGTCGCCCTCATCGATTACGGTTCCGGAAATCTGCGCTCGGCGGAGAAGGCGCTGGCGCGTGCGGCGCGCGAAGGCGGCTTGCCGCATGAGATTCTTGTCACCGCTGATCCCGAGGTGGTGGCCCGCGCCGAACGCATCGTGCTGCCGGGCGTGGGCGCGTTCGCCGATTGCATGAGCGGGCTATCGCGGCTGGATGGCATGATCGCGGCGCTGAACGAAGCCGTCATAGCGCGCGTCCGGCCCTTTCTGGGCATCTGTGTCGGCATGCAATTGATGGCCGATGTGGGGCGCGAGTTCGGCGATCATCCGGGGCTTGGCTGGATCGAGGGCGAAGTCGTGCGCCTCACACCTTCTGACCCCACACTGAAAATCCCTCATATGGGCTGGAATGAATTAAAGATCGTACGCCCTCATCCCCTGCTTGCCGATTGCGCGCCGGGCGCACACGCCTATTTCGTCCATTCGTTTGAATTCCGCGCGAAGAACGAGGCGCATGTGCTCGCCACCGTCGATTACGGCGGCGCTGTCGCGGCAATGATCGGACGCGACAATCTCGCGGGCACACAATTCCATCCCGAGAAAAGCCAGGCCGTCGGCCTCGCCATCCTCAGCAACTTCCTGGGCTGGCGGCCGTGATGGACGAGGCCGATTTCGTTTCGATCCGGGGGCCGTTGGAAGTCATCGACGGCAAATTCGTGCTGCGGATTCCGCTCGCGCTCGGCGGCGACAAGCTCGCGAAATGCGCCGGCAAAGCGGGCCGGATCGACGGCGACGTATTGCGGAT
>DATCEI010000069.1:0-6258 GCA_036510185.1 Rhizomicrobium sp. | reverse complement strand
CCGCGGGCATCGAAGGTGTCGCATCCGTCATCGCGGTGGCGAGCGGCAAAGGCGGTGTCGGCAAATCGACGGTCGCGGTGAATCTGGCGCTTGGGCTTTCGCGGTTGGGATTGAAGGTCGGCTTGCTGGACGCCGATATTTATGGACCCAGCGTGCCGCGCCTTCTCGACATTCGCGAGAAGCCGCAAAGCGATGGCAAGAAGCTTCAGCCCATCGAGCGCTACGGCATCAAGGCGATGTCCATCGGTTTCATGGTGGGTGAAGACGAGCCCATGATCTGGCGCGGGCCGATGGTGCAATCCGCGCTGACGCAGATGATGAACGACGTGGCGTGGGCGCCGCTGGATGTGCTGGTCATCGACATGCCGCCGGGCACGGGCGATGCGCAGCTTACCATTGCGCAACGCGTGCCGTTGAAAGGTGCTGTGATCGTCTCCACGCCGCAGGACATTGCGTTGATCGATGCGCGCAAGGGCATCGCGATGTTCCGCAAGACGCAGGTGCCCATTCTGGGCCTTGTGGAAAACATGAGCGTATTCATATGCCCGGATTGCGGCCATGAGAGCCACATCTTCGGCCATGGCGGCGCGCGCGCGACGGCGGAGAAACAGGGCGCGCCGTTCCTCGGCGAAATCCCGCTGATGCCGCGTATTCGCGAGACATCCGACGCAGGCACACCGGTTGTGGCAAGCGCGCCGGACAGTCCCGAAGCGCGGGCTTTCATGCTGATCGCGGATCGCGTGTCGCGCGCCATAGCAGCGCCGCAACGCGTGGCACCGCGTATTATTATCGAATAATGTGAATCAGCAGCGGTCGTGGCGTCGTATCGACAGCGGCAGCGACTTTCACATCGGCAATCTTGTTCGCGGCGATGGCGACGCAACGCCCCTCCGGCAACGCAATGTTCAATGGCGGATTATACGTCAGGCAAATACTGTAACCACGAATGCGCCAGTAGCCCGAATAGGCGTGTCCGTTCACCTGCTCGGTGAAAGTGAAATTGGAATTGTAGTGGAAATAATGCGGGGATCCCGTCGGTCCGATGAGCTTCATCGTGTGGCCGTAGAACCCGCCGATAATGTCTTTCGCCAAAGCTGGTGTCGCAACCAGCAACGCCGCGCACAACATCAATAATTTTCTCATCGCATCCTCACGCATTGTAATTGAGCCGCAATCCGGGCGAGCGCCATTGCATAACCGCGAGTTTCCCCGTGGCCGACATGGTAACGTATGCGGTGCGCATATCGTTGCCGCCCCAGCAAATGTTCGTGCAGATGGGATCGGGCAGCGGGGTGTGCTCGAATTTTCCGTTGTCGGGCCAGAACGTGGAAATGCCGCCCGCGAGAATCGTCGCCACGCAAACCCCGCCATCGGCCTGCACACCCAGAGAATCGAAATAACCAAGCCCCGGATACGCGCCCACGAAATAACCCGGCGTGAAACCGGCAACCGCGCCCGCCTTGCCCGGCCCGTCGAGCGGCAGATACCACAACCGCCCGGGATAGGTTTCGGCGTAATAGACCGTCTTGCCATCCGGCGAGAGGCCGACACCATTGGGCGAAAGCAATTCGCGCAACACGCGCGTGATCTGCGAACCATCCGCCTTGGCATAATAAAGCGCGCCATGCGTGCGGTGCGTAAGCGTCGTGCTGCCGTGATCGGTGAACCAGAAGCCGCCCGTGGTGTCGAATACCAGATCGTTCGGCGCGCCGAGGCCGACGCCATCGCATTCGGAATACAGCACTTCGACCTTGCCGGTGGAGATGTTCACGCGCTCGATGCGACCGCCTTTGTGCGAGGGCGGCGTGTGGCCGGGGATCATCAGCCCATCGCGCTCATGCATTTCGAAATTGCCGCCATTGTTGCAGACATAAAGTGCGCCATCCGGCCCGATGGCGAGACCGTTCGGCCCGCCGCCCGGCGTGGCGATGGCATGATGCGAACCGTCCGGCTTCACGCGCGTGATTTTTCCGACGGGAATTTCAACGAGGATGACGGAGCCATCGTCCATCGCCACGGGGCCTTCGGGAAATTTCAGATCGGCCGCAAGCTCGCGGAATTCCATGGACGACTCCCACCCTTTGTTGTTTGGCTTACCTTATCACGACTTATCCACGATCCAATCTCGAATGTTAGGAAGCTCAAGCTGAACTAAGTCCAGCAGACCCTCACCTTTTTTCGGATGAGGCAATCTTAATTTAGACAATTGTCTTGCTTCCCAAGCCGCCAAATTCTTGTCGATAGTAAAAAAGCGCGCTAACGAGCGTGTTCGATGACGGAATGTTGTCTCGTCTTTTTTTCTAAGAATTTTAATCGCAAACGGGTACTCGTCGCGTTCTGAAGCCGGAAATCGCGTTTCGCTTTCCAGCTTCCATGAACGCATATCAAATTTTTCTCGAAAAAAAGTATCACCGACAATGTTAGGTGCGTAGATTTCAGTTAGATGAATTTTATTGAATGGGAATTCTTTGTAAATTGTACCGCCGCCTATGACAAAAATTTCCGTATATCCGTTTAGCGCCGACAACAGATCAGCCATATAGAGTGCCGAGGCCCGGCTTTGAGCAAAATATACGCCTTCTTGATTAGTTGCAGTCCGTGTTGAAAGAACGACATTGATTCGATTTGGAAGCGGATGTCCGATTGAGTCGAATGTTTTGCGGCCCATTATGACAACGTGATTGGATGTCACCGTCTTAAAATTTTTGAGATCGGTTCTCAGTCTCCAAGGGAGTGTATTGTCGCAACCAATAATGTGCCCCGGCTCACTTCTGGCCACAACAAACGATATGGAAGGCATTCTGATCCGGGTGGGCATGTGCGTGGCGCTATGATTCTCCCACGAATTGATTGCATCTTGCCGATTCTGACAAGGACTGATCCTCATTTGTCGCTTAATTCCTTGAGCGCGTCACCGGCGAGACGATAGATGAACCAGTCGCGCACGGCTTGCGCGCCGAGGCTTTCATAAAACGCAATCGCGGGCGCGTTCCACGTCAGCACCGCCCAATCGACACGATCCGCCCCATGTTCGCGCGCGCGCGTTGCCAGATGCGCCAGCAACGCCTTGCCGTGCCCGTGTCCGCGCGCAGCAGGCCGCACGAACAAATCTTCCAGATAGAGGCCGCGATTCGCCGCGAAACTGTTATAGGTAAAATACCATGTGGCGATGCCGATGGGTGCGTCGTCTTCGAACGCTAACTCGCAATGGATGAGCGGTTGCGGGCTCAGATAATCGCGCGTGACGATCTCCCGCGTGATCGCGAACTTGTCCGTCAGCTTTTCATATTCCGCGAGTTCGTAAAGCAGCGTGAGAATCGTGTCTTCGTCGCCGGAACGCGCGGATCGAATATGCATCATCAGTTTGGATCACCAAGAACATGCGGAAAATACTTTTCATCCCAAGCATCGGGCCGGAAAAGTATCTTCCCGTATTCCACTATCTTGTCGTTCGTTCGATAGGCACGAGAGGAGAGTTGCACTTCGTCACGCTCGGAGGGGCCGAGATGAAAATGGTCATTTTCCTCGCTTAGCTGGAGCAGTTCTCGGACAAGCAAATCGCGTCCCATTTGGTTGAGATGAATTTCAAGCGAACCATCCGCTGAAAGACTGATTGTAATTCTTGGTTTCATGGTCTCACCGAAACATCAATCGCTCACTACACCGCCACTTCCGCCTTGATATGCGGATGGGCCTGATAGTTCTCGAGTTTGAAATCCTCGTATTTGAACGCGAAAATGTCTTTCACGCCCGGATCGATAAGCACGCGCGGCAACGGATAAGGCCGCCGTGTCAGTTGTTCGCGCGCCTGATCCAGATGGTTGAGATAAAGATGCGCATCGCCGAATGTGTGGACAAATTCACCCGGCTGAAGGCCCGTCACCTGCGCCACCATCATCGTCAGCAACGCATACGACGCGATGTTGAACGGCACGCCGAGGAAAATATCCGCCGAGCGCTGATAGAGCTGGCAAGAAAGCCGCCCGTTCGCAACATAGAACTGGAACAGGCAATGACATGGCGGCAGCGCCATCTTCGGCACGTCGGCAGGATTCCACGCCGTCACGAGAAGACGCCGCGAATCCGGATTACGTTTGATGTCGGCCACCACCTGCGCGATCTGGTCGATCGTGCCGCCCTGCCCGTCCGGCCATGAACGCCATTGATGGCCATAGACCGGCCCCAGCTCGCCGCTCGCATCGGCCCATTCGTCCCAGATTCCGACGCCATGCTCCTGCAGATAGCGAACATTGGTGTCGCCGCGCAGGAACCACAGCAGCTCGTATATGATGGCTTTGACATAGAGCTTCTTGGTGGTGACGAGCGGAAAACCCTCGGCCAGATCGAAACGCATCTGATGGCCGAAGATCGAGATCGTGCCGGTGCCCGTGCGGTCGCGCTTCTCCACGCCGCGCTTGAGCACCGTCTCCATGAGGTCGTGATATTGGCGCATGTCATTCCCGATTCCGCGCGCCAGTCTAGAGTCTTTTTATTGGCGCGCAATTTATGGGTGAACCGCTGCACACTTCACCCAATTGCGCTTATGCGCGGGCGCGGAAATGATATCGCTCAAACCGCGTGGGTAAGCACCGCCAGCGAGGCCAGAAATCCACAGGAATCGACAATGAACAATGCGCGGATCGTGGGGCCATAAGCGGGGAAGCTGCGGTCCAGCGCGAGGCTGACCAAGCGGCCCGCGATCAAGCCGCCGAAAGACACCGCCATGACCACAAGGCCCCATTCGCGCGGAAGGCGGCCCAGCAGCGCCACGCCCACGAAAAGCCCGGCAATCAGAAAGAAGCCACCATATTGGGCGCGGATTTCATTCACGCCATCCGCGCCGGGAAGCGTCAGGCCCAGCCGGGCCGCGAATTTCGCGGGCGTGGCGAAGGCGTTGAGGCCGGTGCCGATGAAGAACAGGCTGCCTATTCCCAGAACGATGGTTCCGAACATGACTTTGCGCCCTCTTTCAGCTTTACATAATTCAATTATGTAACATACTATAATTATGTCAAGCAAACCCTCAAGGCGGGACGTCAATGCGGACGCCACCCGTGCGGCCCTTGTTGCGGCGGGGCGGACGATATTCGCCCGCGACGGTTTCGCGGCGGCTTCGCTTGTGAAGATCGCGCGCACGGCCAACGCCACCACGGGCGCGATCTATCATCACTTCAAAGACAAGAAAGGTCTGTTCCGCGCTGTCGCCGAAGCGGTCGAACACGATTTGATGACTCGCATAGCCGCGATTGCGTTCAATGAAACCGATCCTTGGGCGCAGTTGCGCGCAGGCGTTTCCGCCATGCTGGAAATATCGGCGGAGCCGCAAATCGCGCGCATCATCTTCCACGAAGCGCCCACCGTGATCGGCGCCGCGCAATGGCGCGAGATCGAAAAACGCTTTGCTTTCGGCGCGCTGATCGAAATGTTGCGCGGTCTGAAGAATGCAGGCGCATCACGCATTCAAAATCCGGAACTCACGGCATCCATTCTTCTGGGCGCGTTCATCGAGGCGGCAACGACCGTGGCGCTGGCGGACGACAAACGCACCGTTCTCGCCGAAGCGCGCGCCGCGATCCTGCATATTATCGAGGCTTTGCGCGGTTGAAAGGACTAACCCGTCTTTGCTTTTCTCAGCGCCTCGTTGACGCGCCCTTGCCAGCCGCGGCCCGTCGAACGGAAACGCTCGATCACATCGCGATCAAGCCGCAACGTCACTTGCTGTTTGGTCGGAGTCTTTTGCGGGCCGCGCTGACCGCGGCCGCGAACAAGCTTGGCCAATTCCGGGAAGTGATCGAGGGACTTGAATCGCTTTAAATCCTCCGCTGTCAGTTCCCTGACCTCGCCTTCGGCATCAGTAAGCGGTTTTCTTTTTTTCATAATCCCGAATCTCCTTGTTGTGCGCCTTACGGAAACTGATGACCCGGATGATTTCTCCTCTCATCGTAAAGCAGACGAAATGTAATCTCTTTCCAAGATAACCAACCGCAATCATTCGCCGTTCCGGATAAGGGAAGCGAGCATCTTCCCGATATTCCGCCGTCTCCCAATCGAAATTCTCCGCCAATTCGAACGGCAGGCCGCGCTCCCGCGCATTCCTCTCACTCTTCGCCGGATCGAATTCGATCTTCATTTAATTGTAGCTACAAAAAGAAATGGGCGCAAGTGCTTTAAGTCTTAATGATGGCCCCCTATATTGAAAGGGTCAGGGCAACCTGACTATGGCGATAAACGGTTGCGTAATAAGCGGCCCGGACCCGG
>DATCEI010000068.1:0-3054 GCA_036510185.1 Rhizomicrobium sp. | reverse complement strand
GCGCAATCTGACGCGGCGCGGTCGTTTGCCCGCGCGGGGGCACATCCCTATAGTCCGCCGCCCCGGCGGCGGGCCTTCGCGGGCCGCCGCCAGAATTGGAAACGGAGCGTGGCGCAGCCTGGTTAGCGCACCTGTCTGGGGGACAGGGGGTCGTGAGTTCAAATCTCGCCGCTCCGACCAATCAAATCCCTATTTGTCTTCGCTGGTGGGCTGGGGAGGCGAAGGCGCTGCCGCAGCTTTTTGCTCCATTTGAAACAGCGGATTGTTCATTGTGGCGATATCGGGAATTTGCACATCCACGTCGCCAAGGTTTGGATCTTTTCGCTTTGCGATTTCGATATCGCGCGCGCCGTGGTCAGCAACAACGAAACGAACGCCCGCAGGCATATCGATCCCGATCAAACTTTTTCCTGTGCTGCCGATCGCCTTGAAATCGCCGATGTAAACGGCGCGGCCCGGTCTGATTGTGAAAGGAACCGAGAAGTCTGGACCGGGATCGATCATAGAATGGTTGCCGGACGTAATCAGCCCGCCCATTTGCGTGGTGACAAAATACTCATAAAGCTCCCAATCGCCCGGCGGCAGTTTCGTTACCGTGACCAGTCCGTTTTCGTCCGGGCCGGAGAAATCGTTTTTCGTGGAACTGAGCCAGTTGTAAGCATCGTTCTGCAGATTACGATGTTCCGAATGATCGCGCTTTCTGAATTCCAGCGTATAAGCGAGATAGGTTTTGTTCGGTTCCGAACTGATTGTCACGATCAGCATTCCGTCGCCGGCCGGCGCAGTATCAGCAGACGCGAGCGCGCGAGGAATGAACAATGCAAAAAGACACGCTGCGAACAGGTTCGCGATCCGGAGTGACGGCATGATTTCTCCGTTGTGTATTACGGCAGCGCATCGTGGGCGAAACCTTGATCAAATGTCCAGTCCGCGGATTCATCGCAATCGAATCGAAGGATTTGGTGTTGACGTTTATCCGCCGTTTTGCTTCGCCTTACGCATCGGCGAGTTGCGCCAGAAGTGCGGCTTTGTCCGTTTTGCCCGCCGTGTTTTTGGGGAGAGCCGCGAGGAAGTGGAATTGGCGCGGCACCTTGTGGGGCGCCAAGCGCGTGCGGCAATGGGCGAGCAGTTCGCCGGTCGCGGGTTGGCCTCGCGGGACAACAAACGCGACGATAATTTCCTCATTGTCAGCGCCGTGGCGGCCGAACACGGCGGCCTCCAGCACATCGGGATGTTCGGCAAGCACCGCTTCGACTTCGGCGGGATAGATTTTCGCGCCGCTGCGCATGATGACATCGGATGTACGCCCGCGCAGGAAGATGTAACCGGCTTCGTCCAGATGCGCGATTTCGCCGGGATAAAACCAGCCGTCGCGGAAATTGGCTTCGGCGGCGCTTCCCGGCAGCGGCGTGCCCATGCCGGGCCCGCGAAAGCGTAAGCGTCCGGCCTCGCCGGTTGGTAGCGGTTGGTAATTGTCGTCCGCGATTTCGATCTGCGCCAGCGAGTGCGGCTGACCCACACTGTTCGGCCGTTCGAGAATATCCTTCGGACGCAACACGGAAATCGCCAGCGTTTCAGCGGTGCCGTAGCGTTCGTGGAAATGCGGCGTGAGGCGGACAAGCGCCTGCCGTTTTTCCTCCTTGTGCAACGGCGCGCCGGTGCAGAAGAATTTGGCGAGGTCCGGCAACAGCATCTCATCACCGCTTGCCGCCAGCATTTGCCGCACGGTCGAGGGCACTGCGGCGCCGACCGTAATCGCATACCGCATGACAGTATTCGCATATTCCGCCGGGCTGAACATGCTGGGATACAGCACCACGCAATCGCCGCGCAGCAGATGCGCCATGCAGGAATTGCGGCCGCCGCTGTAATAGAAGGGCAGGGTGCAGAGGAAACGATGCGGTCCCCCAATGGCCATCAACTCCCACATTCCCACGAGGGCGAAATAGTATTGCAGATGCGTCATGACGGTGAATTTCGGCGCGCCGGTGCTGCCCGATGTGGCGGAAATAACAAATTCATCGTTCCACACGGTCTGCGATGCAGCGGCGGGCATAGCGCGCGCAACCGCCTCGCGCCACGCGCTATCAAAAGGCACGTTGTTCCAGCCCTCCGCGCTGCGCGCCTGCGTTTCCGTCAGCACGCAGGTGAGATTGAGGCCCGCAACCAGCCGCGCATTGTCTGGTGGCGGCGCGCGCCAGTCGAGCGGCACGGACACTGCACCGATATGCGCCAGCGCCAGCAACGAAATGAGATGATCCGAATTGTCCGGTAAACACAGACCGACGCGGTCGCGCGGGCCTATGCCAAGATTTTCTAGATGCGTTGCCGTGCGCAGAACCTGTGCCGCGAATTCGCCATACGCAAGCGTGCGTTTGCCTTCGACAATCGCGGGCGTATCCGCGCGCGTGCGGCCGAAATGCAGGATAGGGCCGACAATGCTCATTTTCCGATCAGTGCGTCGATGCGCGGCGCAAGCGAGGCGATGGTCGGCGTTTCGGCAAGAATAGCCATGGGAATATCGATCACAAATTCCTCCGCGATCATCGTGAAGATGACGGTGGCGAGAAAAGAATCTCCGCCCAGATCGAAATAGCGGTCATCCATGCCGACGCGATCCATGGTGAGCGCCGAAGCCCAGATCGCGGCCAGCCGCGCCTCGGTCTGTGTGCGAGGTTCCACATATCGGTTCGGCAACGGCAATTGATCGCGCCGGACGAGGCTGTCGTCCGCCGCGCCCATTTGCGGGCCGTCATCCATGTCCTGCATTTGCCCCGGTCTACTGCATCGCGCTCGCGCACACCCTATAGGACCGCGCAATTCGCCTCAAGTTGTTAATGCCTAACGTCTTTTCACCGCACGCGGCCGGGTTGAACGGGCGGACGGGACGCGCGACAATCCCGCCCGGATGGAGACTGTTTTGTGCAACCCTAAGATGGGCGCGGGGCGTTCCACGCTACGCATTATTGTTGTCGGCGGCGGCATCGTGGGATGCGCGGCGGCCTATGCGTTGGCGCGCGCGGGCGCATCCGTCACGCTGGTCGAGCGCGACGA
>DATCEI010000067.1:0-11663 GCA_036510185.1 Rhizomicrobium sp. | reverse complement strand
TCACGGTTTCGGGGATGTGCCGCTGCACATAAAACGTGGAATGCGAGCCGACGATCTCATTTTGCGGCCGCGTCTTCGTATAAAAATAAGCCGCGACGGAACGCCGGCTGAGATGGCTCTTGTCAGCCGGGATTTTGATGCGCGGAAATCCGTGCCACGAACGCTCATTCGTTTCAAACAGGATTAGCCGGTTCCAGACAGGCTCATAGCGTTTGATGTTCCTGTTCTCGGAATCCCACGGGTCTTCGGCCATTTCGGATTGACCGCCCCATTCCGGTTCCCATTCCCGGTTCAGGAAAATCAGCGCATTGAGGCGCCGGTGAAGCCCCGTGCTTTCATCGAAGTTGAAATCGACATGGAAATCCAGATCCGCATGGTTCTGATTGTCGTGCGTGCCCCCGCCCCACATGTTCTCGCCGCCCCACGACAAATCCTCGATGGCGGTAAGTTCTGAAAGCCAGCGCAGGAATTGCGGCGACGAAAACATCGCGGCCAATTTCCTGAAATTTGGTCCGTGATTGGAGAGGTTGGGTTTTGTCAGTTTGCGCCCCTGCGTGCCCGTTTCGGTGCGCGTTTCCTCGGCTTTGAAAACGGGGAATTCGGCAATCAGCGCTGTCGCGAAATCTTCATCCAGAAATCTGTCGATGCAGATGTGTTTGTACGGCGTAGCGGAATTGAATTCGCGCGCATATTTGCCGACATTTTCGATTGCGTCGCGGCTGATGGGTAATTCCCCATCGGTGGCGCGCGCGTCACGGACTTCTGTTTCGACCAAACTTCCCACCGCTTTGCCTGTCCGGATGACGCCAACGCTAACGGAGGCCGGATCGCGCGGCAACAGCGCCGCCGCCCTCGCGAAAAGGCGCATTGCCGCCGCGCGCCAAACCTGATTTTCTCCGCGCCCTGACAAAACGAAGGGCATGAAATGACCGGCATTACCGCCTATGGCGCCTATCTTCCCCGGCGCCGGTTGCAGCGCAAATCCATCGCGGAGGCCAATGCGTGGTTCGCGCCCGGCCTGATGGGGCAGGCCAAGGGCGAGCGCGCCATGGCCAATTGGGATGAGGATGCGGTGACGATGGCGGTGGAAGCGGGCCGCGATTGCGTGCCCGCGTCGGATGCCGCGAAGGATCGCGCGCATGTCGATGCGGTCTATTTCGCCTCCACGACCATGCCGTTTTCGGATCGCCAGAACGCGGGCATTGTGGCGGCGGCGTTGAACCTTTCCGAAAATGTTTCCGCTGCCGATGTCGCGGGTTCGCAACGTGCAGGCCTGACCGCGCTTATCGCGGCACTCGACGCTGTGGCGAGCGGGCGCGTGAACTCGCCGCTTGTTGTTGCGGGCGAAAAGCGCAAAGCGCGCGCGGCATCGTCCGATGAAATGCGTTTCGGTGATGCGGGCGCGGCGCTGAGCGTTGGCCGCGACAAGGTGATTGCAAAGTTGCTCGGCAGCCATTCGCTGACGGTGGATTTTGTCGATCATTTTCGTGGGAGCGGCGAAGATTTCGATTACGGTTGGGAAGAGCGCTGGGTGCGCGATGAGGGTTATACCAAGATCGTGCCCACCGCAATTAAGGCGCTGCTTGAGAAAACCAACATAGCCCCATCCGACATCGCGCATTTCATTCTGCCCTGTCCGTTCGCAAAACTGGATCAGCAGATCGCCAAGCAATGCGGCATCGATCCGGCGAAAACGCAGGACAATCTTGCCTCCAATGTCGGCGATGCGGGTGCGGCACACTCATTGCTCATGCTCGTTCACGCGCTGGAGCAGGCGCAACCCGGCGAGAAAATCCTTGTCGCGCAATTCGGTCAGGGCTGCGATGCCGCGATCTTCGAGGTCACGCGCGACATTGCCGAACTGCCCAAACGCAATGGCGTCACGGGTTCGCTCGCGCGGCGCAAGGAAGAAACCAATTACATGAAACATCTGGCCTTCAACGGCCTGATCGAAATGGAAAAGGGTATGCGCGCGGAGGTGGACAAGCGCACGGCGCTGAGCGTGCTTTATCGCAAGGATGATATGCTCACGGGCCTCGTCGGCGGCAAATGTCGCGTCTGCGGCACGGCGCAATTTCCGCGCGCGCGCATCTGCGTCAATCCCAATTGCAACGCCGTGGACAGCCAGGATCCGTACAGTTTCGCCGAACAGCCCGGCAGCGTGCTGTCATGGAGTGCTGATTTCCTCACCTATGCGATGGACCCGCCCAATCATTACGGCATGATCACGTTCGCGGAAGGCGGCCGCCTGATGGCCGATATTTCCGATGTGGAACAGGGCCAGGTCGATTCCGGCATGAAAGTGCGCATGGCGTTCCGCATCAAGGATTTCGACCCCAAACGCGGCTTCGTGCGCTATTTCTGGAAAGCTGTTCCGGCATAGGGAGATTCTCATGGCATTCGAAGGCGGCTGCTATTGCGGCAATCTGCGTTACGCGGCGCAAGGCGAGCCGATCATGAAGGCGCAATGCCATTGCCGCGAATGCCAATATATGTCCGGTGGCGCGCCGCATATGTTCTTTCTCATGCCGCGCAAGGGCTTCGGCTATACCAAAGGAACGCCCAAACAATTCACGCGCAGCGATCTTGAAGGCGCCGTCGCGCGGGAATTCTGCGCCGATTGCGGCACACACATCGCCGTCAACCGGCCGGGTCTGGATGCCGTGATATTGAAAGTCGGCACGCTGGACGATCCCTCGCTGTTCGGCCAGCCGCGCATGGCCATCTTCACCATCGACAAACAGGCCTTCCACCACATTCCCGAAGGCATGCCGGTTTTTGAACGCTTGCCCACCAGATAGCGCCAAAAGCAAAAAACCCGCCGGTTTCCCGGCGGGCTTTCGCGTATGCGGTTGAACTCGTGGCTTAGTCGCCCGAGCCCGAGAATTTCAGATGGATCGCGCCAATGCCTGCCGCGATGTTGAGGCCCGTATTGCCTTCGATGGAAACGGGTTGCAGCGCGATCGACTTGTCGAAGCCGCCGATCAGCACGTTGGCGCCGATGCCGACGCCGACCGTGGCGCTCGCGGAAGCGCCCGCATAGGAACCTTCCAGCGCGCCCGGCTTGATATCCGATGTCGGCGCGATCACGGCCCACACCAGCACGCCGCCTTGCGTGTAACCGATATCGACGCCGAATTTATCGACCGTGCCGCGATAATGCTCACCGGCGCGATGATTGGGAACGAAGTTGCAGCGCAGATCCTTGGACGAACCAAAGATGAAGCCCCAGCCGCTGGAAACATTGCAGCTGAGCGTGCCGACCTTCACGCCGCTTTCGGCGGCAAAGGCGGGCATGGAAACCACGGTAGCAATAGCCGCGGCGGCCACGCCTAAGCGAAATTTGTTGGACATGGAATAAACTCCTTCATGTTGCACTTGGGTGTATTTTCTAGACAAACGCCTGATGCCCGGCAGACGGGCTTAAGCGGCGCGGTCCGGATCATACTCTGTGACTGCCGATGGGTGAACGCGGGATCGCCAAAAATGTTCCATGACCACGCAGAATCTTGCGCGGGCGCGGGCGGATTTAATATCGGCACGAAAATATCGAAATGTTCCAAGTGCTTATGAGCGCTGGTCTATCCCGGCGATTTCCAAGTTTTCCAACCTTTACAGGGCCGGGGTGCGGCGCTTAGATGACACCCAAGTCAGCTTTGGAGGAAAACATGGCCACAGGCATCCGGGACAAAGTCGCGATTCTGGGCATGGGCTGCTCCAAATTCGGCGAGCGCTGGGAAAGCGGCGCTGAGGAATTGATGGTGGAGGCCTATCTGGAGGCCCTGGGCGACGCGGGTGTCGAGACCGGCCAGATTCAGGCCGCATGGTTCTCCACCGCCATCGAAGAACAGCATGTCGGCAAAGGCGGCACACCGCTGTCCGTGGCATTGCGCCTGCCCAACATTGCCGTGACGCGGGTGGAGAATTTCTGCGCCAGCGGATCGGAGGCATTTCGCGGCGCGGTTTATGCGGTGGCCGCGGGCGCGTGCGACATCGCGCTGGCGCTGGGCGTGGAGAAACTGAAAGACACCGGTTACGGCGGCCTGCCACAGCGCGAGGGCGCCACGCTTGCGCCCCTGTGGAGCGCCAATGGTTCTGCGCCGGGCAATTTCGCGCAGCTTGCGTCGGCCTATCGCGCCAAGCATGGCGTGAGCAAAGACGATCTGAAACGCGCCATCGCGCATGTCTCGGTGAAAAGCCACGCCAACGGCACGAAGAACCCCAAGGCCCATCTGCAAAAGGCGATCACCGAAGAACAATGTCTGAAAGCACCGATGATCGCCGAGCCGCTGGGCCTGTTCGATTGCTGCGGCGTTTCGGATGGCGCGGCCTGCGCCATCGTGACGACGCCGGAAATCGCGCGCGCGATGGGCAAGAAAGACATCATTACCGTGAAGGCGCTGCAATTGGCGCTCTCGAACGGCCTCGAAAGCCAGCACAATTCCTGGGACGGAAGCTATTTCCACACCGCGCGCATCGCCTCAAAGCGGGCTTACGAAGAAGCGGGCATCAAAAATCCGCGTGATGAAATCTCGATGATGGAAGTGCATGATTGCTTCTCCGTCACCGAACTCGTGACGATGGAGGATCTTCACATTTCGCGTGAGGGCGAAGGCTGGAAAGACGTGATGAACGGCTTTTATGATGCCGACGGGCAGGTGCCATGCCAGATCGACGGCGGCCTGAAATGCTTCGGCCATCCCATTGGCGCGAGCGGCTTGCGGATGCTTTACGAGATGTATCTGCAACTTCAGGGCCGCGCGGGCGCGCGCCAATTGAAGAATCCGAAAATCGGCCTCACGCATAATCTCGGCGGCGCACCGATGATGAATGTGTGCAGCGTGGCGATTATCGGGGCGGCGTAAAGCGCGGGTCTAGCGAAGCCCCGAATAATTCGGCTGGTCGATTTCGACTTTGTCGCGTGTGGTTTTTTCCAGATGCCGGGCCAAGCCCGGCGTCTGAAGCCCCACCGCACCTTCGCGAATGCGTTTGCACAATTCACGGTTCAATTCCTCCACCGTCCCCTCACACCCGAGCAAAGAAACCAGCCGTGCGTGTTCTTCATCTTGAGAAGCGCCGCCATGTTCTAACTCCCGCACGACAATGCCCAAAGCATTCGCAGCGACGCGCGCATGAAAAGCGGTTTGCCCCTCAAGTTCCGGCATCGCGCGTGTTTCGATGAAATCGCGCACCGCCCGCACCAGTTCGAGCACGGAAGGCTGATCCATCATGGCGCGCTCCGCACAAGCAAATTGACAAGATCAATTTCGGCTTCGGATGCGCGCCGCCCAATCGCCGCGCGCTCGACAGAACCATCCATGCGGAAACCCTGATACATCGTCATGCACATGATCCCCCATTTGAGCGAGCCGAACACAATCCATGGTTTCACGTCGTCGTGCGTGAAATGCGCGCCACCTACCGCTTCATATCCTTCCAGCAAAGCGTTCAGATCGCCAAGCCCGCCAACAAGTTTCTCGCTCACGCCAAACCGCCAGGAATTGACGCAAATCCAGCCAATATCTTCCAGCGGATCGGCGATATGCGTCAACTCCCAATCGAGTACCGCTTCGACGCCGTTTGATGAAATCAGCAAATTGCCATTGCGAAAATCGCCATGCACTAGCGTTGCGTTTGCACCGCGCCCCAGTCGCCGTTCCAGCCATTGAAACGCGAGTTCGAACACAGGGTGCGGATAGTCATACGCATCATAAAGATCGCGATAGCGTTGAAGCTGCGTGCGGCCGTCCATCGTCTGTAACACGTCACGCAAAGGCGCGGTGTCGACTCGATGAATACGCGCAAGAATTTCGCCGCATTGTCGGGCAAGCTTCGGCCGCACATTCGCGAAGGCGTCATCACGCAGGATTTTCCGCGCAATAGTCTCACCCGCAAGCCGATCCATCACATAGGCTTCACCCAATCCATCTTCCGGTTTCAGCACGCAACGCACGCGCGGGGCTTTCACGCCCGCTCCCCGCGCGGCTTCGATGACACGCGCTTCGATTGGCAGCGACACGGAATTGTCGCTGCGTGGAATGCCGCTCGGCCTTCGCCGCAAGATCAGTGGAACTAGCGCGCCATCCACAATCGCGTCGAAGCTGCATGTTTCCTGACTGGCGCCACCCGAAAGCCGCACGAGGTTTTCAATTCCCGCGATGCCGGGAAACGCGTCTTTCAGCGCGCTCAAGAGAACGGGTGTGAAGTCAGCGCTCATCTATCCTGTCCGCAAATAGCGCACAGCTTCGTCGCGCTCGAAAAGATAGAGCAGAACGCGCAAGGCCTCGCCGCGCGGCGATTTCAAATCGGGATCACGCGTCACAACAAGTTTGGCATCATCGCGCGCCGTGGCCAGCAGATCGCCGTGCACGGAAAGATCGGCCAGTTTGAATTCGGGCAATCCGCTTTGTCTCACGCCCAGCAATTCGCCCGCGCCGCGCAACCGCAAATCCTCTTCGGCAATCACAAAGCCGTCGTCGGTCTGCCGCATCGTTTTCAGCCGCGCCTTCGCCGTTTCGCCCAACGGTCCATGATACAGTAACAGACAACTCGATTTGCCGCTTCCGCGCCCCACGCGCCCACGCAATTGATGCAATTGCGCAAGGCCAAAGCGTTCCGCATGTTCGATCACCATGATCGTGGCCTCCGGCACATCGACGCCGACTTCGATCACGGTCGTGGCGACGAGAATTTGCGTTTGCCCCGCCTTGAACTTCGCCATCGCGGCATCACGTTCCGGCCCTTTCATCTGGCCATGCACAAGGCCGACCTTCGCGCCGAACACTTTCCTCAATTCGCGCGCGCGCTCCTCGGCAGCGGCAAGATCGATCTTTTCGGATTCCTCGACCAGCGGACAAACCCAATAAGCGCGCGCGCCGCCGGCAATCGCGCGGCTGAGATGCGCGATCACATCATCCATGCGCACTGCGGGCAGAACGCGCGTCTCCACCGGCTTGCGCCCTGGCGGACGCCCGGTCAGCCGCGAAACATCCATGTCGCCATAGGCCGTGAGCGCAAGCGTGCGTGGGATCGGCGTCGCCGTCATCACCAGCACATCGGTCGGCCGCGAAGCGCCCTGAAGCTGCATGCGCTGATGCACGCCGAAACGATGCTGCTCATCCACCACAGCGAGGCCCAGATCGCGAAACGCAACATCCTCGGAGAACAACGCATGCGTGCCGACGAGAATGTCGATTTCGCCGCCCGCGAGCGCGCGCAGAGTCTCATCGCGCGACGGTCCGCGTTCGCGCCCCGTCAGCAACGCGATACGAATACCCGCAGCTTTGGCGAGCGGCGAGAGCGTCAGCATATGCTGGCGCGCGAGGATTTCTGTCGGTACCATCAACGCGCCCTGGCATCCCGCTTCCACCGCGCCCAGCAAGGCCAGAAACGCCACAACCGTTTTGCCCGCGCCGACATCGCCCTGCAGCAGCCGCAACATGCGTTCGGGTGCGGCCATATCTTTTTCGATTTCGGCCAGCGCATCGAGTTGCGTTTGCATCAACGCGAAGGGCAAAGCAGCAATCGCTTTCGCCTTCAGATGACCGTCGGCTTTCAGCGAACGGCCCTTCTGTCCACGGAGCCGCGCGCGGATCAGTGTCAACGCAAGCTGATTGGCGAGCAATTCGTCATAGGCCAAGCGCATGCGCGTTGGCGAAGTCGGCAAAAGCTCCGCCTCGCTTTGCGGCGCGTGTGCCGCGAGCAGTACGGTACGAAAATCGCTCCAGCCACGCACGCGCAAGAACGCAGCATCCTGCCATTCCGGCATTGCTGGAAGTTTTTCCAGCGCCGCACGGATCGCTTTCGCCAACGGCTTGGACGGCAAGTCTTCCGTCAGCCGATACACCGGCTCGTGCAACGGCATGTCGTTCGCCATCGCCGTATCGACAATATGATCCGGATGCGCCATTTGCAGATTGCCCTTGTAACGCTCGATCCGCCCGCTGATGATGCGCTTCGTGCCCGGCGGCAGCGTGCGCATCAAATAATCGCCCTTCGCGCGAAAGAAGATGAGTTCGAGCATGGCGCTATCATCCGTGCAGCGCACGCGATAAGGCCTGCGCGGATCGTGCGGCGGCATATGATCCAGCACGTTCACCGTAACGGTGACGATGCGCCCTTCCTCTGCCTCGATCAAACGTGGCCGATAGGAACGATCGATCAATCCCGTCGGCAAATCGAAAATCAGATCGATCAGCCGCGTGCCCGCCGCGCGCGCGATGAGCCGTTCCAGCTTCGGCCCGATGCCGGGAAGCGTGCGCGTTTCGGCGAACAGTGGAAAGAGAATCGCGGGCCGCATGGTGCGGCAGAATATGGCCCCGCGCGGCTCCCCACTAGCCCGCGCCGCCCGCCCGCGCTATATCGCGCCACATGGCTATTACCGATCCAAACGACGCGCGTCAGGCGCGCCGTAAGCGTCTTCTATTTCGCGCGCGGCATCGCGGCTTTCGCGAGGTCGATCTCATTTTCGGCACCTTCGCGGCGGATGCGCTGGCCGGCATGACCGACACGGAACTGGATGCGTTCGAGGCGTTGCTGGGCGTTCCCGATCAGGAAGTCTATGCGTGGTTGCAAGGCGCGCCGCCTGCGCCCGCGCATGACACGCCTGTCTTTGCCAGCATGAAGGCGCTGTGCGCGCGGAAAAATCCGACATGGAACGCTTAAGCTACATCGCCCGCGCGGAAGGGCGTTTCGCGGTCACTGGCGCACCGGACGGCTACGACGCCTATATCGCGGGCGAGGCCGCGCGGCGCGGCAAACATGCGGTGCTGTTCATCGCGCCCGATGATGTGCGTGCGGCTGCGTCCGAAGAAGTGCTGCGTTTTTTCCACCCGGACCTGTCCGTGCTTTCGTTTCCCGCGTGGGATTGCCTGCCTTACGACCGTGTTTCGCCCAAGCCCGATATTGAAAGTGTGCGATTGGCGACTTTGGCCGCACTTGCGTTGCGCAACGAAGCCGAGCCGCTGATCGTCGTCACGACGGTAGCCGCATTGCTGCAACGCGTGCCGCCGCGTGAGAGCATCGCGAACGCCAGCTTCACCACGCGCGGCGGTGATCTTGTCGATCACGATGCGCTGGTCGCATTTCTTGCGCGCAATGGTTATGTGCGTGCGGGCACGGTGCGCGAGCCGGGCGATTTTGCATTGCGCGGCGGCATTGTGGATTTGTGGCCGTCCGGCGCGGAGCAACCGCTGCGGCTGGATTTCTTCGGCACGACGCTGGACGTGATCCGCCGTTTCGATGCGGAGACACAGCTTTCCAGCGACACAGTTGCGGAAGCGACATTGCTGCCCGCCAGCGAAGCGCCGCTGGATGCGGAATCCATCAGCCGTTTTCGCAGTGGGTATGTGGCGGCGTTCGGGCCTGCGACCGATGACCCGCTTTATGAATCCGTCAGCGCGGGCCGCAAACATCAGGGCATGGAACATTGGCTGCCGCTGTTTTATCCGAGCCTCGATACATTGTTCGATTACACGCCGCGCGCGCTTGTTTTTCTCGGCCACCAAACGGTGGAAGCGAAAGAGGCCCGGCTTGAACTCATCGCGGATTATTTCGCGACGCGCGAGCAATTGCGCCGCGATTCCAAATCCGCGGCGATCAAGGCGCCGCCTTACAAGCCGCTATCGCCGGAGCAGCTTTATCTGACGTCGGCGGAATGGGACGCCGCACTTGCGCATCATGCGGTACGTCAATTGTCGCCGTTTCAGGCGCCGGAATCGAAAAATTCCGTCGATGCGGGCGGCCGTGCCAGCCGCGATTTCGCGCCCGAACGCACGCAAGGCGGCACGGTCAATGTGTTCGAGGCTGCGTCCGCGCATGTGAAAGCGTTGCAGAAAGCGGGCAAGCGCGTGGCACTCGCGGCATGGACGGAAGGTTCGGCGGAGCGGTTGGGTGGCGTGTTATCCGATCACGGATTGGGTGCGGTGCGCCCCATCGCGGACTGGAATGACGCGCAAACATTGCACACAAGCGCCACCGGCATCGCGGTGCTAGGCATCGAACACGGTTTTGAAGCGCCCGATTTCGTCATCGTCGCCGAGCAGGACATTCTCGGCGACCGCATGGCGCATGCGCGCAAGAAATCGCGCCGCGCGCAGAATTTTCTCGCCGAGGCATCGGGGCTTTCCGCGGGCGATCTCGTCACGCATGTCGAACACGGCGTTGCGCGTTACATCGGATTGAAAGCCATCGATGTCGCGGGCGCGCCGCATGATTGCCTGGAGCTGCAATATGACGGCGGCAAATTGTTTTTGCCGGTGGAGAATATCGAACTTCTGACGCGTTACGGCGCGGACGAAGGCACGGCGCAGCTCGACCGCCTCGGCGGCGCGGGCTGGCAGCAGCGCAAAGCGCGCATGAAAGAGCGCGTGCGCGAAATGGCGGCTGAGCTGATCCGCATTGCCGCCGCGCGCGAGATGAAAACACTGCCCGCCATCGAGGCGCCGCAAGGTGTGTACGATGAATTCTGCGCGCGCTTTCCCTATCAGGAAACGGAAGATCAGGAACGCGCCATCGCCGATGCCATCGCCGATCTTGCGAAGGGCAGGCCGATGGATCGTCTGGTGTGCGGCGATGTCGGTTTCGGCAAAACGGAAGTGGCGTTGCGCGCGGCGTTCGTGGCTGCGATGTCAGGCGAACAGGTGGCCGTTGTCGTGCCGACCACGCTGCTGGCGCGCCAGCATTTCCGCAATTTCACGACGCGCTTTGCGGGCTTTCCCGTGAAGATCCGGCAATTGTCGCGTTTCGTCGATCAGAAAGAAGCCCGCGAAACCAAGGCGGGGCTGGAATCCGGCGATGTTAATATCGTTGTCGGCACGCATGCGTTGCTCGCAGGCAATATTGCCTTCTCCAATCTTGGTCTGGTGATCGTGGACGAGGAGCAGCATTTCGGCGTGACGCATAAGGAAAAACTGAAGGCGCTGAAGGCGGATGTGCATGTGCTTACACTGACGGCGACGCCGATCCCGCGCACGCTGCAATTGGCGCTTTCGGGCGTGCGCGATCTTTCGTTGATTGCCACGCCGCCGATTGATCGTCTTGCGGTGCGCACCTTTGTGACGCCGTTCGATCCGCTGGTGATCCGCGAGGCGTTGTTGCGCGAACATTATCGCGGCGGGCAAAGTTTCTATGTGTGCCCCCGCATTGCCGATTTGCGCGAGACCGAACAATTCCTGAAAGAAACCGTGCCGGAAGTGAAAATCGCGCTGGCGCACGGCCAGATGGCGGCGAATGTTCTGGAAGATGTGATGACGGCGTTTTACGACCGCCAGATCGACGTGCTGATGTCTACCAACATTGTGGAAAGCGGCCTCGATATCCCGACCGCCAACACGCTGATCGTGCATCGCGCCGATATGTTCGGCCTCGGCCAGCTCTATCAGCTACGCGGGCGGGTCGGGCGGGCGAAAGTGCGCGCCTACGCGATCTTCACCACGCCGGCCAAAAAACAGATCACGCCGCAGGCCGAAAAGCGGCTTGAGGCGCTGCAATCGCTGGATTCGCTCGGCGCCGGCTTCCAACTCGCCAGCCACGACCTCGACCTACGCGGCGCCGGCAACCTGCTCGGCGAGGAGCAATCCGGCCACATTAAGGAGGTCGGCTACGAGCTTTACCAGCAGATGGTGAAGGACGCCGTGGAGCGGCTGAAATCGGGCGCGGAGGAG
>DATCEI010000066.1:0-3278 GCA_036510185.1 Rhizomicrobium sp. | reverse complement strand
GGCTGGTGCGGTTGATCTCGTCCAATCGCGCCAGCATGTTTCGGCTAACGATGCCGCCGCCCAGAAACCCCAGCAACAGCATCAGCGCGATGGTCCACGGCAATGTCGTCGTGAACAGCTTGCCGCTTTCATAGCGTTCATGCACATCGCGCGCGACAAGAAGCTGAAACCCGCCCGTTAAAGCAAACACGCGCCCGCGCGCGCGCCGGCTTTCCAGCGCGCCGCCGAAGCGCCGCTCATAATCGAATTCGACGAATGAACCGGCGCTCGAAACGATTTGGGGCCACGCATCCAGATTGCCGACAATCGGCCGTTTCGCCGCATCGGTGAGCAGATAAAGCCCCTGCCCCGCATGCACGGAGCGATTGACGATGACATCGGCCAGCCCGCGCAAGCCCAATTGCTGGTATTGTTCCGAGAGGCCGGTGATTTCCGCCTCGATCGTCTGGTCGGTTTCCGCGTTCAGCGCGCCGCGCGTGCTTAAGTAGGAAAAACCTACCAGCAACGCGGACGACACGGCGAACAGCACCAGATAGATCAGCAGGATGCGAAAAGCCTGCGTTCGCAGCAGGCCTTTGATACGGCGAAATCTTTTACTTCCGAAAAAATCAGCCGCGCGCACGGATCATATAGCCCGCGCCGCGTACGGTATGCAGCAGCGGCGCCTCGAAACCCTTGTCGATCTTGGCACGCAATCGCGAAATATGCACGTCGATCACGTTGGTCTGGGGATCGAAATGATATTCCCACACGCTTTCCAGCAGCATGGTGCGGGTGACGACCTGGCTTGCGTGGCGCATCAGATATTCGAGAAGGCGAAACTCGCGCGGCTGGAGATCGATGTCGGCCTCGCCGCGCTTGGCCGTGCGCGTGAGCAGATCGAGTTCCAGATCGCCCACCTGCAGCCGCGTACGCACCGATGCCGGGCTGCGGCGGCGCATGAGCGCATCAATGCGCGCCAGCAATTCCACGAAGGCGTATGGCTTGGTCAGATAATCGTCGCCGCCCGCCTTCAGACCCTTCACGCGATCATCGACTTCCGACAAGGCGCTGAGGAAAAGCACCGGCGTGACATTGCCGTGTTCGCGCATTTCCGCCACGACATGCAGGCCATCGCGCTTGGGCAACATCCGGTCGATGACTGCAACGTCATAGGGCCGCGACAGGGCCAGCGTCAGCCCGATTTCGCCGTCGGCGGCGTCATCGACAACATGACCCGCCTCTTTCAATCCGTTTACCAAATAACGCTGGGCTTCGAGATCGTCCTCGACGACGAGGATACGCATGAATAGCCCTCCTATGTTGTTATTCGAATTTATATCGTTCTACGGCGAAAACTTAACTGATATCGACCGCAACAAAACGCGGCCCGTTGGTCGTGGTGACGAGAAGCAGAACACTTTTTCGCCCTTGCGCGTGCGCATCGGCAATACGGCTCTTCACATCCTGCGGCGTGCGAACGGGCTTGTTGCCGATGGACACCAGAACGTCGCCAGGCAGAAGCCCTTTGTCGGCCGCATCGCTGTTGGGATCGACCTTGGTGATGACGACGCCATCGACATCGCGGCCGAGATTGAATGCACGGCGCGTATCCGCCGTCAGCGGCGCAAGCGCCAGCCCCATCGCTTTCGCGCTTGCCATGGCCGGCTCGGATTCATTCGGCTCCAGCGAAGCGACTTTTTTGTCCTCACGCGGCGCGATGGTCGCGGTGAGCGTTTTGCTCGCGCCATTGCGCATCACGGTGAAACTCGCCGAACCGCCGGCAGGCAAGCTCGCCACGCGGCGCGTCAGATCGCGGGAATCCTGCACGGGTTTGCCGTTGACCGCGACCACGACATCGCCCGGCTGGAAACCGGCTTTGGCGGCGGGACCATTATCGACAACCGTGGCGACAATCGCGCCTTTCGGCTCTTTCAGGCCGATGCTGGCGGCAATTTCCGGCGTCATGCTTTGAATTTCGACACCGAGCCAGCCGCGCGCAACACGGCCATGCGCCTGCAATTCGCCAACGACCTCATGCACGACCGAAGATGGAATCGCAAACCCAATGCCCACGCTGCCGCCGGACGGCGAATAGATCATCGTGTTCATGCCGATGACGTGGCCCTGCAGATCGAATGTCGGGCCGCCGGAATTGCCGCGATTGATCGGCGCGTCGATCTGGATGTAATCCGTGTACGGACCGTTTCCGATGTCGCGATTGATCGAGGAAATAATTCCCGCCGTGACCGAATTGGAAAGCCCGAACGGATTGCCGACGGCAACCACCCAGTCGCCCACGCGCATCTGGTGATCGTCGCCGAATTCCACGCTGGGCAGCGGCTTGTCGCTTTTGACTTTCAGCAGCGCGATGTCGGTGGCGGGGTCCGCGCCGATCAGCTTGGCGGTAAATTGCCTTCCATCTGGCAATTTCACCGTGATCTTCGTGCTGCTGTCGATGACGTGATTGTTGGTGACGATCAGGCCGGATTTGTCGATGATGAAGCCGGAACCCATGGCAATCGCCTTGCGGGGCGCCTGCTGCTGGCCGTCGTTGAACTGGCGGAAGAATTGGCGAAAGGGTGCCGGAAGGTCTTCCGGCAGGTCCGCAGCCTGCGTGGGATCGACCTTCTGCTCCACAGTCACCGTGACCACGGCCGGGCTGACGCGCTCGACCAGATCGGCAAAGCTGAACGGCGCGCCGCTTTCCAGCATGCGGGGCGGCTGCGAGCGGTTCGCGTCAACCGCGTGGACCGGCGGCTTTTGCGGCGCGGGATGCGAGAAAAAACTGAAGCCTTGCAGCCCGAACGCCATCACAGCGACGGCCGACATTGCGGCCAACATGCGGCCCCGGCCCTTCGCAGGCGCGGACACATGTTTCTGATACTCCATTTCAAACTCCTCGAAGGGTGCGGGTTGGCGCGGACCGCTTGGCGGCCCGTAGGACTAAACGAGCATCCTTACGCTATCTTATCCAAAACATTAACTTTCTGACATATTAGAGTCGGCTGCCTTCCGCCGGGCGCGGAAAACCGTGAGGGCGACGATGCCGCCGCCGAGCGCCAGAATGCCCAAAGGGCCGAACCAGAGAAGATAAGTATCGGTGGCGAGCGGCGGCTTCATCAGAATGAAATCGCCATAGCGCGCGATGAGATAATGTTTGACGGCCTCGTCGCTGTCACCCGCCACGATGCGTGCGCGGATGAGCCGCCGCAGATCGGCAGCCAATGGCGCGCCGGATTCATCGAGCGACTCGCCCTGGCAGACGACGCAGCGCAATTCTTTCTGCAGCGCGACGG
>DATCEI010000065.1:0-2743 GCA_036510185.1 Rhizomicrobium sp. | reverse complement strand
CCGCCACAATATTGTCGTGAGCATCGCAAGGATCATCGCCGAGACCATACTGAGCGCGCAGCATTGCCCATGTGTCGGGCATGATTTGCATCAATCCCATTGCACCCTTTGGCGACACCGCACTCGTTTGGCCGAGGCTTTCGACGTGGATGACTGCATTGATCCACGGCACGGGCAATCCGAACCGCTGCGCCGCATCCGACACGAAGGCCGCAATCGAATTCTCATGCGCGGGGGAATTTCGCGGCTCGCTTTTTGCTGTCGATTGCGCGAACGCAGAATGGACTGACAACAACACGCACAGCACAAAGGTCGCCATGCATTCGTGCCATGGTGTGTGAAATCTTTTGCGACGGCGCGTGGGACCGGCACGGCGGTAGGCCAGGACGGAAGAGGGGTTTGGGTTCGAATCGAACTGGGAAGCGGCGGGGGTGACGAAGAGCGTTTGCATGACTATGGCTCCGTAAACGTCCAGAGCGGTTTCGCGCGGCCGATGAGCGAAGCCATCGGCAATGGTCCGAAATACCGGCCGTCGAGGGAATCGGGGACGGAACGGTTGAGGAGAAATATTTCGTTCGCGGAAATCGCGCGGCAGCCTTGCCAATTGGGCAATGGCCGACCGACGCGATCGCGTATCAGGGCCGATGCGATTGCGATACCATCAATCGCAACGACCGAACCGAGGCGGCAAACGATTTGCCCAGGCAATGCAGCGATATGCTTGAGCAGCGGCACGCCTTTTGGCAAATAGTGGCGCGCGGCAAAGAGGGCAGCGAGCGTGTCGGGCGGCATGGCGATGACAAAATCACCGTCCTTGAGCGGATGGTTTGGAAGAACAGCGTAAAATCCGATTGGTGCACTGGCGCTCGCATTCCAGATCAATTTGGGGGACGGCGTAAACGCGCTGCCAAACCCGATGCCCAATATGGCGGCAACTGCCAGGACGAGGATTTCTAGCCGGTTCATGGCGCCAGCTTCCTGCGCAAGAGCCACGCCCGATGGCGGGCGCGATTGTATGGCCGTGGTTCTTCTCGGGCGGTGAGACGGTTGTGAACGTGCCGCCAATAGTCGGGGGCGGCGTCTGCGGGATCGACTTCGATCGCTTCGACAGTGTCGATCAATTGCAAGACGCGCTCGACTTTGGGCCAGCCGTGAATGCGCAGAAGAATTTCAGCACCGGGAAGGACGAACGGCACGGTCGTGTAAGGCTCGCCCTGTGCCGTAGCGCGCAGGACATCAACGCGCGAAACGATGGTCCCGAAATCATTCGACGCCCAGCGGACGAACGCGAAAATGCTGCCGGGCGCGAAGCTAACGATGCGCCGCTGACGGTCGATGATTTGATCGTCGGCGAGGCGACCAAAGCGAATCCAGCGCTCGATCTTCTTTTCAATCCAGGTCAGCTCAACATGGGTAAGCCTGGGCGTCGCGCGGGCCGAAGACTGGCCCTCTGCATCAGTCATGACGCTCCTCCGTTGGAATTTGGCGATGATTTGGCGGTGGCGTGCGCAGTTCAACGACGGCAATCGGCCCGCACCGAATCGTCGTAAGCGCGGTGTTCGTTCGCGGTGTCGATTGGAAATTGAATGTTCGTCGCGGGGTTCCGCCGCCGCTGTCGGGTAACGGCTCTGTCGTTCCTAAGCCGTTTCTAAACGTTGGGCGGTGCCGACGGGTGAGACAGGGTTGGCGCGTTAGAAAGATTCCGAAGGAATCTAGGTTAGTAACGTTACGCGCCCAGCAAGCGATTGAACCGCAAATGCTTTCGACCGATTTCGGTCCCTGATAGCACGAGGATCGCGTCCCCGATGGCACGAGTGTGACGGTCCCCGATAGCACGACGGGATTCACAGCTTGTCCCCTGGTTCGGCCGCGCCGCGAAAGCGACGTAACGTGTTTGCTAGGGAATTGATGGGCAGCGGTGTGAAGAGCAGACGCTCGCTCCCGTCGGCGTCGTGTGTGATGCGCAGTCGATAGCCCGGCAGAGTTTGGCGACGGACGATCTCGCGCAGATCGTAGGCAAAATGTTTGAGCGGCGAGAGGCTGCCGGATTTGGCGTGCAGATGCGCAAAATCGAAGCTCCAGCCGCCTTCCTGCCGTCCACCATGCTTGCGCACAAGACGATAGAGCCAGCGCTCCAACCCGCCGCTGAGCGCGAAATACGCGCGGTCAATGGTCAGAACGAGCGCGTCATCAAGGACACAGGCGTAAAACCAGTCCGGCAGAATCAACTCCAGCCCAAGCGGACGGCCGTGGCCGTCCATCGTCTCCTTCCATTCATTGATCCAGGAGAAGCGATGCCGCCGCCGCTCGCTCGATTGGCGGATGGAGGTGGCAATCGTGGTGGACTGGAGACGATCGAGTGCCGCTTTCAGACGATCATAGTCTCGCGCGCTTCTGCCGCGTCCGACAAACGCCAGAATCTCGTAGGGCGTTGCGGCCATCAATCGCGATGGACGGTGTCCGCGATCACGCGCCTCGACGATCTGGCTTGCGGCCCAGATCAGCACATCGGCGTCCCAGATGGTTGCCATGCCATGTTCCGGCACGGCTTCGACGCGGATTGAAATTGAACCAGCGCGGAAATCGATCGGTGCAACGCGTTTGGATTTCGCGAGACTGAAAAACGGATAGGCCATGAGATCCTGGGTATCGCGTGGCGCGAGATCGCCGGGCAATGCGCGGAACAGTTCAAGCTGTTGGCGTTCCGATGAGAGAGAGGGCGCACACGGCATCGACACAACCG
>DATCEI010000064.1:0-12616 GCA_036510185.1 Rhizomicrobium sp. | reverse complement strand
GTCATCGCGCTTTCCGACGGTTCGCAGGTCGAACTCAACACCGATACGCAATTACGTGTCAGCGCCGACAAAGAACACAGAATCGTCACGCTCGACCGCGGCGAAGCCTATTTCCAGATCAGACATGATGCGCTTCATCCGTTCGCGGTGATTGTGCTTGGCCATCGCGTGACCGATCTCGGAACGAAGTTCGTCGTCAGTACCGATGCGAACCGGGTAGAAGTGTCGCTGGTCGAGGGCCGCGCACGCATCGATGCAGCGGATGGAACGCAGGCGCACTCCGCTGTTCTTGCGCCGGGCGATGTGGCCGTCGCAACGCCGAACGCGATGACCATCACGAAAAAACCGGAAACGTCCCTTGCCGATCAACTGGCGTGGCGGCAGGGCCTGCTCATCTTCAATGACACAACGCTTGCCGAGGTGGCCGCACAATTCAACCGGTACAACAGCAAGAAACTCGTGATTGCCGACGCCGCGACCGCGCGGCTGGCCATCATGGGGAAGTTTCCGGTCAACGACGTGGATCTGTTCGGCCGTGTGGCAAAAGCAGTTCTCGGCGTGCGCGTGGAAACGCGGGACAGCGAAGTGGTGATTTCGAGATAGACGTAAGGAACATTGCGCGGCGCATTGCGATCCGCGCCGCATATGAGGGGGATAGCATGCTGAAATTTCTGAAACCCGCATTGATCGGCGCCTGTGCCGCGCTTTTCGCGGCCGCCGCTGCCGCCAGGGATTTTGATATTCCCGATGGCGATCTGGGCGCGGCGCTCAGCACCTATATGGCGCAATCCGGCGCGGTGCTGGTGATTTCCGCCGACGCCATGCGCGGTGTTCGCACAAAAGGCGTTAAAGGCGATCTGTCGGCGGATGCAGCGCTCCTGCGCATTCTTTCGGGCACCGGATTTGTCGCGCAACGCGATTCCGGTGTCGTGGAAATCGTCCGCCGCACATCTTCGGCGACCGACGATCTGCGGGCACTGCACATGGCCGCCGCGCCCACACCGAGCGTTTCGGGCGCCTCGCTCGAAACGGTTACCGTAACATCGTCGAAAATCGGCGGTGATGTGCAGAATATTCCGATTTCGATTACAGCGCTTAGCCAGGAACAATTGACGGCCACGCAAACGGCAGGCGGCCCCGATCTCGTGAAGCAAGTGCCGAACATGACCTTCACGAAAACCAATTTCTCCGGCTACAGCATCCAGTTGCGCGGCATCGGCACGCAAGCAATATCCGTAACAACCGATCCCGCCGTGGCGGTTGCCTTCAACGATATACCCTTCATCCGCAATCACTTCTTCGAACAGGAATTCTACGACGTTTCGCAGGTTGAAGTGTTACGCGGGCCACAAGGCACGCTTTACGGCCGCAATGCGACGGCGGGCGTGGTGAATTTGATTTCCGCCAAACCCAGCGATCAGTTCGAAGCGATGGCGTCTGCCGATATTGGCAATTACGGAAACCGCCGCATGGAAGCGATGATCAACATTCCCATCGTCGATGATCGCGCAGACTTGCGCGTCGCAGGCGAGTGGACGAAGCGCCAAGGCTATTCCTTTGATGCGCTGACCGACGACCGCATCGACGGCCGCGATCTGTGGTCGGGCCGTGTGACGCTCGGTTACAAGCCTTTCGAGAAATTGCAGACCTATCTGATCTGGGAGCATTTCTCGGAAGACGACGATCGCATGCGTACCTCCAAGCAACTTTGCAAAACCGCGCCCGATCCCGTGACGGTTGGCGGCTTTCCGGTCGCAACGGCCCCTGTTATAGCCGAAGCTGACAACCCCGATTATTATCTGAGTCAGGGCTGTCTTCCCACGAGCCTTTATTCCGCAGATGCATTCGAGGTTCCGAACGGAAAATCGCTGTCTTACGCATCGGCAATCGGAATATTGGACTCCGAGATTCCACAGGCCTTCGATCCCTATGCCAGCACGACCCAATCGCGGAATCTCCGAGTCATTGAATCGGCCATCAGCCCCACATACCGAGCAAAGAATGACACTCTGGAATTGAATGCCGACTACGCCGTCACGCCCGTCCTGACCTTCACATCACAGACCGGCTACAATCACGATTTCCTATGGTCGGCGGAAGACTATAATCGTTTCAATACCCAGCAAGGAATTTTTGAGGATATAGGTACGCCGGGTTGGCAATCGGGTACGCTTTTGCCGGATCCGCATGGGCTCGGGCATTGTCAGAGCGATGAAGGATGCATTCCCGCGGGAGGTTCTACGCGCAGCCTTCCGCTCGGAAGCCCTTGTGATCCAAATTCGGTGGCACAGTGCATTCTCGACGGCATCTTCTGTGACCCGCAGGTCGGTTGCAGCGACCGGCTCGTGGCCGAGGATCTTTCGGATGAGCATGCCTGGCAGTTGAGTCAGGAATTCCGCCTGTCATCCAATTTCAGCGGTCCATTCAATTTCAGTGTCGGCGGAAATTATCTCCACTATGAAACGGAGGAAAATTACTACGTCTTCATCAACACGCTCACACATTATTCGACGGCTCAGTCTGGAGGTTTCGGCAGCGGCAACTCATCGTTGATTGGACAATGGGTTCCGGGCGTTTCAGACAATAGTCAATGCCTGACGGGCGGGTTCCTGGTTGTGAATCCCTTCGCGCCGCACAATCCTACACAAGGTGGTTGCATCTATATCGACCCAAATCCGATCACCAGCGTGAACAATGAAGGCCATAATTATTTCCTCAGCCAGAATCCCTATCTCCTCGATTCATACGCGGCATTCGGCGAGATCAATTACAATGTCTTAAGCGATCTGAAATTGACGGCGGGCGTTCGCTGGACTGACGATCAAAAACACTTCGTCGATATACCCAGCGAACTTCTTGTTTCCGGCTATGGCTATCCCACAACCGCCGTGGTGGACCAGAATTGGGGCCGGTGGACCGGCCGGCTTGTCGCAAACTGGACACCGAAGCTCGATTTCACAGACCAAACGCTCCTCTATGGTTCTTATTCACATGGCTACAAGGCGGGTGGCGCCAATCCGCCGGGCGCAGTTCTGCTGACATATGGAAATTTCGGAGACATCGGAAACCCGATTCATCCGCTGACATTCAAGCCGGAATACATCGATGCGTTCGAACTCGGTTCCAAGAACACGCTGCTCGACGGCGCACTGACTTTGAACGGCGATGTTTTCTACTACAACTACGAAAATTATCAGATTTCCCGCATCGTGGACCGCACTTCGATCAACGACAATTTCGACGCGCACGTAAAAGGCGCCGAGGTTGAGGGGACATACGAGCCTGTCCCGGGTCTGCGCCTCAACTTTGCGGGCGGCTGGGAAGACACCGCGCTCGCCAAAGGCTCCCACTCCGTCGATCTGATCGACCGCACCGCAGGCAACCCGGACTGGATAGTGTTGCGGCCCTTCATCACGCAGGCATCCAATTGCATCTTCCCGAAATCCGTCATCGCGGCGATGCTGGACACGGGTGGCGATCCCGGATTGACCGTTGACTACATTGCAAGCGCATGTGGAACAGCATATACGCTGCACGAAGATCCGCTGACCTTGCTTCCCTATGTCGCCGATCCGACGGTTAGTGAACATAGAGGTGTCTTCGATCCCCCCGACCATGGATTTATTCCGCCGGGATATGCAGGGTTCGATCCGGCCAGCGCGCCCAACAACGGTCAGGGCTTTGACAAGGATCTGAGCGGCAACGAACTGCCCAACGCGCCGCCCTTCACGGTTTCGGCGGGTGCGCAGTACACGCTGCCGCTCTCGACCGATTGGGCTGGTACGCTGCGCGGCGATTATTATTGGCAGGATTATTCCTGGGCGCGGGTTTTCAATGACAATCCTTATGACCGGTTGCGTGGATACACCAACGTGAACCTCACGCTGATCTTCACCAACCAGGACGGCTGGCAGGTGATGCTCTATGACAAGAACATCTTCAACACCACGGCGATCACCGGTGACTTCCTGAACTCCGACGACAGCGGATTGACGACCAATGTGTTCCTGACCGATCCGAAGCTGATCGGTATCCGCGTCACGAAGAACTGGTAAGGGGGAAACGATGAGCGAACTGATGAATGCACGGAAGACCGGCGCTAATTATCGTTGGCAACTTCTGGCGACGGCATCGGCCATTGCCCTGATCGGTGCCGCCTATGGCGTGGGCGAGGCCAGGGCACAGGACGATAGTGGCCGTTCGCCGGTCTGGATCGAGCTTGGCGGGCAGCTGAGCTGGCTGGACGATGGGCAGGAAATTTTTGCCCCGAATTTTCCCAGCTCGCTGCCGCGGCCGCCGATGTTCTCGCCGTCACAACCGTTCGAAAAACCTCCACACTACAGCATCGATGAATCCGCAAAACTTTCGTTCCAGCCGGATTCTTCAAATTGGACATTCTCCGCGACGGTTCGCTACGGCCACACGAGCAGCAGCAAACATGTGAACCAACAAACAAATCCGAAGACCTGGACTGTGCACGCCGTGTCTTACGGACGGACAAGCATAGTTTCTGCAAAGCCATGGGGGGGAAGATTTGCCGATACGAGCGCGCAAGCCGGCGAGCAGCATTTCGTTCTGGATTTTCAGGCAGGCAGGGATGTTGGATTGGGAATGTTCGGCGGCAAGGATGGAATGTCGGTTCTAGGATTTGGCGTTCGTTTCGCGCAGTTCAGCAGCAAATCGAACATCACACTAAAATCGGATCCCGACTGGCATTTTTTATACAGATACCATCACGTAAATCCGACTTATGGTTTTACCGCCACCCAGATAGTGAACGGTCAAATCTATCACAGCAGATTCGCGAACCTGCAGAGTGAGCGCAGCTTTCATGGCATTGGTCCGTCGCTTACATGGAACGGTTCAGCGCCACTCATGGGCGCTTCCCAAAGCGGCCTGTTGTCGTTCGACGGAGGGCTGAACGGGGCGGTCCTGTTTGGACGGCAACACGCCAAAGTGCATCATCAGACGACAGCGCGATACCATGGTCAGCACTACACGCAGGGCTCGCACGTCATCACCTATCAGCCCACGCCAGTGAATCTGACGCGCGTGAAAACCGTGATCGTGCCCAATATCGGTGCCTTCGCCGGAGCGACATGGCGCATCCAGAATTTCAAGGTCAGCGCTGGCTACCGCGCCGATCTCTTCTTCGGCGCGATGGATGGCGGCATTGATGCGGCGAAGAAGGAAAATGTCGGTTTCTATGGCCCGTTTGCCAGTGTCAGTGTCGGCATCGGGGGATAGCCGAAGTTGTGAGTTCGGCTTTTGCGGTCGGCGCGCGAACGTCCGGGGCAATGGCCCCGGACGGCGGTTTCATTGCTATATAAGCCCCGCGCAATTTCCTTTCGCCCCGCGCCCGGAAATAAATTCCAAACGCCTCACCTAAAGTCGCACACTCCAAGCGTCTCAATAGGCGACGGAAGCGAAAGCTTCGTGGGGCGCGGGCGGCATGCCGGATACGACCGAAACGGGCATTGACGGGCGGCAGGACCACGGCGTTGGTCCGGCGGACGCGGCGCTGGAAGCCTGGTTCATGCGCGAAGTGTGGCCGCTCGAAGCCATCCTCATGCAATATCTACGTCAGAACTGGCGCGACCGGAGTGCGGCGGAAGATTTGCTGCATGATGTCTATGTGCGGGTGTACGAGGCGGCGCGCACGCGGCTGCCGGACCATCCGAAGGCTTTCATCTTCACCACCGCGCGCAATCTTCTGATCAGCCGCGTGCGCCAGCGCAATGTCGTGCCCATCGAAGCCGCCGTGGATTTCGAAGCCATCGGGCTTGCCATCGACACGCCGGGGCCTGAGCAGATCACCATCGCGCGCGATGAATTGCGCCGTCTTGAAGCGGCCATCAATCGCCTGCCGCCGCAATGCCGCAAGGTTGTGATGATGCGGCGCATCGAGGGACTTTCGCGGCCGGAAATCGCGCTGCGCCTCGGCATCGCGGAAAGCACGGTTTCGTCCTATCTCGAAAACGGCATGTCGGTGCTGGCCGATGTTCTCTACGGCTCCCACGAACCGGGAGTGTCCACGCCATGAACCTCGAAGAGCGCGGTGTGGCTTCTGGCGATACGCAGGTATTGAAAAAACGCGCGGCCAATTGGCTTCAACGCGCCGACAGCGCGCAATGGAACGAGCAAGATCAGGCGGCGCTTGAAGCGTGGCTCTCCGAGGCGCCCGCGAATCGCGTTGCCTATTGGCGCGTGAAAAGCGCGTGGGAGCGCGCGCGGCGTTTGCGCGTGTTGCAGTCGGCGGAGATTGAAGTGGGTGCGCCAACCCAGCGCCGCCGCCGCATGCCGATCTGGACATCGGTGACCGCAATCGCAATCGCGTTGCTTGGCGTGGGCGCGTCTTTGCTGTTTTCCGGCCCGCGCGAGCAAATATTCACGACCGGTATCGGCGAGCACAGGATCGTTACGCTCGCGGAGGGCACGGCGATAGAACTCAATACGGATACGGTTTTGCGCGCGAAAATCGGCACGGAGAAACGGGAAATTACGCTGGACAAGGGCGAAGCCTATTTCAGTGTCGCGCATGACGCAAAACGGCCGTTCGTCGTGGTCACGGGCAGTGGACGTGTGACCGATCTGGGAACGAAGTTTTTCGTTCGCCGCGATGCGGCCAGTTTTGAAGTCGGTCTGCTGGAAGGCCGCGCCCGTTACGACGCCGCGAACCGCGCCAACAACGGGTCTTTCCTGCTCGAACCCGGCGACGTGATCGAGGACAATGGCCGCTCGATCGGCTTTGCGAAAAAACCCACCAGCACGCTGGCGGATGAGCTGGGCTGGCGCCGCGGTGTGCTGGTGTTCGACCGCACAACGCTTGCCGACGCCGCCGCCGAATTCAATCGCTACAACGCAACCAAGATCGTGATCGTCGATCCTTCAATTGCCAACACCACAATCGGCGGCACGTTCGAGGCGGGAAGAATCAATGTGTTCGCGCAACTCGTACACAATCTTCTGGGGCTGAACGTCGTGCCCCGCGGAGACAAGATCGTGATCTCACGGTGATGGATAAACATTCGGAACGCAGGTTTTGGGGGAAGGCATGAGAAAATTCACCAATTTCGTTTTCGTCGCGGGGTTCGCGTTCGTTGCAAGCGCGGCATCCGGAAAAGAATTCGATATTCCCGGCGGGTCGCTCGGCTCCGCGCTCAACGCCTATGGCAAGGAAACCGGCGTTCAGCTGATTTATTCCGGCGATGCGATCAAGGGCGTGCACACGAAAGGCGTGAAGGGCGATCTGTCGGCCGATGATGCGTTGTCACGCCTGCTGTCCGGAACGGGGTTCATCAGCCGGCGCGAATCCGGCGGCATCGTCGTCCGCCGCGATCTTTCCGCACTTCAGCAGGATCAGGCTTCCGGCATCGATGTCGCCGCCGCCACGGCGCCCAGTGCATCTGGCGTGGCGTTGGAAACTGTGACTGTCACGTCCTCAAAAATCGGCGGCGACGTTCAGAACATCCCGATTTCGATCACCGCGTTATCTCAGGAGCAGTTGACGGCCACGCAAACGGCAGGCGGCCCGGACCTCGTAAAGCAGGTTCCGAATATGACATTCACGAAGACGAACTTCACAGGTTATTCGATCCAGATTCGCGGCATCGGCACACAGGCGATTTCGGTGACGACCGATCCTGCCGTTGCTGTTGCCTTCAACGACATTCCGTTCATTCGCAATCATTTCTTTGAGCAAGAATTCTATGACGTCAGTCAGGTCGAGGTGGCGCGTGGCCCACAGGGCACGCTTTACGGCCGCAACGCGACGGCAGGTGTCGTCAATCTTGTCTCCGCGAAGCCGAGCGATCAATTCGAGGCAATGGCGTCGGCGGATATTGGCAACTACCAAAACCGCCGTTTAGAAGGCATGATTAATATTCCCATCGCCGATGACAGGTTCGATTTGCGCGTCGCGGGCGAATGGACCAAGCGCGATGGTTACAGTTTCAATTCGTATACAGACGCTTCGATCGATGGCCGCGATTTGTGGTCCAGCCGTGTCACCCTCGGCATGAAGCCCATGGAGCATCTTCAAACCTATCTCGTCTGGGAGCATTTCTCCGAAGACGACGACCGGTTGAGAAGCGCAAAACAGCTTTGCAAAACCGATTATGGACCGGGCGGCACGCCAACGAACGGCTCCATCGATATCAATGGCACCATTATGACCATCGGGCCCGGATTCGGCCTTGACGGTCCCGGCGACAACGGCAATTTCTTTCTGCAGGGTTGCGTGCCGACGTCGCTCTATTCCAAAGACGCATTCCAGGCGCCGCTCGGGTATGCGCTGCCTTATGTCATGCTTATAGGAGCCGGCAATCCTTACACCAGTGAAACGCAGTCCTCGAATTTGCGGGTCATCAATTCAAACCTAAATCCGGCTTATCGCGCGAAAAACGATACGCTGGAATTCAACGCCGATTATAATCTGACGCCTTCGCTGACTTTAACGTCGCAAACCGGATACAACCGGGACTCCTTGTGGTCGACGGAGGACTTCAACCGGTTCGGTGCGATCGACGGATTTTTCGGCACCGACGGCAATGGCAACAACAATGTCTTTTGCGATCCGCAACTCGGCTGTGCGGACCGGCTTGTCGTCGAGGATCTTTCCGATGAGCAGTCATGGCAATTGAGCCAGGAATTCCGGCTGAATTCGAATTTCGGCGGACCGCTCAATTTCAGCGTCGGCGCAAACTATCTGCATTACGAGACATTGGAAAATTATTACGTCTTCATCAATGCGGTTTCGGACTGGGTGTCAAGCCAGCATCTGGACACGGGTTATCTTTATCTTTCGCCCGGCTATGGCCGGCTTTCTTACGGGAATGTTTACACCGATCCGACGCCGCTGAGTAATCTCGCGGGCGACGGACACAATTATTACCGCAACACGAATCCCTATGTCCTGAATTCCTATGCCGGATTCGGCGAGGTGAATTACAGCGTCTTAAGCGATCTGAAATTGACGACCGGTTTGCGCTGGACGGAGGACCGCAAACATTTCTTGCTTGTTCCCAGCTGGATATCGACGGATGGTTACGGTTATCCCGTCAGCGGCGTCATCGATCAGCAATGGAATCAACTGACCGGCCGCGCCGTTGCCAATTGGACGCCAAAGCTCGATTTCACCGATCAAACGCTGATCTATGGCTCCTACGCGCATGGCTATAAGGCGGGCGGCGCCAATCCACCCGGCGCGGTATTCGACGATCAGGGATCGCTCAATCCCGTTCATCCTTTGACATTCAAACCGGAATTCGTCGATGCGTTCGAGATCGGCACGAAGAACACGCTGTTCGACGGAGCGATGACGCTTAACGGCGATCTGTTCTATTACAATTATGAAAATTATCAGATATCGGAGATCGTCGACCGCACCGCGATCAACTTGAATTTCGACGCTCATGCCAAAGGCGCGGAACTGGAAGCAACGTGGGAACCCATTCCCGGTCTAAAGTTCAATTTCGCGGGCGGTTGGGAAGACACCGAGATCGCCAAAGGTCAAAGCTCCGTCGATCTCATGGATCGCACCGCCGGTCACGCGGGTTGGTATATCTCCAAGCCGTTCATCAGCCAGGCGTCGAACTGCATATTTCCGGGATATGTCGCGCAATATCTCCTCCACGGAGGCGGATACAGCCCCGGTCCGAGCGCCTGTGAGTTGGCCTATGTGGCTGGCGACGATCCGTTGACCGGCGTTGCCTACGTGCCGAATCCAACTGTCTGCAACGATTACACCGAAGGCGAGCACGGTGAATGTCCGCCAAATTATCTTGGCTTCGATCCTCTCGCCGGTACGCCCGGAGATCCATATCACGGCCAGAATACAGGCAATCTCTGTGTCCAGAATTGCGACGGTGAAGGTAATCCCGTTTATAGTTCTTACGATTACGGTCCGGCGCCGAATGACGGCCAGGGCTTCTCCAAGAATGTAGGCGGCGACAAACTGCCTAACGCGCCGCCATACACAATCTCGGCGGGTGCGCAGTACACGATGCCACTTTCGCAGGATTGGGCGGGCACGTTGCGCGGAGATTTCTATTGGCAGGATTCGTCCTGGTGGCGCGTGTTCGATGACAATCCATACGACCGTCTGCATGGATACAACACCGTCAATCTGACGCTTATTTTCACGAACCAGAACGGTTGGCAGGTGATGTTCTACGACAAGAACGTCTTCAACGTCACTGCCATCACGGGTGCATTCCTCAACAGCGACGATACCGGATTGACGACCAACGTCTTTCTGACCGATCCGAAATTGATCGGCATTCGCGTTACAAAGAATTGGTGAGGGGCAAGATGAGTGAACTGATGAATATGCAAGACCACGCGGTGAGCATCAGGACTGGATGTCTCGCCACTGTTTCTTCTATCGCCTTGCTAGGTTGCATGAGCGCTATGGGAAGCGCCAAAGCATCCGATGACGCCGATCATCCAATCGTCTGGATCGAACTCGGCGGACAAATGGAGCGCATGAACGAGCAGCCGGAATTATTTTTGCCGCCATTTTTCGGCAAGGGGATTCCGGCCGTTCAGGCGGCGATGATAGAGGCGCAGAAGCCGCCGCCTTATAGCAATGGGTTCGACGGCAAAATCTCGTTCACGCCGGAAAATTCGGATTGGGTGTTCTCGGCCGCAATCCGCTTCGGAAAATCGGGGACCGTGAAGCATCTGCATTATCAGTCGGCGGGACCGGCATCGGCATACGTCATTGTTTTCGGTCAATATTCAAAGCGCCCATTTGCTGCATACGCAGATGCTCATACAGGCTACGCGGAGTCGCATGCCGTGCTCGATTTCCAGGCGGGCAAAGATGTGGGGCTGGGATTGTTCGGCGAACAAGGACATTCCATCATCAGCGCGGGCGTGAGGTTCGCGCAATTTTCTGCTCATTCCCATGCGTCATCGCATGTGCTGCCGACCTATCATCTGACGACGTTCATCGCCATTCCATCCAAAGATGTTATTTTCCGGAAAGGCGTCAGGCATCATTATGCGGAAAACGAGAATTCTTCGCGCAACGCGAAGCTTTTCGGGCCGTCGCTCTCGTGGAACGCCTCGGCTCCACTCGTCGGCAGCGATACGTATATGTCGCTGGACTTTGAGTGGGGGGTGAACGGAGCGATTCTGTTCGGCAGGCAAAAGGCGCACACCGAACATCAGACATCGGGCTGCTATTCCAAGGGCGTTCCGGGTAGCGGCGTATGCCCAGGCTCCTACTCAAGATATCCGACCCGCCATTATGTGAATCCGCCAGCCGACCATGCGCGTACTCGAACGGTAGTCGTTCCAAATGGAGGCGCGTTTGCCGGTTTCTCGTTGAAAGTTCCCAACGCCAAAGCCAGCATTGGCTATCGCGCCGATTTCTTCTTTGGTGCAATGGATGGCGGCATTGATACGGCGCACCGGGAGAACGTCGGCTTCTACGGTCCGTTTGCGAGTGTCAGCGTCGGCATTGGCGGATAGACGCCCGGCTGCCGTTACTATCGGAAGAATTCGCTGCCGGGACGGCATTTCCAGGGGTGGCGACTGCGCCGTTCCCGAAATTTAATTTCGCCCCCCGCCATCCGGAAAACTCCTGAGTCTTACTCGATATGGGCCTAAACTGCGGCCCTGAGCGAGACGGGCGCGGGTGGAAATGGGCAGCGAAACCTTCGACAGAAAGCCGGATGCGGGCGCCGCGTCCGCAGCCGATCTGTGGTTTGTGCGCAAAGTGCTGCCGCTGGAAGTGATGCTGGTTCAATACCTGCATCACAATTGGCGTAATAAGGCCGAAATTCGCGATCTCCTGCACGATGTCTATGTACGCGTGTATCAGGCCGCGCAGAAACAGCTTCCCGACAATACCAGGGCGTTCGTTTTCATCACTGCGCGCAATCTTCTGATCACCCGCGCGCGCCAGGAAAATGTCGTTTCGATCGAGGCCGTGGCCGATCTGGATACGCTCGATGTGGCGAGCGAAGATGCCGGCCCCGAGCGCAACGCGATTGCGCGCGACGAATTGCGGCGGCTGCAATCCGCGCTCGATCATCTGGCCCCGCGCTGCCGCGAGGCGCTGCTGCTGCGGCGCGTCGAGGGGCTGTCGCGCGGTGAAATCGCGCAGCGCATGGGCATCGGCGAACATACGGTAAAGGAATATCTCGCCAGCGCGATGTGGATGCTCGCCGACATTCTCTATAGCGAACGCGCTGACTTTCGGGGGCGGCCATGAGCGGCGCGGGTCAGCAGACAGCATCCCAGTCCGCGCGCGGGGACGAGATCAAAATCCGTGCGGCAGCGTGGCTGGAACAGCGCGATTGCGGCGGCTGGACTTCCGAAGATCAGGCTCAACTCGATGCGTGGCTGAACGGCAGCGTCGATCACCGCGTGGAATTTCTGCGCGTTCAGGCGGCGTGGGACAGAACCGAGCGCCTCGCCGTTTTGCAATCGGCAGAAAATGCGTTTGAGCCGGAGGCAGGCGTCCGCCGGTTTTGGCCACGTCTGTTCGGTGCGATGGCGGGTGTCGCTGTACTTGCTTTGGCGGCGGGCGTTACGGCGGCCTATTTCCTGGGGCCGCGTTACACGGCTTACACCACAACAGTGGGCGGCCACGAAACACTCACGC
>DATCEI010000063.1:0-14213 GCA_036510185.1 Rhizomicrobium sp. | reverse complement strand
TCATCTCCTACACCAATGTCGCCGACGCTTCGTGGAGCTGGGGCAATATTGGATATATCGCATCTGGTGCGGCTGGCGCGTTTGCGTCGTCCGATCCCGCCGATGCGCTGGTGACGCTGGCCTATGCGCCCAAGCAGGGTTATCGCGCCAACGGCACCTGGGTGATGAACCGCAAAACCGAAAGCGTCGTGCGCAAGTTCAAGGACTCCACCGACAATTACATCTGGCAGCCCGGCACATCCGTGGGGCAACCCTCGACGCTGCTCGGTTATCCGGTGGCGGAAGCCGAGGACATGCCCGACATCGCGGCGAATTCCTATTCGATCGCGTTCGGCGATTTCGCGCGCGGTTATCTGGTGGTGGACCGCGTCGGTATTCGCGTGCTGCGCGATCCGTATTCGGCCAAGCCTTACATTCTGTTCTACACGACCAAGCGCGTCGGCGGCGGCGTGCAGAACTTCGAAGCCATCAAGCTGATGAAGTTCGCCGCGTCCTAAATCGAAAGCAACACCATGTCTCTCCAACTGATAAATCCGCCGGCTGCGGAGCCGGTGACGCTCGCCGAGGCGAAAGTGCATCTGAAGGTGGATGTCACCGATGATGATACACTCATAGTCTCGCTCATCGCGGCGGCCCGTGCCCGTGCCGAATGGCACACGGGCCGCGCGTTCGTCACGCAAAGCTGGGTTCTCTGGCTCGATGCGTGGCCTTCGCGCGGAACCGATGACGGGTTGCCGCCTGCGCTGTCGAGCGTACCGCCGCTGCCGATCGAGATTCCGTTGCCGCCGTTGCAGGCGGTCACCAGCATCACAACCTACGCGCTGGACGATACGGCGTCGGTTCTCGATGCGGGCGTTTATCAGGTGGATGCGGCGGGCGAACCGGCGCGCGTGACGTTGAAATTCGGCGTCACGCCGCCGGTTGGCCTGCGCGCGATCAATGCGGTGGCCGTTGCGTTCAACGCGGGTTACGGCGACGGCGAAAGCGATGTGCCATTTGCGATCCGCCAGGCGATTTTGGAAATCGTGGCCGATCTTTATGTCAATCGCGGCGATGCGGCGGCGAGTGCGCCGTCATCTGCATTGGCGATGCTCGCGCCGTACCGTGTGGTGAAACTGTGATCGGCGCGCTCAACCAACGCGCGTCGATCCGCGCGAAAACGCTCACGCCGGATGGCGGCGGCGGTTACACCGAAAGTTGGGATGAGATCGCGCAAGCCTGGGTCTCCATCGAACCCACGAGCGGCGGCGATGTGTTCGGACCGGACGCGGTGGAATCGCGCGTGCGCCATCGCGTGATGTTACGCAGGAATTCGCTCGTTGCGGCGGGCCAGCGCGTGGTCGTCGGTTCGCGCACGTTGCGCATACACGCGGTGCTCGATGCGGGCGCGCACGAAGCGCTCAGCACTTTGCTTTGTGAGGAATTGCCATGAGTTCGGCAAGCTGGGCGCTGCAGCAGGCGATTTTCGCCGAACTGTCGGCGAGCACCGATCTGCAAACGCTGGTTGGCGATCCGCCGCGTATCTACGACGCGGTGCCGCGCGAGGCCGCGTTTCCGTATGTCGTCGTGGGCGACGATCAAGTGAATGACTGGAGCACGGCAACGGAAGGCGGAAGCGAACATCTGCTGGCGATCCATGTCTGGTCGCGCAATGGCGGCTGCAAGGAAGCAAAGCTGATTGCCGATGTTGTGCGCGAAAGCCTCGACAGCGCCTCGCTCGCGCTCACCGGGCAAACGCTGATCGACATTCTTTATCAGGGCGAGGAAACGGTACGGCAAACGGACGGCGAAACCTTCCACGCCACGGTCCGCTTCCGCGCCGTGACGGAACCCAACGCTTAGGAGAAATATCATGGCTGCACAACGCGGCAAGGACCTGCTCATCAAAATCGGCGATGGCGGCGATCCGGAAGTCTTCACCACCGTCGCTGGTTTGCGCGCGACGACGCTTTCGTTCAACGCGCAAACGGTGGACATCACCAACAATGATTCCGCGAATATGTGGCGCGAGCTGCTCGCCAATTCCGGCGTCGTCTCATCGGCAATTTCCGGTTCCGGCGTGTTCAAGGATGCGGCGTCCGATGCCGCCATCCGCAGCGCCTTCTTCAATCAGGATCTGACCGATTGGCAAATCGTGATCCCCAGTTTCGGCACCGTTGCGGGGCCGTTCAAGGTCACGCAACTCCAATATGACGGTCCTTATAACGGCGAACTCAAACTGAGCCTCACGCTCGCATCCGCGGGCGCGCTCACCTTCACAGGAGCATGACATGACAAACACTGCACGCGGCGATGCCGGTTTTCTCGCCAATGGCGAACAATTCGTGATGCGGCTCACGCTGGGCGCGCTCGCGGAAATCGAACACGGCCTCGGTCTCGACAATCTCGGCCAGATCGCGGACCGGCTGAAGAATTTCAACACCGGCGATCTTGCGACGATTGCGGCGGCGTTGCTGCGCGCGGGCGGACATTCGCTCACCGCAGCGGATGTGATGAAGCTTCCCGCCGATCTCGCCACCATCGTGGGCGCGGTTGCCGATGCGTTCAACGCATTGGGGCTTTCTCATGCCGCGAAAACGCAAGCGGAGACCACCGACGCCCCTTTATCTGGCGCCGCCGGCTCGAATTCGGCCTCGGCGTGATGGGCCTTTCGCCCGACACGTTCTGGTCGATGACCCTGGCGGAATGGAACGCATGCGTTGCGGGCTGGCAGGCGCGGCACAGACCGCGCGTGGCCGCTCCGCTCGCACGTTCCGAACTCGATGAACTGATGAAAGCGCACCCCGATGGCTGACACCACGCAAACTGTTTCAATCGGCGCGGATATTTCGCCGTTGAACACCGCACTCGCGTCTGCCGCGAAAGCCTTGTCCGATTTCGCCAACGGCCCCGTCGCCGATACAGGCGCGAGCATCGAAAGCGCAATCGACAAAAGCTTCAGCGCGGTTGCGCGCACGATCTCCGACGCGGCGGTTTCGGGCAAAAGCTCAATGGACCAATTGGTCGATGCGATCCTGGCCGATTTCGACCGCGTCGCGATCAACCAGTTCATCGTCAAGCCCGTGGAAGGTTTCATCAGTTCGTTTGCATCGAACGTGCTGTCATCGATAGCGGGCACGCGCGCGGGCGGCGGCCCGGTGGATGCGGGCGCGCCCTATCTTGTGGGAGAGCAGGGACCGGAATTGTTTGTGCCGTCGTCGAGCGGACAGATCGCACCCAATGGCGCATTGTCTGCGAGCCGTCCGCAGGTCGTTCTCAACGTGCAGGCGCGCGATGCGCAAAGTTTCCTGAAATCGGAATCGCAGATCGCCGCCATGATGACGCGCGCGCTCGCCCGCGGCCAAAGGAATTTCTGACATGAACTTTCACGAAGTCCGTTTCCCCACGGCAATCGCGTTTCATTCGACCGGCGGCCCGGAGCGCAAGACGGAGATCGTCACGCTCGGCTCCGGTTTCGAGGAGCGCAACGCCGTGTGGGCCAATTCGCGGCGGCGCTACGATGTCGGCTATGGCGTGAAAACGCTGGACGATCTGCACGCCACGATTGCGTTCTTCGAAGCGCGCATGGCGCGGCTTTATGGTTTCCGCTTCAAGGATTTTTCCGACTTCAAATCCTGCGCGCCGGGCGGAAGCGCGCAGCCAAGCGATCAATCCATTGGCACCGGCGACGGACACACGACGACATTCCAGCTTGTGAAGAACTATATCTCCGGTTCCGCAAGCTGGACGCGCACAATAAAAAAGCCGGTGGACGGCTCCGTGCAGATCGCGGTTGCAGGCGTTCTGCAATCAAGCGGAGTCAGCACAGACGCGACAACGGGCATCGTAACATTCACGTCCGCGCCCGCAAACGCCGCCGCCATCACGGCAGGCTTCGAATTCGACAGCCCGGTGCGTTTCGATTCGGATTCCCTCTCGATCAATCTCTCCAATTTCATGGCGGGCGAAATTCCGAACATTCCGATTGTGGAGGTGCTGTTATGAAAACGCTGCCAACCGGAATGCAGGATCATCTCGATACTGGCTCGACAACCTTGTGCTGGTGCTGGAAGATTACACGCAATGACAGCACGGTGCAGGGCTTCACCGATCACGATGTGGCGGTCGTGTTCGACAACGTGGCCTACGAAGCGACCAGCGGATTCACGGCGAGCGAAGTGCAATCGCAGCTCAATCTCGCGGTGGACAATCTCGCCGTCGTGGGCGCGCTGTCTTCGGACACGCTGAACGAATCCGATCTCGTCGCCGGACTTTATGACAATGCGAGCATCGAAATCTGGCGCGTGAACTGGGCCTCGCCGGATCAGCGCGTGCTGATGCGCAAAGGCAATCTGGGTCAGGTGAAACGCGGTAAAACAGCGTTTCAGGCGGAATTGCGCGGCCTGGCGCAGGCGCTCAATCAGGCCGTCGGCCGCGCCTACGGATATTCCTGCGACGCCGATCTCGGCGACGCGCGCTGCACAATTTCGCTTGCCGACCCGGCATTCACCTGCGATGGCGCGGTTGCAATCGGGTCAGACAATCGCCGCTTCACCGCGACGGGCCTCGGCGCTTATGTCGATGGCTGGTTCACGGGCGGCAAGCTGACATGGACCAGCGGCGCGAATGCGGGCCGTGCGATGGAAGTGAAACGTCACGGCGTTTCCGCGCTCGGCGTCAGCATCGAATTATGGCAATCGATGAGCGAAGCCGTCGCCGTAAACGATGCGTTCACGATCAGCGCCGGTTGCGACAAGCAGTTTGCCACCTGCAAAGCGAAATTCGACAACGCGATCAATTTTCGCGGCTTTCCTTACATGCCCGGAAACGATGCGATCACATCCTCGCCCGTGCAAAACCTGTCGCTCGATGGAGGCAGCCGCTATGGCCACGGACACTGAAATCGTGCGCGCCGCGCGCGGCTGGATCGGCACGCCCTATCTGCATCAGGCGAGTTTGAAAGGCGCGGGTTGCGATTGCCTTGGTCTGTTGCGCGGCGTGTGGCGCGAGCTGGAAGGCGCGGAGCCGCGAGCCATCCCTGCCTATTCGCCCGACTGGGCGGAAGCGACGGGCGAAGAAACGCTTTACGCAGGAGTGGCGCAGCACACGCACGAAATTCCACGCGAAGAAATTAGCCCCGGTGATGTTGCGTTGTTCTGCATGGTTTCGCGCGGACCCGCCAAACATTGCGGCATCGTCGCGGAAAAGAACGGACGGCGCACGCTCATTCACGCGCGGCAGAACAAGCGCGTCAGCGAGGAACCGTTTTCCGCATTCTGGAAAAGCAAACTCGCTTACGCATTCAGGATTTGAACCATGGCTTCCATTGTTTTAAGCGCCGCCGGTCAGGCGCTCGGCGATCTTTTGCCCGATTTTACTGTTATGGGCGTCACGATCACCGGCGCGGAAATCGGGCAGGCGGTCGGCGCCTTCATCGGCAGCGAGATCGATTCGGCGCTCGCGCCCGGCCGGAAGATTCAGGGGCCGCGTCTTTCCGATATCAACATTCAAACATCCACGGAAGGCGCGCCGATCCCTCGCATTTACGGGCGCGTGCGCATCGCGGGCCAGTTGTTGTGGGCTTCGCAATTCAAGGAAACCGCGACGACAACGAAAGTGGGCGGCAAAGGTCTTGGTCCCGGCGTCAGCGAAACGGATTATACCTATTCGATTTCCTTTGCGGTTGGGCTTTGCGCAGGGATCGCGACAGGCATTGGCCGCGTCTGGGCGGGCGGCAATCTGCTTGATCTCTCGCAATACACGACGCGCTTCTACGCGGGAACCGAAAACCAAACCGAAGATCCGTTGATTCAGGAAATCGAGGGCGATGGCAACACGCCTGCCTATCGTGGCCTCGCCTACATCGTGTTCGAGGACATGCCGCTGGCGCAATTCGGCAACCGCATTCCGCAATTGCAGTTCGAAATTATTCGCGCGATTTCGTCGGACAATCCGGGCGCGCTGGAAAACAAATTGACCGGCGTGTGTCTCATCCCCGGCGCGGGCGAATTTGTTTACGCGACGGAGGCCATCACCGCCGATGACGGCGAGGGCACGACAACGCCGCAGAACGCGCATAACGCGAGCGGTGTCGCCGATTTCACCGCGTCGCTGGATGATCTTCAGGCCATTGCGCCGAATGTCGGCGCGGCGGCATTGGTCGTCGGTTGGTTCGGTAGCGATTTGCGCGCGAACGAAATTCAAATCCAGCCCGGCGTCGAAACGAATTACAAGGACACCTATCCCGAAACCTGGAGCGTCAACGGTGTGGCGCGCGCCGATGCGCATGTCGTGAGTCAAATCGGCGGCATTCCTGCCTATGGTGGCACGCCTTCGGATGAAAGCGTCGTTGAAGCGATTCAGAATCTGAAATCGCGCGGGCTTCGCGTCACTTTCTATCCGTTTTTGTTCTTGGATATCGCCAGCGGCAATGCGCTGACCGATCCTTACACGGGCGCGAGTGCGCAACCCGCTTATCCGTGGCGCGGCCGCATCACTTGCGATCCCGCGCCGGGCGTGAGTGGAAGCCCCGATAAAACAAGCACCGCGGGCACGCAGATCAATTCGTTCTTCGGCAGCGCGTCGCCGTCCGATTATTCCGTGAGCGGAACGAGTGTGGCGTGGACCGGCGGCGACGATTGGGGCTGGCGGCGCATGGTGCTGCATTATGCGCATCTTTGCGCGGCCGCTGGCGGCGTGGATGCCTTTCTCATCGGCTCCGAATTGCGCGGGCTGACGAGCGTGCGCGACAGTGCGACCGCTTATCCCGCTGTCGCCGCGTTGAAGACGCTCGCCGCCGATGTGCGCGGCATTCTCGGTGGCGGCACGAAGATCGGTTACGGCGCGGACTGGTCCGAATACAACAATCATCAAACTGGCGATGCGCCGGGCGCGCTGTTGTTCAATCTCGACCCGCTATGGTCAGATGCGAATATCGATTTCGTCGGCATCGACAATTACATGCCGCTCGCCGATTGGCGCGACGGCACGGCGCATCTCGATTATGACGCGGTGAACGGTCCAACCGATATTCACGATGCGGCCTATCTCGCGCGCAACATTCAGGGTGGCGAAGATTACGACTGGTATTACGCGAGCGATGATGACCGCAACACCCAAACGCGCACGCCGATCACCGATGGTCTCGGCAAGCCGTTTGTGTTTCGCGCGAAGGATTTGTGGAACTGGTGGTCGAACGCGCATTACGACCGGCCCGACGGCAGCGAAAGCGGAAGTCCCACCGCATGGACGCCGCAAGGCAAGCCAATCGTCTTCACCGAGTTGGGATGTCCGGCGGTCGATAAAGGGGCGAACCAGCCCAATGTTTTCTTCGATCCGAAATCGAGCGAAAGCGCGTTGCCTTATTATTCCAACGGTCAGCGCGACGATCTGATTCAACGCCGCTTTCTTGAAGCGCATCTGAATTTCTGGAGCGATGACGCGAACAATCCGGCGTCGGGCGTTTATTCCGGGCGCATGGTCGATACGGCGAATATTTATCTGTGGTGTTGGGATGCGCGGCCGTTTCCGTTTTTCCCGTCGCGCAGCGATGTGTGGGGCGACACGGCGAATTATATGCTGGGTCACTGGCTGAATGGGCGATTGGGCGCGGTGTTGTTGTCCGATCTCGTCACGTCGTTGTGCGCCGACGCGCAATTTGCGGCCTGCGATGTTTCCGATCTCGATGGACTTGTCACCGGCTATGCGGTGACGGACACGATGAGTCCGCGCGATGCGATTGCGCCGCTCAGTGTGGCGTATCAATTCGATGCGGTGGAGCGCGAAGGCGAAATCGTTTTCGTGGCGCGCGGCCGGCCGACGGCGACGCCGTTCTCTGAAACCGATCTTGTTGTGCCCGATAGCGGCGAACCGTGTTTCGGCTATTCGTTCACGCGCGCGGAAGAAACCGATCTGCCGCTTGCTTCGCGCATTTCCTACATCGACGGCGATGCGGATTATCGCCAGGCGATTGCGGAAACGCGACGACTTGTTGGCTTATCGGATCGCGTGGCGCAATCCACGCTGCCCATTGTGATGGATCAGGGAACGGCCATCGGCATTGCGGGACAATTGTTGCAAGACGCATGGGTGATGCGCGAGATGGGTGTGTTTTCGCTTCCGCCATCGCAGCTTGCGCTCGATGCAGCAGATGAGGTTTCGCTGGAAGCCGGCGGGCGCAACTGGCGATTGCGCGTGACGGAAATCGACGATGCCGGCGCGCGCGCCTTGCAGGTGGTGGCGACCGATCCGTCGATCTACGAATTGATCGTCGGGCCGCAACGCGCGCCCGCGGCAATCCAGTCGATTGTTTACAAGGGCCGCGCGTTGATCACATTCCTCGATCTGCCCTTGCTGACCGATGATCAAACGCCCTGGGCGCCTTATGCGGCGGCGTTGGCAAATCCGTGGCCGGGCGCGGTGCTGATCTATCGCAGTGCGAGTGATTCCGGTTACGCGCTGGACACAACGCTGTTGCGCGCGGCTTCCATCGGCGAAACGATTGCGGATTTCAATTCCGGCCCGACTTGGCGCTGGGATGAAATCAATGCGCTGCAAGTCAGGCTTTATAATGGCACGCTGTCTTCGACCGATGACATCTCCGTGTTCGGTGGCGCAAACGCGATCGCGGTCGAAAATGCGGATGGCGATTGGGAAGTGCTGCAATTCGCCAACGCCGAATTGACCGGCACGGACCAGTGGACGTTGACGCGGCTGTTGCGCGGGCAGGCGGGCACCGAACGCGCGATGGCCGGTCCGGTCGCGGCGGCCGCGCGCATCGTGGTGCTTGATGGCACGCCGGAGCAATTGTCGTTGCCGCAAAATCAATATGCGCTGCCGTTCAACTATCTTTGGGGTCCGAAAGGGAAACCGATTTCCGATCCGGCCTTTCAGGGCGGATCCGAACAGTTCAAAGGCATTGGCTACCGGCCGTTTTCGCCATGTCAGCTCAAGGCGGTTTATGCGGACGATGGCGCGGATTTGCTGCTGTCCTGGATTCGCCGCGACCGCGCGCCGTCGAGCGATAGCTGGGATCAGACCGAAATCCCGATGAGCGAACAGTCCGAAAGTTACGATGTGGAAATCCTCAACGGCTCGTCGGTCGTGCGGACGTTCAGTGCTGTCTCATCGCCTTCGATAACATACACCACATCCGAAATCGCGGCGGATTTTCCGTCCGGCCTGCCAATGCCCTTCACCTTCACCGCCTATCAGCTTTCCGCCGTGTTTGGACGCGGCACGGGAAAGACGGCCAGTTTCACATTCTGAGGTTCACATGACCGATACCACTCCCCGTGCGGGGCTGCCGGAACTGGCGGCGTCGCAAGCCCAAAAACACGTCACCGTCAACGAGGCGCTGTTCCAGCTGGATGCGTTTTTGTGCGCGCGGCTCAACGACCGCGATCTCAACACGCCGCCGGGAAGCCCCACGGACGGCGACACCTATCTTATCGCCACCGGCGGCACCGGCGCGTGGACGGGACAGGACGGCAAGCTCGCCTATCGCGCGGATGGCGCGTGGCGGTTCTATGCGCCGTTCAGCGGACTGATCGCCTATGTCGCCGATGAGGCAAAACTCATTGTCTATAATGGCAGCGCCTGGGTCGATTTCGTCAGCGTGATCGATTTGCAGAACGTGCCGTTGCTGGGCGTCAACACGAATGCGGATTCCACCAACAAGCTGGCCGTGAAATCAAACGCTGTGCTGTTCGCCGCGCTGGAAACAGGTTCCGGCGGCACGGGCGATGTGCGTTTCACGGTCAGCAAACAAGCCACCGCGAATACCGCTTCGCTGCTGTTCGAGGACAATTTCTCCGCGCGCGCGGAAGTGGGCCTCACCGGCGACGACAATTTTCATTTCAAGGTCTCGCCGGACGGTTCGACATTTCATGACGGACTCGACATCAATGCCAGCGACGGGTCGGTGGATTTCATCGCCTCGGAATCGAGTGTTGCAAGCGCCGCAACGGCGGATATCGGAGCGTCGCCTTCCGTGAAGGTACAAATCACAGGCACGACGACGATCACGTCCTTCGGCACGAAAACGCACAAGCTTCGTTTCCTGCGCTTTAGCGGCGCGCTGACGCTCACGCACAATGCGACAGGCCTCATTCTGATCGGCGCCGCAAATCGCGTTACGGCGGCGGGCGATGTCGGTATCTACACCTCCGATGGCAGCGGCAATTGGCGCGAGCGCGCTTATTTCCGCGCCGATGGAACGCCGATTTCCGCAAGCCACATCACCAATCTTTCGGAAGACACTGGCCCCGATCCGGCGGCGGATTACCAGACCACATATTCCACGTCCGGCACGGCGTTGAAGAAGGCGTTGCTCGGCCGCGCGCCCAATGCCGCGAAAAGCAACGCGATCACCGGCAGCGCCACGCTGACATCGGCGCAATTCTTCAAAACCAGCCGCGTCGATGCGAGCGGCGGCGCGGCCACGATCACGTTGCCGGCGAGCGCAACCGCCGACGACTGGCTGATCGTGCGCAAGAAGGACAACACCGCCAACACCGTCACGGTGCAAACGAGCGGTACGGTAAATCTCGCCGTTCTTTCTTCCCAGTATGATTGGGTGATGTTCGCGTGGTGGGATGGCGTGTGGACGCCGGTCGAATGGAGCCTCGCGCCTCTGCCGCAAACCTTCACGGCAAGCGGCACCTATACTGTTCCGTTGCTATCCAAATATCTCGAAGTCGTTGTGATCGGCGGCGGCGGCGGCGGCGGATCGGGACGCCGCGGCGCGGCAGGATCGGGGCGCAGCGGCGGCACGGGCGGGCGCGGCGGCGCCGTCAGCCGCTTCAATGTGGATACGGCCCTGCTTGGGGCGACGGTATCGGTCACGGTCGCTGCGGGTGGCGCGGGCGGCGCCGCACAAACCGCCGACAACGCGGACGGAATTGCCGGCACGGCGGCGACGGACACGACGTTCGGCACTTTCGCAACGACGCCCAGTATTTCCGGTTCCGGCGGTTCGTCGGCGAGCGTTGCCGGATCGGCCGGCGTCATTCTGTCGAACTATGGCGGAACGCCCGCGACTGTTGCATCGAGCGTCACGGCTGCTGCCGCGGCTCCGGCATCGGCAGTGGGCGGTGGCGCCGGTGGAACAGGTGGCGGGATTACCACCGGCAATGCGGACCTCGCCGGTGGAACGGGCGGGGCCTCGGCAATCGGTGGCTCCCTTATTGCCGGAGGTACAGCCGGAACGACCGCTGGCGGTACAGGCGGCAACGGAACGGCGATCTCAACCTCGATGAATCAATTCGGCGGCTCAGGCGGTGGCGGCGGTGGCGGCAATGCCAGCGGCGTGGGCGGCACGGGCGGCAATGGCGCGGCTCCAGGCGGTGGCGGCGGAGGTGGTGGTGCTTCTCTGAACGGCAATAATTCCGGCGCGGGCGGCAATGGCGCGCGCGGCGAAGTTCGCGTGACGGCCTATTTCTGAAAGTTTACAGATGACGCCGATGCCTGCATTCATGCCGATGGTTCGATGGGGAGAATTCGATGAAGGTCAGCGAAGCAATCGCGACGCGGAAATCCATTCGTGCGTTTCGCCCCGATCCGGTGTCCGCCGAAACGATTGCCGAGATTCTCACGCTGTCGGCGCGCGCGGCATCCGGCGGCAATCTTCAGCCGTGGAAAGTCTATGCGTTGATCGGCAACTCGCGCGACGAACTCGTGCGCCGCGTGAAAGCCAAACGCGCCGAAACGCCGATGGGCGAATCGCCGGAATATCTGATCTATCCGCCGGAACTGGTCGAGCCTTATCGCACGCGCCGTTTCCGTGTCGGCGAGATGATGTACGCGACGATGCGCATTCCACGCGAGGACAAGCCCGCGCGTCTCGCATTCTTCGCCGGCAATTGGGATTTCTTCGGCGCGCCTGCCGGACTCATTTTCACGATGGATCGCGCCATGCAGCAGGGCCAATGGTGCGATCTCGGCATCTTCATGGGAAACATCATGCTGCTGGCGCGCGAACGCGGGCTTCACACCTGTCCGCAGGAAGCATGGGCAGTGTGGCATGGCGTGATCCGCGATTATCTCGCCGTGCCGCAAAACGAAATGATCTTTTGCGGCATGGCCATCGGTTATGCCGACGACGTGGCCGTGAATTCGCTCGTCAGCGAACGCGCACCATTGGAAGAATTCGCAACGATCCGCGAAGTGGCTTAGCGACCGTCAAAAATGAGAAACCCGCGCGGAACTTGGCATCCCGCGCGGGCTCTCGCTTGACGGTTTGCCATCTCTCCGGGGAGGGGCTTACCGGAAGACGCTCGCCTCAAGATTGAAACCGATGCTCGTTCCTCCAAAACTCGGGACACAGAGGTTGGAGCCGTCGTTTCCGGGGCGTAATCTGATATCGGCCGTCTGAACGCATTCTGAGGCCCGCGTTCATCGGCGGTTCATCTGTCCGGAGATAGAAAATTTCATGCGTACGCTTGCGATTCCGGTGCTTCTCGGTTTGCTGGCCGCGGGGCTTACGCCCGCGTCGGCGCAGCAGGCCCGCGAGCATGTGGCGGCGGGGCAGGTTCAGCCGCTGGATCGCATCCTGCCATACGTCAAACACAGCCATCCCGGCACGTTTTATGACGCCGAAGGCCCCACTATGGGCCCGGACGGCCGCTATTGGTATCGCCTCAAATGGATGACGCCGGAAGGCCGGATCGTGTGGTTCAACACCGATGCGCGGACGGGTCATGTGGTCGGCATTGAGGGCGTGCGTCCCATGGAGCCGGTCGGGCCGGGCCGGGGCTTTCCGCCGGGCTGGGAACCGCGGCCCGGCTGGGGGCGCGGCTTTCCCGGCTGGATGCACCGGGGAGGGCGTTGATGCGGATTCTGCTGGTCGAAGATGAACGCGATCTGCAACGGCTGCTGAAAAAGGCGCTGAACGATGCGGGTTATGTGGTGGATACGGCCGGCGACGGCGAAGAGGGCCATTTCCTGGGCGATACCGAGCCTTACGACGCGGTGATCCTCGATCTTGGCCTGCCGAAGATGGATGGCGTGCGCGTGCTGGAAAGCTGGCGCAAAAGCGGCAAGACCATGCCGGTGCTGATCCTGACCGCGCGGGACCGCTGGAGCGACAAGGTGGCCGGATTCGACGCGGGCGCGGACGATTATCTCGCCAAGCCATTTTACACGGAGGAATTGCTGGCGCGGGTGCGCGCGCTGCTGCGCCGGGCGGCCGGCATCGCGACATCGGAAATCGAAATCGGGCCGTTGCGGCTCGATACGCGCGCAAGCCGCGTGACGGTTGACGGTAATCCGATCAAGCTGACGTCGCTGGAATACCGGCTGCTCGCCTATCTCGCCCATCATCGCGGCAAGGTGGTGTCGCGCACGGAATTGATCGAACATCTTTACGATCAGGATTTTGATCGCGACTCGAATACGATCGAAGTGTTTGTCGGGCGGTTGAGGAAAAAACTCGACGCCGATCTCATTCAAACGGTGCGCGGCCTTGGCTATTGCCTCGAAGTTCCGGACGCTGAGCGCAAAGATCGCGCCGAGGTTTGATTCTCTCGCATCGCGCCTGATCGCCGCCGCCGCGATCTGGACGGTGCTGGGATTGGCGGGCGGCGGGTTTCTGCTGTCGGGCGTCTATCGCACGACGATTTCGGAACGCTTCGACGCGCAGCTCAAATCCGATCTCGATGAACTGATCGCGGCGGCTGAACCGGCCGCCAACGGCAGCGTGTCGCTTGCGGGCCGCGACGCCGATCCGCGTTATGGCCGCATCTATTCGGGTTCTTATTGGCAGGTGACGCCGCTGGGATCGCATGGCGCGGAACCGCAATCCTCGCGTTCGCTATGGGACAAGAACATCATTGTCGGCGGTACGAGCACCATCGACGGCATCACTTACGGTTACGCGAACGGTCCTGAAAACCAGTCGCTGCGCGTGCTGGAACGGCGTATCGAATTTGCAGCACCTGCGGGCCAGACGACGCCCAACCGCGCCTACATGATTCTGGTCGCCGGGGACCGCGCGCAAATCGAAGCCGATTCCGCGCGCTTCAACGGCACGCTGATCTGGTCATTCGTTATTCTGGGCGCGGGTCTGATCGCCGCGATCTTTCTGCAGGTGCGGATCGGATTGATTCCGCTGCGGCGCGTCAGCGAGGCGCTGGCGCGCATTCGCGACGGCAATGCGCGCAGGCTTGAAGGCCATTTCCCGGCGGAGATCGCGCCGCTGGCCCGCGAACTCAACAGCCTCATCGACCACAATGCCG
>DATCEI010000062.1:0-6117 GCA_036510185.1 Rhizomicrobium sp. | reverse complement strand
CGACGTAGAAATGCTGGTGCTCGTTCACATTGGTGTCGAACCATGCCCGGCCGGCGTCCACTGCAACCTGCCGCAGCAACCCCGCATCCGTGAATTGATGCAGCGTGTTGTAGATGGTGGCGAGCGAAACTTTCACGCCCGCCTGCGCGGCTTCTTCGTGCAGAGCTTCGGCCGTCAGATGCCGGTCGCCGCTGCGGAACAGCAGCCCTGCCAGCATCACGCGCTGGCGCGTGGGGCGCAGGGCCGCCGCGCGCAAGCGCGCAACATTGTCCTCTTTCGCGGAATCCCGCGCGGAACGACGCATACCCACCCTCTGGTTCCTGAGGCCCTTGCGCGCCTTGCGCCCCGGCCTCATTCTTGACCCGGACGCAATCTAGCAGATGCTTTGTTAGAATGCTTCTAAAAAGAGCGGCGAGGGGCCGCCGGATCGAATCTTTCGAGGATGGCGCGCCTATGCTGGTGAAACAATCGAGCTTCGACCTCGAAGGGTTGCTTTCCTGCGCGCGGGGCGAAATGTTCGGCCCCGGCAACGCCAAATTGCCGCTGCCGCCCATGCTGATGTTCGACCGCATCACCAAGATCACCGCCGATGGCGGAAGCGCCGGAAAGGGCGAGGTGGAAGCCGAATTCGACATCCATCCCGACCTCTGGTTCTTCAAATGCCACTTTCAGGACGATCCGGTAATGCCGGGCTGCCTTGGCCTTGACGCGCTATGGCAGATGGTCGGCTTCTTCCTCGGCTGGATGGGCGGCCTCGGCAAGGGCCGCGCGATCGGTGTTGGAGAAGTGAAACTCACCGAAATGATCCTGCCGACGGCGAAGAAGCTCACCTACTATGTCGAGCTGAAGCGCGTGATCATGCGCAGGCTCGTGCTGGGCATCGCCGATGGTATCGTGAAGGTAGACGGCAAGGTTGCGTTCGAGGTGAAGGATCTGAAGGTTGGCCTCTTCATCGATGCGATGGCGGCGCAAGCGGCCGCCGCTCCGGCTTAAGCGAACATCATGCGCCGCGTCGTCGTCACCGGCATGGGCATTGTTTCTCCCATCGGCAACTCAGTCGATGAGGTGACGGCGTCGCTGCGCGATGCGAAGTCCGGCATCACGGCATCAGAAACCTACAAAATGATGGGCTTCCGCAGTCAGGTGGAAGGAAGCCTGAAGATCGATCTCGATGCGGTGGTGGACAGGCGCGCGCGTCGCTTCATGGGCGATGGTGCGGCCTATTGCTGGCTGTCGATGGATCAGGCGATCAAGGATGCGGGGCTTGAACCGGGCGATGTTTCCAATGCACGCACGGGGTTGATCGTCGGTTCGGGCGGACCTTCGACGCGCGCGATTGTGGCGGCGGCCGACGCCGCGCGCGATCCCACAAAAGGTGTACGGCGCATCGGGCCGTTTGCGGTGCCGAAAGCGATGTCGTCCACCTGTTCGGCCAATCTTTCGACCTGGTTCAAAACCAAGGGCGTGAATTATTCGATTGCGAGCGCGTGCTCGACCTCCGCCAATTGCATCGGCAATGCCGCCGAAATGATTCAATGGGGCAAGCAGGACATCATGTTTGCGGGCGGCGGCGAAGAACTCGACTGGACGCTCTCCGAATTGTTCGACGCGATGGGCGCGATGTCGGCGAAATATAATGCGACGCCGGAAAAAGCTTCGCGCGCGTACGACAAGAACCGCGACGGTTTTGTCATCGCAGGCGGTGGCGGAATTCTCGTGCTGGAAGAACTGGAACACGCAAAAGCGCGCGGCGCGAAAATCCATGCCGAACTTGTCGGTTATGGCGCGACTGCCGATGGCGCGGACATGGTTGCACCCTCTGGCGAAGGCGCTGTCCGCTGCATGCGCATGGCGATTGAAAAAATTCGCGCGCCCATCGACTACATCAATCCGCACGCGACCTCGACGCCCGTGGGTGACATACCGGAGATCAACGCCATCCGCGAAGTGTTCGGCGAGAACATGCCGCCGGTCAGCGCAACGAAATCGCTGACCGGCCACAGCCAGGGTGCGGCGGGCGTGCACGAAGCGATCTACACGCTGCTGATGATGCAGCACGGCTTCATCTGCGAAAGCGCAAATATCGAAGAATTGGACCCCGCCGTCGAAGGTGCGAACATCGTGCGCAAGCGCATTGACGATGCGAATATCACGACCGCGCTTTCCAACAGTTTCGGTTTCGGCGGCACGAACGCGACGCTGGTGTTCCAGCGTCTGGGCGCGTAACTGTCCCGAACTGAAACAACGAGGACATAATGGCTGACGCCGCGAAATGGATGGAAGGACGGCGCGGCCTCGTGATGGGCGTCGCCAATGACCATTCCATCGCCTGGGGTATCGCACGCACGCTGCACTCGCACGGTGCCGAAGTGGCCTTCACCTATCAGGGCGACGCGCAGGCCAAGCGCCTCAAGCCGTTGGCGGAATCGCTTGGTTCAACGCTGGTGTTGCCCTGCGATGTCGAAAGCGATGCCGAACTGGATGCGGTGTTCGCCACGCTGAAAGAAAAATGGGGCGGGCTCGATTTCCTCGTGCATGCCATCGCGCATTCCGACCGCAACGAGCTGAAAGGCCGTTATATCAACACCACGCGCGCCAATTTCACACGCACGCTGGATACCTCCTGCTATTCCTTCACGGCGGTGGCGCAGCGCGCGGCGCAATTGATGCCGAAGGGCGGGGCGCTGCTGACGCTTTCTTACCTCGGCGCCACGCGCGTGATGCCGAGCTACAATGTGATGGGCGTGGCGAAGGCGGCGCTCGAAGCAAGTGTGCGTTATCTCGCCGCCGATCTCGGCCGCGATGCGATCAGGGTTAATGCGATTTCTGCAGGCCCCATGCGTACGCTGGCCGGTGCCGCCGTCGGCGATGCCCGCATGGTCTTCAAATGGAACAAGGCGCACGCGCCGCTCAAGAAATCCGTCGAGATGGACGATGTCGGCAACGCGGCACTCTATTTGCTTAGTGACCTCTCAGCCGGGGTCACTGGCGAGGTGCATTTCGTCGATGCCGGTTACAACGTCGTCGGCATGCCACCCACCGCTGACCTCAAAGGATGGGTCGCGCCCGATCAGGGCGAAGCGGAGAGTAACAATGCGCGGGAAGACGCTTAAAGCACTTTTGGTTGCCACCTCATTGGGAATGGCGATCAACGCCGCGCATGCCGCCTGGCAAGATTACGCTTCGCAATACGATGCGGGCAGGCTTGCGAAACTCGATGAATCCCGCGCCGCCGGAATGCAGGAAGCGTCACGCGGCCCCGCGCACGATGTCGCCGCGATCCGCGGCGTGCTGGAGAGGGGCGCACGTCCGGCCTCGCTCGCCGAACTTTCCGGCAATTGGCATTGCCGCACGATGAAACTGGGCGGCATGGAGCCGACGAAAGTCTATTCGTGGTTTTCCTGCCGCATCACCGCGCATGGCGGCCGCGCAATGTTCGAGAAATTCAGCGGCACGCAGCATTTCGGCGGCACGCTGTTCGCCCATGAATCCGGGGGCTTCGTGCTGTTGGCCGGCATGAATATAGCGCGCGATCATGCGGCGCATTATTCCGGCGGCGGCGATTATATCGGTGCGGACACGACACCCAGCGACGCCGTGGGCCTTCTCTCCTCGACCGGCCCCGGCTCCGCCCGCATCGAATTTCCCTATCCGGCGCAGGAGTCTGTCTTCGACGTGATTGAGCTGAAGCGCTAGCATTACGGAATGCGCCTCAATCAGGTTACGGCACCGGCCCTCGATCTCGACCGCTCTGTCGCGTTTTATAAAACGCTCGGCTTTCATTTGATCGTGCTGAACGATCATTACGCGCGTTTTGAAGTGCCCGATGGCGACGGCACCTTCTCTCTGCATCTGACCAAAGACGCGCGCGGCGCGGGCAACGGCGCAAGGATCTGTTTCGAATGCGACGATCTCGATGCGCGCGTGGCCGCACTCAAAGAAACGGGAATCGTTTTCGATTCCGAAATCATCGATCAGCCATGGCTATGGCGCGAAGCATGGCTCACCGATCCAGCAGGTGTGAAGCTTTGTCTGTTTTATGCAGGCAACATCCGCCGCAATCCGCCTTGGCGGTTGAAGGATTAAGCACGCACTTTCGCGGCCTTCGAGAAACGCTGAAAAAGATAATGCGAATCCATCGGGCCGGGCGAAGCTTCGGGGTGGTATTGCACGCTGAACACGTGTCTGCCTTCGAGGCGCAGGCCGCAATTGCTGCCGTCGAACAGCGAGATGTGAGTTTCCTTCACACCCTTCGGCAACGTCTCGCGGTCCACCGTGAAGCCGTGATTCATCGACACGATCTCGACCTTGCCGGTTTCCAGATCCTTCACCGGATGGTTCGCGCCGTGATGGCCATGCGCCATTTTTCGCGTTTGTCCACCCAGCGCCAGCCCCATCATCTGATGGCCAAGGCAGATGCCGAACACCGGCATGCCGGAATCGATCAAGCCCTTTATGGTGGGAATGGCATATTCACCCGTCGCCGCCGGATCGCCGGGACCGTTGGACAACAGCACGCCATGCGGCGCGTGCCGCATAACTTCGTCAAAACTCGCACTTGCGGGTACGACGGTGATTTCCGCACCTTCGCCCGCGAGCAGGCGCAGGATGTTGCGCTTGACGCCGTAATCGATAACCACGCCGCGCCATGTCGGCGATTTCTGTTCGCTATACCCTTCGTTCCACGCCCAGGGCTTCTCGCGCCATCTGTAGCTCTGGCGCGACGAAACATCTTTGGCGAGATCGAGACCCACCAGCCCCGGAAATTCGCGCGCCTGTTTGACCAGTGCATCGATGTCGAATTTGCCGCTCGCCGAATGCGCGACAACGCCATGCGGCATGCCCTGTTCGCGGATGCGGCTGGTCAGACGCCTCGTGTCGATACCTGCAATGGCCGGGATGTTGTGCGATTTCAGCCAGCGGTCGAGTGCTGCGATGCTGCGATAGTTGGACGGCGACTCCGCATCCGCGCGCACGATCATCCCGCGCACGGCGGGCGTCGTCGCTTCGACGTCTTCGCTGTTGGCGCCCACAATGCCGATATGCGGGAAGGTGAACGCCACGATCTGCCCGGCATAGGACGGATCGGTGAGGATTTCCTGATAGCCCGTCATCGCGGTGTTGAAGCACACCTCGCCCACCGCCGCCGTCTCCGCGCCGAAGCCATGGCCCTCGAACACGGTCCCATCCGACAGCACGAGGGCGGCCGATGCGCGCGCGCGCGAAAGCGTGCCCGCCGGTGGGGCGGCGGCGATGGTCGTTTGATCTGTCATGAAGGGCCTTCCGATTTGGCGGAAAATAGGAACGACCCCCCGCCGGGTCAACCAGATTTTGCACCTGCACACAGAGAAGCTAGATTGCCGCGCTTTTTCGAGGAATCGGCGATGCCTTTGCGCGAGCGTTTGAACGAATCGATGAAGGACGCGATGCGGGCCAAGGATCAGCGCCGCCTCGGCACGATCCGCCTGATGCTGGCAGCACTCAAGGATCGCGACATCGCCAACCGCACGGAAGGTAGCCGCGAAGGCATCAGCGACGACGATATTCTCACGCTGCTAGCCAAGATGATCAAGCAGCGCGAGGAATCCGCCGAAACCTATGACAAAGGCGGCCGCCCGGAACTCGCCGCCGCCGAGCGCCAGGAAATCGTGGTCATTCGCGAATTCATGCCGCAGCAGATGGATGCCGATGCGGCGAAGGCCGCCGCCGGCACCGTCATCGCGGAACTGGGTGCTGCCTCGATGAAGGATATGGGCCGCGTGATGGCCGCTCTGAAGGAGCGTTTCGCTGGCCAGATGGATTTCGCCAAAGCCAGCGTCACGGTGAAGGATCTGCTGAGCGTGCCCAAATGATTGCGGTGAAGGAGGCGCAATCGGATGCCGATTTTCGCTGCTGCTTCCCGGTTATTCAGGTCTTGCGGCCGCATATCACCAGCGCCGAAGACTTCCTCGCCCAAGCCCGCCGCCAACAGGCAGGCTCCGGTTGGCGGCTGATCTACACCGAGGATGCGGGTGTGCCGGTGGCCTGCGCCGGTTTCCGCATCTCGGAGTGGCTGGCCTGGGGCAAAGCGCTCTATGTCGATGATTTGATCGCGCTCGAAAGCCATCGCGGCAAGGG
>DATCEI010000061.1:0-6808 GCA_036510185.1 Rhizomicrobium sp. | reverse complement strand
GATAGCTTCCGTGCCGTAGCTGGGTTCGCCGGCGGTGACGAATTGCGGCTGGCGGCGTGCCTCGGTCAGCGGCACAATCGTGTAAACCGCACCGCGCCGCACAAGCCCCAGATTCGCGGCCTTAAGCGAATCTTCCAATATGGGATAGACATCGGCCTTGGCCACCGGGTGGGCTGTCACCACCGTGATCGTGCCGGAGACGGCAGGATCGACGGCATAATTCACGCCCAAAATATCGCCCAGAATGGCTTTCGCGGCCTCGTGCACATCCACGGCGGGGAAGTTCAGAGTCACATCTCCTTTTTGCGCGGTAACAGGCACAGGCTGCGCAATTGCGCCGGCAATCCCGCACGCAAGCAAAGCCACGCTCAGCGCAAACACGCGACGCATCGAACGCATCATGGCGAAAGCCCGTTGTTGTTCTGGCTGTCGTCGTCGTTCGTGGCGTTTTGGTCGTCGGTTGAATCGTCGCTCTGGTCGTCGGATGTTACGCTTGCTGGTTTTACCGGCACAGGTGGCGCAACAGGCTGCGGCGCCACCGTCAATATGCGATGCTCATTATCCTTGGCGAGCGTCAGTTCGCTCGGCCCCACCGAGAGTAGCTTCCAGCCATCCACATCCTCGCCGGGGCGCACGCGCTCGATCGTGCCGGACGGCGTACGGATCAGCGCGGTCGCCGCGTCGCCCGCAAGCCCGATGCCAAGCACCGCGTATCCCGTCATGCTGCCCGAGATGGCCATATCCTTGGGGTCGGGCGCGCGGTCGGGCGCGAAAATGGGCTTCTTCAGAATAGCCGGGTATTCGGCGACCTGCGGCCCCGCAGGCTCGCGCACCCGGCGGGGCGCCAGATCGGATTTCGGCGGCAGGTTCGAAATCGGGGGAAAGGTCAGCTGGAAGCTGGCCGCCACCAGCAAGGAAGCCGCCGCCAGCGCAGGCAGGAAAACCGGGCTACGAGGACCGAATGTGGACGGGCGCTGCGATCTCAACACGGACCGCCATCGGTTCAAGATGCCCGGTCTGGAAGGCGCGATCTGCAGCGACCGAAAGGTATTCAACAACGACATAGGGATCCTCGCCGCCCAATCTTGTCAGGCATTTATACAGTTGCATATGCGTCAATTGCAGGTCAGCCCGCACCCGAACCCAGCCCGGCTGGAAGTCGCTTTGGACGTCGCTCACGGTCAGCAGGGAACCGCCTGAATCCGCCACGATTTTACCAATCCGGCCCTTAAGCGCCTGTGAAGCCAGAGCCTACGAAGGGGCCAGAATGGCGAATTTGGCCTCGGTTTCCTTCTGGGCGTCGGCCTGCACCCGCCAGACGGGAATGCCTGCCAGCACGCGCTGGTTGCGGGCGTAGGTGTCGAGGAGCGCGGTCCGTTCCTCGGATCGTTCCAGGAAGCCGTCCATGATCGGGCTGATGATCCCTACCCATGTGATCGCGATTACGGCCACGAGGATTCCGATGGCGACCAGTTTGGCTTCGCGCTCGCTGAGTTGCCTCATCGCGCGGCGCTCTCTTTGAGATCGGCGGCGATGTTGAACGGCTTGATCGTGGTCTCCTTGGCCGCCTGCGGCTCGGTGTCGAGCGCATGCGCGTTATGCACGACGGAAGATGCTTCCAGCGGCCCCAAGAGGTCAGCGGGACCATTGCGATAGCCCGCGATGCGAACCGTCTGGCCGTTCCATTCAAAATGCTGCGCCCACGCGTTGGTGGGCAATGCCTTGGTCACTGCATCGAGAATACGCAACGGATTGTTATGCGCCTGTCGCGCGAGAAGCGATGCACGCCGCGCTGCTTCCGCTTCCACCTTTTCGCGTAAACGCAACGCGACCGAAACCGTCGCGCGTTGCGATTCTACATTCTGGCGAAGCGTGTCGAGGTCGCTGGAATCGCGATACGCCAGCAAGCCCACATTGACGGCCACGAGAACAGCCACCGCCGCCCACCAATAGGGCGCATAGGAGCTGCCGCTGCCCATCGCATTGCGCGCGGCGGGCAAGAAATTGAAATGTATATTCGATCCGGCGTTGCCGACCGCGCCCAGCGCAGATGGCACCAGATCGTTGGCGGCAGCGCGCGCCAGCGCCTCCGTCACGGTTTCGCGCGGCAAAACGCCCAGCAGAATTTGCTGCCGCTCGCCTTGCGGATCGCGATGGATGATTTCCGTGTCGTAAAATACTGCATCAGCGCGAAACGGCGTCAGCCGGTCGATATCAAGCGCAATCATGCGGCGGATATCGTTCAACGGCAGCAGCGGATAATCGAGCGTGCGCGTGAGCACTTTGCGCAACGGCAGCGCGATGGTGACATTGCGTTTCTCGCGCGGTGACAGCGTTGCGGGATCGAACGCCTGCGCCTCGCCCTGCCGATGCAGCGCCAGATCGTCGCCGAATTCAACCACCGTGCTGGCACGTCGCCCAAACCGCGCGCGCCAATCGGCCGGCAGCATCGCCAGCAATTGATCGATCCACCAGATGAAGCCGCGCCGCAGCCACCAGCCGACCGTCTGCACATCGGCGTTGAGGATATCTTTCACATTCATGCACGCCCCCGGCATTTTCCGGTCTGGGCATTCAGGACGCAAAGCGTGTCGATATTCGCCGCGGGCTTGATAAGAAGATCGGGCCATTGCCGACCGTCGCCGGCGGCGAATTGCACACGAATGCGGATCAGCTGCGGCGGCGACTGCTGTTCTTTCCAGCGCAATTGCCAGCCGGGCGTGCCATCCGGGCCCGGCCCGTAATATTCCATATCCACGCTCTGCACGCCGTGCAGCAAGATTTGGCTTTCGGTGGGCGTTTTCGGGTCGCTCGCCACATCGTTGGTGCCGATGAGCGCGAGATCGTCGCCGCTGAGTGCCACCTCATATCGCATCAGCGCGGCAGGTCGCACCGAGGCGCGCGGTTCGGCAAGGAATGTGATTGTGCTCGCTGCGCCATCGAAGTCCGAATAGGGCGGATTGGAATCATAGCGCGTGGCGGGATAGGTACGTTCGAGACGCTGGCGCAGCACAGTCTGCGCGCCTGCGATGCTTTCGCCCATGGCGTTGTTGGCGTCGAGCCGTTCCCACACGCGCCGTCCCGTGACGACGCCCGATATCATCAGCACGCTGATCATCGACAAGATGACAAGACTCGCAATCAGCTCGATCAACGCAAAGCCGCCGGTTCTGTCCTTCATGGTCAGCCCGCCGGTCCCAGCGCAAGGCTGCGCAATGTCACCAAATCGTTGCCGCCTTCGGCTGGCCGCACCGCAACCGTCACCTGCCACAATTGGCCTGCGTCGCTCGCGTTTGTGTCGCTGTCAGGCGCGATGGCGACGCTCCAAGCGTAGGCGCCTTCGATGCCACCCGTGTTGCCCTGCGCCACAGGAATGACAGAGCCAACCGTCGCAAGATGCGATTGCGCAATGAGCATCGCCTCGCGCTTTTCGGCAATGACGCGGCTGTTGTGCGCGCTTTCCTCGACCGTGCGATACATCGCGGCCAGCGAAAGCGTGACGATCGCGGCCGCGACCATCGACTCAATGAAAACCGATCCCGAGTCGCGTGTCATGAACCAGCCGTAACGGCGCCTGTGGCGCTGTCCACCGAAATGGGAACGACGCGCTTGCCCGATGCGAGTTTGATTGCACCACCCGATGCCGAACCATCCGCGAAGAAGCGGATCGTTACACCTTGCTGCACGGAAACGACCTGCGGAAGCGTGCGCGCCTGCCCCTCGCTCCAGATATAGCCACGTCCGTCTGGCGTGAACGCGAATGTCACATCCTGATCCTCACGCAACGCATCAGCCCGGGCCTCGCGCAGATCGGCCGTCAGCGCGCTTGCGGTTTCACGCAGCGAAAACATGGCGAGCGCGCGTTCGAGATTGGGAAATTCGAGCGCGCCGACCAGCGCCGTGATCGCCACGACGACAAGGGCTTCCAGCAATGTCATGCGTTACCCGCTACCAATTGCCGACATCCTGCGCCTCGCCCGTGCCGCCTTCGGTCTTGTCCGAGCCAAGTGTGTAAACATCCACCTCGCCGTGCTGGCCGGGATCCTTGTAGAGATAGGCCTGGCCCCATGGATCGTGCAGCGCGCTCAACTTGCGCAGATAAGGTCCGTTCCATCCCGGCGCGGTGGACGGCGCGGTGACGAGCGCGTCAAGCCCTTCGGCGGGAGTGGGATAACGCCCGACATCGAGCCGGAAGAGTTCCAGCGCCGCCGTGACGTTCTGAATCTGCACGCGCGCGGTTTGCGTGCGCGAGCTGCCGAGATATTTCAGAACCTGCGGCGCGATGATCGCGGCCAACAGGCCCATGATCGCCAGCACAACGAGAAGTTCCAGAAGCGTGAAGCCCGCTTCGCCGCGTTTGAATTGGATTCGTTTCATCATGGTCCGAGCGCCAGATCGTTAAAGCCGAGGATTGCGGACATTATAGACGCGATCGTGCCCGCCACCAAAACACCCATAATCACGGTAATGGCGGGCGTCATGATCGCGATCATGCGCTGGATCGTGGTCCGCACATCACGATCCAGAACATCGGCCAGACGGTTTAACATCATGCCAAGCTGCGCCGTCTCCTCGCCCGTGCGCAGGAAGCTCAGCGCCATGGGCGGAAACAGTTTGGTGGCGGCGAGCGGCCCCGAAAGACCGCCGCCTTCCTTGAGGCCGGACGCCACTTTGCTGACGGCAGCACCCATATGAGTGTTCACAAGCGAACGCTGCGCGATGCTGAGCGCGGTCGGAAGCGCGACACCGCCATCGACAAGACTGCCCAGCGTGCGCGCAAACCGCGCGGTTTCGATGTTGCGGATTAGCGGGCCGATCTGCGGTGTGTTCAATAAATTGCGGTCAACCGCGCGGCGCACGGCGGGCTGGCGCAGCCACCGCCACAGAAGAACGATGCCGACAACCAACGCAAGCAATCCGAGAAGTCCATAGGACCGCAACGCATGGCTCGCGCCCATCACGATGCGCGTGGCGAAGGGAAGTTTGTTGCCCGCGTCCGTGAATAAATCTTCGAATTGCGGCACGACGAACAACAGCATCATCAGGATCACGCTCGTCGCGATGATCAGCAGGATGACGGGATAGATGAGCGAGGACACAATCGTTTGCCGCAACGCCTCAGCGCCGTCCAGCGCCTCGGCAAGGCGACTGAGGCTGACGTCAAGCTTGCCGCTCGCCTCGCCCGCTTCGGCCATCGCACACGCCATGGGCGGAAACAATCCGTCGGCTTCTGCCATCGCGCGCGCCAGCGGCACACCTTCCTTGATGCGTTCGCGCAATTTGGCGAACTGTGCTTTCAGCGCCGGATCGGTGATGTTTTCGATATTCACCGCAAGGGCGCGGTCAAGCGTGAGACCCGCGCTGAGCAGCACAGCCAGTTCGCCGATGGCGTTGGCGACACCCTGCCGCGTTTTCGCGCTGACATGCGTTTTCTGTTCGGTACGCGTGGCGGTTTCGATAGCCTCGATAGGCAGGAGACCCAGACGCCGCAAACGCTCCAGCACATCGGCATGCGAAGTACCTTCCAGCGTGCCCGCTTTCAATTCACCGGTGACGGTTGCCGCGCGGTAGCGATAGGTGGTCATGTCACACCTCTCGCGTCACGCGCAGGACTTCTTCAACGGTGGTAAGTCCCTCGCGTGCTTTCGCCAATCCATCTTGCGCCATGGTGCGCATGGAAGCGGTAACCGCGACGCGATGGATTTCACGCGCTTCGGACCGCGCCAGGATCAACCGCGAGATTTCGTCGTCCATCGTCAGCAACTCGAACAGCGCAATACGCCCACGAAAGCCTGTATTTCTGCAAGCTTCGCAACCATGCGCGCGATAAACCGTGACGGGCTTGTCCAGCGCCACGCCCAGCGACGTGGCGGCTTCGGGCAGCAAGTCCATCGGCGTACGGCAGTTCGGGCACAACCGCCGCACAAGCCGCTGCGCCATTACGGCATTGAGAGTGGAGGTTATGAGAAAAGGCTCAACACCCATATCCAGCAAGCGCGTGATCGCGCCCGCTGCACTGTTGGTGTGCAGCGTGGACAAGATCATGTGGCCAGTCAGCGCGGACTGAATGGCAACCTGTGCGGTCTCAAGATCGCGGATTTCGCCGACCATCATCACGTCTGGGTCTTGACGCAGGAACGAGCGCAACGCGGCGGCAAAGGTCAATCCGATTTGCGGCTTCACCTGTGTCTGGTTGATGCCGGGCATGCGATATTCGATCGGATCTTCGATGGTGAGGATTTTGCGGTCGGACGAATTGAGTACGGCAAGCGAAGCATAAAGCGTTGTCGTTTTGCCGCTGCCGGTCGGCCCCGTAACCAGCAGAATGCCATGCGGCTGCGCCAGCACGCGGCGATATTGCGTGAGCAGCGCTTCATCGAAACCTAGCGTGTCGAATTCCAGCGCCAGATTGGAACGGTCCAGAATGCGCAGGACGACGCTTTCGCCATGAATGGTCGGCGATGTCGCCACGCGAAAATCGATTTCCTGCCCGCGCACGGCCAGACGCAAACGCCCATCCTGCGGCAGACGCCGCTCGGCGATATTGAGGCCGGACATCACCTTGATGCGCGAAATGAACGCGGATTTGAAATGGCCGGGCAACGGCTGCTCATCTCGCAACGCGCCGTCGATGCGGAAACGGATTTTGATCGAGTCTTCCGCGGGTTCTATGTGAATGTCCGAAGCCTGCGCTTCCACGGCGCGCGCGATCAATCCGTTGACGGCGCGCACGATGGGCGCATCGCTCGCCAGATCCTTCAACCGTTCCAGATCGGCCTCGTCGGCTTCGTTATCGCCATCCACTTCC
>DATCEI010000060.1:0-7388 GCA_036510185.1 Rhizomicrobium sp. | reverse complement strand
AGGCGATGCGGTTTGCCGGCGATTCCGTGAGCCATACCTTCAGCGCTTCCTGATCTGCTTCGCTCCAGCTCCAGAAATGCCGGCGCTGCAACCAATCGGCAGCATGCGCATCGACGTCCTTCGCGCTTGTCATTGCCGATTGCCTTGCTTCACTCATGTCCGCCATCTCTGGTCAGTCGGCTCGCCGTAAAGCATATTGGCCAGCGCGCACATGCCGATGGCCAGTTGCCTGGAAACCGTGGCTTCGGTGACGCCCATACGCGCGGCAATCTCGCGACCGGACAGGCCTTCGATGCGGCCAAGAACGACGGCTTCGCGGCACCGCGGCGGCAAGCGGTCCAGCGACACCTGCAGATGCCGCAATTCGTCCCGCGCTATCACACTGCATTCCGGGCCGGGCGTATCTATCGCAACGTCCAGCGCATCCAGATCGGCGACGGCTTCGATGGGAACAACGTGCTCACGGCGTACGTGGTCCACGAGCAAATGCCGCGCGATCGTGAAGAGAAAAGGTTTTACCGGACGCGGTATCTCCTTGTGCGCGGCTTCGTAGACGCGCACATAAACATCCTGGCGCAGGTCGTCGATATCACTTTTGTTGCGCCAATTGTGACGCAGGAATTGCATCAAGGCAGCCTCCAGCGGCAACACTTCCCGGATAAACCAGATATCGACTTCGGACGCAGCCGCGACCTCGGACTGATGGCCCGGCTCGGCATTTCCGCGACTGGTTTCCGGTTTTTCGGCCATTCCCCCTCAGCATCCCGCCCTTCGAGGGTTCCAGCATCTCATGGAATGAAACGAAGCACGCCCCCCAAACTTAGAAGCGTGAAGCAAAAAAATTATCGTGGCCCGAAAAACAGCCGCTATTGCCGGCGCGAGAGGGCAAACAGGGCAACGGAATGCCCCGTCGCCCAAGGCGGGCGGGACGTATTCGCCAGCGAGCGTGCGCCTACCCGCCTATGCCAATGCTGATGTTGGCGAAGGGCCCATAGAAGCCGACATTTTCTTTCTTCGCCGCATCGATCTCGCCATCCATCGCGCCGAAGAATAGATCCGCGCGATAACCGGCACTGACCTTGAAGTTCTGGACCTGAAAGGACAATCCCGCGAACCCGCCGACATTGGGCACGATCGCGGTGCGCGCGCGCGTGACATTCACCGGTACGGGAGAATGCGTCACAACCCGATGACGTGCGGGAGAGCTTGGGGCGTGGTATCGCCCTGTCGATTGATGATGTACTTCAGCGCGTTGCCGTCCGAACAGGACAGCGGCGTTCACGCCCCAGTCGAATATGACTTCGCCGTCTTGCTCAGCACCCAAAATCGCCGCCGACGCGTTCCAGGAAAGCGACGGACCGATGCCATGGAATTGGCGCGTGGCAACAAGACTGGCGGCATTGCTATGATAGACTTGGCCCGTCGCGAATTTGGTGCTGGTGAACCCGTAGTTTTTTGCAGCAGTGATGTATTTGTAGTGAAATTTCCAGTCGGGATTGGATTTGAGGGCTACGTTCGATTTGGCGCTGAATTGCGCGAAACGAACGCCGAAATTGAAAACGGAAGACCCGTTCCTACCGAACATTCCGAGGCCGACATCTTTCCCGGCCTGAAAATCTGCAATGAGATGCTGATCGCCGTTGTCCACGAGCGTATCGGAGAACTTTGCGTTTTGGGGTGTGTTGACATTCTTGTTTTTGTGCCGATGCGGCACGCCCCCAGCGTACGAAGCATTTGTCGTGTAATAGTATTTGATAAAGGCGTGTGGGTTTGTTTGCTGGTGAGCGTGCTTCTTATTGGCGGAGCGGCCAATGCGAACAGACCCGGAGAAAATCCAGTCGGAGTTGTCCGGCTGGAACGATAGTTTTGCCTCTTCGTCAATACTGAAGCGTGGTGGCCCGTCCAATTTTTGCGACGGTACGAAGATTGAAGGTCTGCTATCCATGAGCGGCGGCGCGAAGGTTTCTTGCCCGTCATCCAGCCTGCTAAATTGTCCGCCAAGTTCGATCCACACCAGCGGTTTGCTCACGTCGTCATCGTCTCGCGCCGCCGTGCTGATCGATCCGATCAGCGCAAACGCGGATACGCTTGCCAACAGCTGCCAACGGAAATTTCTGCGGCGGTTCTTATTTTCAATCAATTCGCTCATTGGTTCCCCCTACCAGTTCTTCGTGACGCGGATGCCGATCAGTTTCGGATCGGTCAGGAACACGTTGGTTGTAAGCCCACTGTCGTCGCTGTTCAGGAAGTCGCCGGTGATCGCGGTCGTGTTGAAGACATTCTTGTCATAGAGCATCACCTGCCAGCCGTTCTGATTGGTGAAGATCAGCGTGAGGTTGACGTTGGTGTAACCGCGCAGACGATCATAAGGGTTGTCGTTGAAGATGCGCGCCCAGGAATAATCCTGCCAGTAGTAATCGCCGCGCAGCGTGGCCGCCCAGTCCTGCGAAATCGGCAGCGTGTATTGCGCGCCCGCCGAAACCGTGAAGGGCGGCGCGTTGGGCAATTCTTTGCCGCTCAGATCCTTGTCGAAGCCCTGACCGTTGTTCGGTGTTAAACCCAAGCCGCCATTGACGTTCGCGGGCGCATTCGAATCCACGCTCAGCGGATCGAAGCCGGGATAGCCGGGAGGTGGTTGTGCGAAGTTCTTCGAAGCCGTTGGATTTTGCATATACGGAAGATCCGTAAGCGGATCGTGGTGCGAATTGTATGCGGAGCCACAGGCAAATGGAACTTCATCCACGCTGTGCCAGACTGGATCGACCAGTGGTATGCCCTGATTCAGCATGGCGGCGACGACATACACTGGCAGGATGCAATTCGATGCCTGATCGATGAATGGCTTCATTACCATCCAATTCGGATTGCCGGCCGTGCGATCCATCAGATCGACGGATTTGGATCCTCTGGCCGCGCGTGCATCTTCCCAGCCGCCGCCGAAATTGAAACGCAGCCCAGGGAGAGGCTCGTAAGTCGATTCGAGCTCGGCGCCTTTTACATGCGCGTCGAAATTGTCATTGATCGCGGTGCGATCCACGATGCGCGAGATTTGATAATTTTCATAATTGTAATAGAAGACATCGCCGTTCAAGGTCAGCGCGCCGTCCAGCAGCGTGTTCTTCGAGCCCAGTTCAAACGCATCCACGAATTCCGGCTTGAAGGTCAGCGGGTGAATCGGATTCCCGATATCACTGGCCCCAAATGTCAGCAGCGTCGCGCCCGGCGGGTTTGCGCCGCCCGCCTTGTAGCCATGCGAATAGGACGCGTAGAACAGCGTCTGATCCGTGAAATCGAGCTTCGGTGTCCAGTTGGCGGCGGCACGGCCCGTCCATTGATCCCATTGCTGGTTGACCACGCCGGTCGTGGCATAGCCGTACCCGTTGACCAGAAGTTCACTGGGTATGTCCACGAAATGCTTTTGGTCATCCGTCCACCGGGCGCCCAGTGTCAGTTTCAGATCGCTGAAGACATTGTAATAGGCTTCTCCGAACGCGGCATAGGAGTTCAGCGTGTAAGGATTTTGGCTGAGGAAATAATTGTGTCCCTCATTGTTGAGGCTGGTAAGCGGGTTCGGATCGATATAGGCGCAACCGCCACTGGTCGGATCATGGGGAGCAAAGGGATTCGAATCCACAAAGCCGTTGGGCAGACATTGGCTGTTATCGGAAACGCCCGGGACCCATTGTGCATGAGGCCCATCGGACCCACCCAAGCCGTCCGCTGTAAACGAGGTTAGCGTATTGATGAAGACGTAATAGTTCTCTTCGGTTTCATAATGGAGATAATTACCGCCGACGCTGAAGTTTAGCGGACCGTTGAAATTTGAGGACAGGCGGAATTCCTGGCTGAATTGCCAAGAGTGCTCATCGGACAAATCCTGGGCCACGAGCCGATCGCTGCAGCCCAGCTGCGGATCGCAGAAAACGGCGTCGTGCTGACAGAACTCATCTGCCGCCGAACTCGGGGTGCACGAAGCGCCTATGGGACGACCATCGCAACTGCCTCCGGTACCCGTACCAGCAACGTAACAATGGGATAGGCCACTCGGATCGATGGATACGGAATTTGCTTGCCAGCCCAGAGGGACAAAGCTCGTGTAGTAAGTAAACATTCCAGGGGCGGTGTTGAAACGGTTATAGTCTTCCGTCGACCACAGAAAGTCGTTGTTGTAGCCGGTTTGCGACGTGAAGGTCAGCGTCGGCGTGACCTTGTAATCGGCATTAAATTCCAGCGTATCGTTTTTCGCCCGATAGGTCGGATTGATCGACGATTCAATCACACGAAGATTGCGCGATTGAGCCGTGCTGGCATAAGGATCGAACAAATTCCGGATAAACGGGTCCAATTGCCCAATCGCCGAACCGTAAGGCAGCGCGAGCCCGTTGGGAACCTGAAACGCATCCGGCGAATAAAGCGATGTGGCCTCACAGGCTTGGCTCAGATAGTATCTCGGATCATAAGCAGCCGTTTCCACATAATGCCCGTCGACCGGTATGCCATCCACCTCCGTGGGTGTGGGCGCCGTTTTGCAAAGTTGCTTCGATGTGCGCATGCGGTCGTCGTCTTCGGAGAAATGTTCCCAGACGAGATAGGTTTGAACCTTGTCAATCGGCTTCCAGCCCAACGTCACTCGTCCGGACCATAGATCGCGGCCGTCGATGCGCGCATCGGTAAGCGAGTCAAACGAATAACCCTGCCGTTTGGTCCATTCGCCTGCGATGCGTAAGTCAGCCCGGTCATCGACAATCGGAATATTGATCATGCCTTCGAAGCGGCGGTTGCCGTAATTGCCGATATCGGCGGACGCCATTGCTTCAAATTGATCGGACGGTTTGGCAGAAATCAGATTGACCACGCCCGCCGTCGCATTGCGGCCGTAAAGCGTGCCTTGCGGCCCGCGCAACACTTCAACCTGCGAGACGTCGTAGAATTCCTGCTCGAAGAAATGGTTGCGAATGAACGGCGTGTCGTTAAACGCAACGGCGACGGCGGGATCGGTCGTGACAGAAATCGCCTGCGTGCCGATGCCGCGCAACTGGATGCTGTAGCCGGAGAAATTGGTCTTCGTGAAGGTCATGTTCGGCACTTGCTTCACGAGATCCGGGCCGCCTGCGGTTTGCGTGGAGGTCAATTGCTCCTGGCTCAAAGCCGTGATTGAAATCGGAATATTTTGTACGTCGCCACCGATCTTCGACGAGGTGACGGTCACGGTTTCGAGTGATGCACCGGAGGCCGAAGGCGCGGTCGCCGCGGCCATATTGCGCGGCGCGATATCGCCCTCGGGCAAATCATTCGCCGCGCGGGATTCGCGCACGATCATTACCGCACCATCGGCGTGACGGCGCATGACAAATCCAGTCCCCGCGAGAATATGTGTCAAAGCATCTTCCGATGACAGTGCTCCGCTTGCACCTTTACTGCGAACTCCTTTGATCGCGTCGTTGGAAACGACAAGCGCCACACCCGTCTGCGCCATATAGGCGTTCAACGCGGCTTCGAGATCGCCACCTGGTATATTGAATGTGTCCGCATGCGCGATACCCGTTATCGTGACAAAGGCAATCGCGGCGAGTAGCCGGGAAAAATAGGAATTTATCATGTCGTCCCTCGAACCCCCAAGTTCTGAATTGGTCAGTGGTAAATTTCGTTTTACATCAGCGTGAAATCACAACCTTCTCGCCTCGCTCCTCGACACGCAGGCCGAACACTTCCCGGGCGGCTTCGGTGAACGCGGCGATGTCGGTCGCGGGAAACGAACCGTTCATGGTGAGACGGGCTGCATCCGCGTCCGCGACGATCACCTGCCGTTCGTTGTAACGGTTGAGTTCAGCGGCGGCCTCCGCGAGCGGCGTGTGGAAGAAGGTGAGCATCCCCCGCCGCCAAGCCAGATCGTTCGACAGATTGCGCTGCGGATGCCGCGTCAGCGCAATCGCACCCGCGGTTGCAACCGCCACATCACCTGGCGTCAACAGCGTGGATTGCGCCCGCGCCTTGTCGTTTGCTTCACCGAGCCAAACCCGGCCTTCGATGAGTGCCACTTCCAAGCGATCAGGATCGTCGCGGACGAAAAATTTCGTGCCCAGCACCGTGATACGGTGGTCGCCCGCCGTGACGACAAAAGGGTGCTTCGTATCATGAGCAATTTCGAAATAAGCTTCGCCCTTTTCGAGCGATGCCGTCCTGTGATCCTGCCCGATATCAACGCGCAAAGTCGAATTGGTATTCAATTCGATGCGTGAACCATCGAAGAGCGCCACGGTTTCTCGGTCGCCCACTTTCGTGCTGTACATGTGCTCATGCGAAGCGCCGAGAAAAAACGTTGCGCCGGCTCCAAGTATGACGAATACAATCAACGCGGCAACACCCACCAGCGCAGGACGTAAGCGCACGCGGGCCACATGTGCGGCCTGTTCTGGTTCCAGCGAACGCAGCGCCACGAGCCGCTCCGCCCGGCGCCACGCGTCATGCACGCGCCAATAGGCGATGAGATTGGCGGAGGATTGTGCCAGCCACATATCGAGCGCGGCTTGATCGGCCTCATTCCAATCCGTGCGATCGCGGCGTTCAAGCCATTCCGCCGCACGCGTTTTGAGTTCTCTTGTGCCCTCAGCCTCGCTCACGGATGCTTCACTCATGGGTGCCTCCGGGGGTCAGGCAGCTCGCCATTCAGAAGATCGGCCAGCGCATACATGCCTTCGGTGAGATAGACCGATACCGTCCCTTCGGTGAGGCTCAGCCGCGTAGCGATTTCGCCGCGTGAAAGATCGTCGATCCGCCGCATGATAACGACAGCGCGGCAATGCGGTGGCAGGCGATCGATAGCGTCACGCAAACGGCGAAGTTCATCACGCGCGATCGCGCTGCGGTCCGGACCGGGCGTGTCGATGGCAACTCCCAGCGCGTCGAGATCGGCCACCGCTTCAATGGGCACGACGTGTCGCGTGCGCACGCGACTTATCAGCAAGTTGCGCGCGGTGGTAAAGACGAAGGGCTTGGCCCGGTCTGGAACCTGCTTGAGCGCCGCTTCATAGACGCGCAAATAAACATCGTGCAGCAAATCCTCAATGTCAGCGCTGTCGCGCCAATTATGCCGGAGGAATTGCAGCAGCATAGCTTCCAGCGGAAGCACCTCGCGGAGAAACCAGTCCATTGTCGCGGGTGCGCTCATAGCTTTGCCCGCAGGCAAAACGCGAGCACTTTCGCGACTGGTTTCCGAAATTTCGGCCATTTCGCCCGCTTTCCGTCTCGCGACGGCCTCAAGCCTACCTTTATTGTGACGCGCGGGGTGCAAGGGTTTTAATATCGATCTGAGGAAAATCGCACGGCACGTCTATTTTAGATCGAAAACATGAAAAGGGATGGCGACCTGACATGTTTTACGCCATAGC
>DATCEI010000059.1:0-3486 GCA_036510185.1 Rhizomicrobium sp. | reverse complement strand
GCGATGCGGCGCTGGAGCCGAAAGCCGAAGTACATGACGCCTATAATGAGAAGATCGATGCCGCCAATCGCGGCATGGCATGGGGCGTGCCGCAAGTTTCGAGCTGGTACAAGAACGACAAAGGCCGCGTGAGCCAGAACTGGCCGTTTCCGCTTGTCGATTATTGGAGCGCCACGCTCGCACCGAACCCGGGGGACTTTGTTTTCACACACCCACGGGAGGCAGCATGAGTGCAGCAGATGGAAAGGTCATCATTATCACGGGCGGTTTTGGTGTATTGGGTTCCGCCGTTGCACATGTCGCCGCCAAGGCAGGCGCGAAAGTCGCCGCCGTGGATATCGCGCCCGCGCCGCCCGACGGTCTGTTCGATGAGTCCGTTCTCGCGATCGGCGGTTGCGATCTGACGAATTACGAAAACGTCATTGCGACGTTCGCGAAAATCGCGGGCACGCTGGGCCAGATCGATGCGCTGCTCAACATCGCGGGCGGCTTCCGCTGGCAGAAACTGGCGGACGGCGCGCTCGATACCTGGGATAAAATGTACGCGATGAATTTGCGCTCAGCCGCCACCGCATCGAAAGCCGTGCTGCCATTGATGAAAACGCCGGGCGGCGCAATCGTGAATGTGTCCGCGGGCGCAACGCTGAAAGCGACCGCGGGCATGGGCGCTTACACGGCGTCCAAACTGGGCGTTATCGCGCTGACCGAAAGCCTCGCGGAAGAATTGAAGGACGCGGGCATTCGCGTGAACGCGGTGATGCCCAGCATCATCGACACGCCCGCCAATCGCAAGGAAATGCCGGATTCGGATTTCAGCCGCTGGGTTACGCCGGAGGCGCTGGCCGATGCGATGCTGTTTCTGGCGTCCGACGAAGCGCGCGCGGTAACGGGCGCCAAGCTTGCGATCTCCGGCCGCGTTTGAGATATGATCGTTCGTAACATGAGAGGAAGTCCATGACGGCCATTACCTATCGCCCCGCCTGGAAGCTCAAGGATGCGCAGATCGAACAGGACGCGCTGGAATTCTGGGGCAAGCTGAAAGTCATTTCCGAAGAAGCCGCCCATCAGCGCGTGCCGGAATTGGTCGCGGGCGCCTATCAGGATGGCAAGATGGTGGCGGTGGCGACCGCCTCCATTTCCTATCTGCCGAATCTGCGCGCGAAATTCGCGATGTTTCGCTGTGCCGTGTCGCCCGACACGCGCAAGGCGGGCCTGTGCGCGAACATCAGCTGCTATTCGCGCGACGTGATCGAGGACTGGTCGCGCGACAATCCGAATGAGCAGGTCATGGGCCTCGCCGCCACGGTTCAGGCCCCCGAACTGATGATGAAGCAACGCGAGCCTTTGTGGACCGAAAACGGTCTGGTGCTGGTCGGTTTCACCCCTCGCGGGCAACAGCTGCGGGCCGTGTGGTTCCGCCATGCCGTTATAGAATAAGGCTTTTTCGGCGCCGCTCACCCTTCCCTAACCGTTTTGGCCGTAAGACTTGAAAGGGTCTGAGGGAAGGCCTATCTTAATGACAACAATGTCAGGAGAGAGTCGGCCATGACCCAACAAGCCCGCACTCTGGAAATGCCGCTGGCGACCGCCGCGCCCAATTTCAGCCTTCAGCCGCTGCGTGCGTTGCGCGCGCTGCGCAAGCTGATCGACAATAAGGAAGACACCACGCAGGTGTTCGAAATCATGCGCGCGCTTTCGGGCCGCGCGACCCCGCTCGGCTATCGCCGCCTGCTGCAAACGCCGGAAGGCGGACGGCAAGCCTATCTGCGCGAAGAACTTTCGGACAGGCTCAACGACCCGCAATGGCTTGCGCAATTCGCGCCGGGAACGGTGGGCGCGGCCTATCGCGCCTTCATCGCGCCGCGCAATCTTTCGGCTTACGGGTTGGCCGAGGAAAGCCGCAAGCTGCCGGATGTGAACATCGATGCCGCGCATCCGGTTGCGTGGTATGCGCGCCGCCTGCGCGACATTCACGATGTCTGGCATGTGCTGACCGGCTACAACACCGATGCGCTGGGCGAGGCTTGCGTCGTGGCGTTCTCCTACGCGCAGACGCGCAATTTCGGCTTCGGATTTATCGCGCTTGCCGCCATGCACCAGTTTGAAAAACTGAAACGCGGCCAGCCTTATTTCAAGGCGATTGCGCAAGGCTATCGCCGCGGCAAAGCGGCGGCGTGGCTGCCTGCCGAAGATTACGACGCGCTGTTCGCCGAACCACTTGAGGCCGCGCGCAAACGGCTGAAGATCACGCCCGCGCCGATCTATGATGCGATCCCGCAAGTTGATCGCGAACCGCCTTACGCGCTGGCAGCGTCTTAAACACTCTACAAGGCCGCAACTACTTCCCGTCATGGCCGGATTTAATCCGGCCATCCATCCGGCGCATGTCCTGCGTCGGAAAGACTCTCTTGCGCTCGCAGACGCGAGCGTGATGGGTGGCCGGGTCAAGCCCGGCCATGACGGTTTGATTTTGAAACAAAAAAAGGCGCCGGTTTCCCGGCGCCTTTTTGTTTGCTTGCGTTCGGCGATCAGAACTTCGCGCCGACCTTCAGTCCATAAGTGCGCGGATCGCCGAGGAACGCGTTGGTGTAAAGACCAGACGTCGCGCTCGTCAGATATTCGCCCGTGATGTTGCTCTCGTTGAACACGTTCTTGATGTAGCCCTGAACATACCATTTGCTGTCAGGCGCATTGAACGTAAGCAGCGCATTGGTGACTTCCCACGCTTTGATCGAGTCCGCCGGATCGTTGAAGATGTTGCCCCACATGTGATCCTGCCAGTAGAAATCCGCACGCGGGATAAGCGTGTAACCACCGGCCAGTTTGTAGGTGTACTGCACGCCGACGCTGATCGTGACGGGCGGCGTATTCTGCAGCCTGTTGCCGCCGAGATTGACGGTGGCGCCGCCGGACTGATCGCCCCCTGAACCGAGCGGATCGGTGCGCGAGTAACCGAACGCATTGAGCAGCTGATCCGGCACGCCGCCACGATTTTCTGGCAAGCACGTTCCATAGTTGGTCAGCGCAACACCGTGCCCCGCGAGTGCGGTTACGCCACCCGGTGGGTCGAAATACAGACCCGGCTGTCCACCGTTCGCAACGAGATAGGCGTTGAAGGCGGCGTTATCGGCGGGCGTTTCGGTCTGTCCGCCGATCAGATAGAGCACGCAATTCTCGCCGCCCGAAGCAGCCAGCGTCGCGTCCTTGATCAGCACGACATCGGACCGTCCGCCCGTGGGATTGCGCGGATCGACGAGATTGGTGTTCGCGCCGATCTGGGAGTTCACCGTTCCGAAGTTCAGGTCGAACTGCCAATTGTCGTCCGGCGCATAGAAGAACTCGCCTTCCACGCCCCACAGATGCGCGTCGATATTCTGGTTGACGGCCGTGTTGTCGAGGATCGAGGAAACCTGCAGGCCTTCGTAATTGTAGTACCAGGCCGACATATTGGCTTGCAGCGTGCCGTCGGCGAGCAGGTTCTTCGTG
>DATCEI010000058.1:0-2521 GCA_036510185.1 Rhizomicrobium sp. | reverse complement strand
TCGGCGGCAGGCGCCGCTGGCGACAGCACAAAAGTGACCCAGGCGTTCCAGCCTTGCGGCCGGTCCTCGGCGTCGAACTCCTTATACCCTTTCAGGTTCAGATAACCCTGCATCCCACCCACGGGAAAAAGATATCCGATTTGTGGTCCGAGGCCGGCAACGCGTGACTTGAAGGGGCATAGGATCGGTGCGCAACCGCTGTCGGCGGTGAGCTGCTGGAAATAATAACCGACAAGGCCAATCTGCAATTGCTTGGATACGAATTTCGACAGCCCCACATCGAGATGGGAATCGATGCCATTGGTGTAACCGGTCGATTGATTCTTGAAATTGCCGGTCAGTCCGAAGGTGGCCGAAAATTCGTTTCCGGCCTTCGGATCGAAATAGGTATAACCCGCGCCGCCGTCTATGGCGCCGTGCCCGAGCCCGAGATTCGCCAAATCGGTCGAGTCATATTTGCCGACCGGGATGTCGCCGGTCAGGTAGGTCATGTAATTATTGACGCCAGCGTTCCAACGCACGGCGAATTGCGGAATCATATCGCCGAACGCGATGGCGTTTTGCTCGAGAGCGACGGATTTTGTGAGCGGACCTGGAGTCACCGTGGCCGTCGCATTCAATGCGGTGTCGTTGCGGCCATAAATCCCGACAAGGGTGGCGGAGGCCTGACCGCCAAGGAACGGCGTCGCGAAAACATAGCTCGGCGCCAATATCCCGAGATCTCCCGTTCCGCTGACATTGGCGTTGATGTTGACATTGATGGTCGGATTGAATTTTCCGATGGAGATTTCACGGGAGAGGCCGACGGCGCCGCTCGCCGCGACACTGGTGTGATAGTAGATCGAGGCAAGCGCCCACCCCGGTGTTTGCGGTGTCGCGGCCATGCTGCCGAAAAAGCCGGGCAGCCAAAAACTAATTCCGTTTTCGTCGGCAGAGGCGATGTTCGCTGAACATGTCAGCGCGGCAAATGTAGCAATGATAGCGGCGAGACGAATCTCAGCGCGCCGTCGGCCGATCAACTTCTGACCGGTTGCGGTGGCGAAAACGCGTAACGTGCAAAGTTTTGGTCCCATGAGCGCCTCCGGAGCCTCGTTGGCCCGTTCTGCTCAAGGCAAACATCGTCGCGGCGATAAGCCTAACCCACTTCGGCGCGCGTGACATCGGACTGCCCGCTTAATTCTGCCTGGTCGGGAGTAGATTTGGCCGCGGCGTTGCTCGCGGACCACAGCGGCCATCGAACACTCTGCGAGAGCTGGAGTGTCGGTACGATGATTGCCGGGTCAAACCAATGCAATCTCATAGAGTGCGCTGCACAAAAGTTCCATCACGCGTTTGTCAGGTTCCATTGGAAATGACTATCGATAAACTTGCGGGCGCCGGGCCGTAAATTGTGACGAAAGTAACAAATGAAAAGGCCTTTGTTTGCAGGAGATAATTAGATTTTTGGTAAGGGCCCGGCGCGACAAGTGTGAGGCTGAACTCGTGTAACGCGGGGTGCCCGTGGGCGACAGTGCAGTTGCGTCATTAGAGCGAGCGGAGAAATCGGCGCCGCCGCATATGATCCGGATTCCAGGCGGCAATTTCCGCATGGGGTCGGACAAGCATTATCCGGAAGAGGCGCCGGTTCATCGCGTCAGCGTCGACAGCTTCTGGATCGACCGCACGCCGGTGACGAATCGGCAGTTCAAGGAATTTGTCCGCGCCACGGGATACGTCACCGTCGCCGAGATACCGCCCGAGCCCAAGAATTATCCGGGCGCGCTGCCGAATATGCTCTACGCCGGCTCGCTCGTCTTCACGCCGCCGCAGTGTCCCGTCGACCTGAGAAACTGGGGCGAATGGTGGAGCTTCCAAAAGGGCGCAGACTGGCGGCATCCTTACGGACCGAAGAGCAACATCAACGCTCTGGACAATCATCCCGTCGTGCATGTCGCGTTCGCCGATGCGCTCGCCTACGCCGGATGGGCGGGCAAGGACTTGCCGACCGAGGCTGAATGGGAATTCGCCGCGCGCGGCGGTCTCGACGGCGCGGAGTTCGGCTGGGGCGACGATTTCACGCCGGGAGGGCAACATCGCGCCAACACCTGGCAAGGAAATTTTCCGCACGAAAACCTTTGCAACGATGGTTTTGAACGCACGTCGCCGGTGCTGACATTTCCGGCGAACGGTTACGGCGTCTACGACATGATCGGCAACGTCTGGGAATGGACGGGCGACTGGTATTCGCAGGCTCATGAAGCCGACGTGCCAAAAGCGTGCTGCATTCCGGAGAATCCGCGCGGCGGGCGCGAGGAGGCAAGCTACGACCCGCAGCAGCCGAAGATCAAAATTCCACGCAAGGTGATCAAAGGCGGCTCGCATCTGTGTGCGCCGAATTACTGCCGCCGCTATCGCCCGGCCGCGCGCCACGCGGAAGCGGTGGATACGTCGACCAGCCATGTCGGCTTTAGGTGTGTCATTCGAGAAAGGAAAACAGCATGAGCAATAAGCGTGAAGACGAAGACAAAAGCGCGTTAAGCCG
>DATCEI010000057.1:0-9911 GCA_036510185.1 Rhizomicrobium sp. | reverse complement strand
AGTGTGTGGCCCTGCATTGACGGTGTCGATGCGAACGAACTCGTCACGCTCATCGGCAAGCTCGCCATGGAGTTCGGCCGCGAAAGCCCGGCCGATCTGTGCCTCGCCTATGTGCGCTCGCAGGACTGGATCGACGGTGTTGTCATCGGCATGGAAACCGAAGCGCAGCTGGATGCGAATTTGCGTCTGTCCGTAAAGCAGCCTTTGCCGATGGAAGACCGCGCCTGGCTTGAGACGATGCTGCCGCGCGTGCCGGAGCGCCTGCTCGATCCCGCGCGCTGGGCGGCCGGATGAACATTCAGGCGCTGTTTCGCCTCGATGGCCGCAATGCATTCATCAGCGGTGCGGCCGGGCATTTGGGACGCGCCATGGCGCGGGCACTCGGCGAAGCCGGCGCGCATGTCATCCTCAATGGACGCAACGAAGCGCGGCTGAAAGATTTCGCGGGCGAACTCGCCTCCGCCGAGTGCGCCGCCTTCGATGTGACGGATTTCAACGCCGTGCGTTCCTTCTTCGCCAAGCGCGAACGCATCGACGTGATCGTCAACAACGCAATCAGCATGACGCCGAAACCGCGCGATGCGCTGTCGCCGGACGATTTCGAACTCACCTATCGCTCCAGCGTCACCGCCGCGTTTGAAATCGTGCGCGCAGCACTGCCGGGCCTGCGCAACGCCGTGAAGGCCACCGGCGGAGCCAGCGTCATCAACATCGCCTCCATGTATGGCTCTGTCGCGCCAGACGCGCGGGTCTATTCCAAACCCGAACAGGCCAGCCCCTTTCATTACGGCCCGGCGAAGGCCGCGCTCATCCAACTGACCCGCCATCTGGCTGCCGAGCTTGGCCCCGAAGGCATCCGCGTCAACGCCCTGTCGCCCGGCCCATTCCCGAGGCCCGAAGTCCAGACCTCCGACCCGGCCTTCGCCGCCCGCCTTGCCGCCAAGACCATGCTGGGCCGCCTGGGCGAGGCGCCCGAAATCGCGGGCCCACTTCTTTTCCTCGCCTCCCCCGCCTCAAGCTACATGACCGGCGCAACGCTTTCCGTCGATGGCGGTTGGACCTCTTGGTGATACAAATGAACATGGCATTTCTGTCGTCGTTCCGTTCAGGCCAGGAAACCGTCTATCCGGACTCGCTGCGGGCCATCCTGCGGAATTTCCCGCTGCTGGCCGAAGTGGGCGATGCGGGCGTCAAGCGGTTGCTGTCCGAAGCCAACTGGTTCGGGCTGCCGGGCGGCACGCTGCTCAAGCGCGACGGCGAGAACGATCAGGCGCTGTTTCTGGTCGTGACCGGATCGCTGGGCGTGTTCGTGGAAGACGAGCATCACGGGCGCAGGCTTGTGGCTCACATCCCCGCAGGAGAAACGGTTGGCGAGATGTCGCTGATTTCCGGCGAGGCGCATTCGGCGCAATTGGTGGCGCTCCGCGATACCGAATTGCTGCGCGTCAGCCCCACGGCTTTCGACGCGCTCATCACGCGCCATCCGCGCGTCATGCTCAATCTCATGCGCATCATGGTCAAGCGCCTGCACGATACCACGCGCAAATCGGGCGATGCCTCGCGGCCCAAAACCTTCGCCATCATTCCGCTGCAGGACGGCTTGCTCGACGAACCCATCGCCGTGCGCCTCAGCGCCGCTTTGCGCGAGATGGGTTCGCGGGCTGCCGTGCTCGATGCCTCGGCGGGCGAGCAATCCGCCGAATGGTTTAACACCTTCGAAGCCGAACACGACATCGTTTTCTATCGCGGCGATGCGCCCGACAGCGCGTGGACGCATCTGTGTCTGCGGCAGGCCGACCGCATTTTCCTGCTCGCCCGCGCCGACAAGCCGTTGCCGCTGCGCCCGCTCGACATGCCAGCCTTCAAGGAACGCGCGACGGGCCTGCCGCAATTGCTGCTGCTGCATCCCAGTGGCAAGAGCGACAATCTGCCGGAGCATTTCGCGCTCCGCAGCGGGCTATTCGAATCCCATCATCATGTGCGCAGCGGCGTCGGCGGCGACATCAACCGCCTTGCGCGATTTATTTCCGGCCGCGCCGTGGGCCTTGTGCTTGCGGGCGGCGGCGCACGCGGTTTCGCCCATATCGGCGTCATCAAGGCGCTGATGGAAGCGGGCGTGCCGTTCGACAATCTGGGCGGCACCAGCATGGGCGCGATCATCGCGGCGGGGCTGGCGCTGGAATGGAGCCTCGAGGAACTGACCGCGCGCATGCGGGCGGCGTTTGTCGACACCAATCCGCTCAACGATTATACGTTTCCTCTCATTGCCATGGTGCGCGGGCGCAAGGTCTCCAAACTTCTGCATCATCATTTCGGCGACATCCGCATCGAGGAAATGCCCAAGCCCTTTTTCTGCGTGTCGTCGGATCTGACGACGGGCCGCATTCACACCCATCGCAGCGGCTTGCTGTGGCGGGCGTTGCGCGCGAGCGTGGCGCTGCCGGGAATCCTGCCGCCCGTCACCTATCACGGACATCTGCTCGTGGATGGCGGCGTGATGAACAATCTGCCCGTGGATGTGATGGCCGAACATTCCGACGGGCCGATTATCGCCTCGGACGTCACCGGCGAAATCGATCTTCAGGCCAGCGACGAACGCTATGGCGAACGGCCGTGGTGGTGGCTGCTGTGGGAAGGCATGAAGGGCACGCCTTCGATTGTTTCCATCCTCATGCGTTCCGGCACCGTGGGTTCGGAAGCGCAGCGCCGCGTGGTGCGCGAGCAGGCCGATTATCTGTTCGAGCCGCCGCTAAAAAATCTGGGCCTGCGCGACTGGTGGGCGTTCGACCGCGCCATCGCCGAAGGCTACGAAAACGCGCGCGAGACCATCGAGAAAAAAGGCGTGCCGCTCACCGAACTCTGGACCGCCGGCCCCGCCGTCGCCGTGCCGCAAAAGCAGGCGGTGTAACTTCACCCCGCACGGGGAGAAGTAACGGCCCGGACGCCGTTCGGGCATTTCGCGGAAGGCCGTTGCATGCTAGGGTTGAGTTCCTCCCCAAGCCCGACCGGGCGCATCAGGATCAAATCAGGGAACCACAATGAAAATCAAAACGCTTCTCCTCGCAGGCGCTGCGTTTGCAGCTACAACAACGGCGCAGGCCATTGTCGCCACTCCCACGCTTTCCGGCCCTTATCTTTTTTCGATTACGACCTTCTGCCAAGCGGTAGTAAATCCCTGGCCGAACGGAACGACCACGCTCATTCAGGGCGATTATGTCGTCGATACCGGAATAGGAAAGTTTGACGCCTCAACGAATACCTTTTCGTTTTCTGGCACGAACATTGTCGGTTCCGTGATTGCTCCGAATACAAACGGGGGGCAACTCAAAACAACCAAGAGCAAGATAACAGACCAACCTTACTCGAACACCGCGACAACGATCACGCTTGGCACCGAACAATCCCAAGTTGTTTATGGAAGCGTAAAAGCCGGGATCGCACAGCAATTCGACACATTCAGCACATCGACGCAGAATTCCACGCCTGCGCCCACCGCGCCGAACTGCATTTCGCATGTGACGGCTTCGCATATCTGAGCGCCGGCTAAGCGCAACGGGGGAAACTGCGCTGAGCGTACCCGCTTGCCCCCGCGCGCATTTTTGGTTTCACTCCCGGCCCTCGAAACCAAAGGATCGCCCCAATGCCCATCAATTACGACGAAATCATGCAGCTCAAGGCCGAGGGCGACGAGTTTCACTATCGCGACCGCGAGACCATGCTCTACGCGCTGGGCGTGGGCTTCATGCGCGATCCCATGAATACCGACGAACTGAAATACGTCTATGAGAACGATTTGCAGACCGTGCCGACGATGGCCACCATCATCGCCTGGGGGCAGGCCACACTCGCCCGCTCCAACATCAATTACATGATGGTCGTGCATGGCGAACAGCGCCTGACGCTGCACAAACCGCTGCCGTCCGAAGCCATCATCATCGCCGATGAGCGCGTGGTGGGCGCGTTCGACAAGGGGCCGGGCAAGGGCGCGGTCATCCTCACCGAGAAAACCATCCGCGAGAAAAAATCCGGCGACAAGCTTTGCACGCTGCAGGCCACCATCTTCGCGCGCGGCGATGGCGGTTTCGGCGGACCGAAGGACGGCGCGCCCGAGCCCCATGTGTTGCCTACGCGCGCGCCCGACCTCGTGCATGAGGCCGACACGCGCGCCGATCAGGCGTTCATCTATGCGTTGTCCGGCGACCGCAATCCGCTGCATCGCGATCCAAATTTCGCCAAGATGGCGGGCTTTCCGCGCCCCATTCTGCACGGGCTTTGCTCTTACGGCACGGCCTGCCGCTCGATCATTTCCACCGTGTGCAAATACGATGCGAAGAAGATCGTGGGCTTCGACGCGCGCTTCTCCGCGCCCGTGTTTCCCGGCGAAACCATCGTCACGGAAATGTGGGTGGATGGAAACATCGTGTCGTATCGCTGCAAGCTGAAGGAGCGCGATGTGATGGTCATCAACAACGGCAAATGTACGCTTGCCGCATAAGCGCAGTCCCGCGAAGTGCGAAGCGGTTCGCGTCAGACTGCGCGACAAATAAGGAATCAGGAGCATGATCCGATCGGACAAGAACGGATCATGCTCCGAAGGTGATCCACTAGAAGAAGCCGAAACGCTGATCGCGGAAGGGCGCGCGGGAGACGCCGCCCAACTGCTCCGCGCACGGATCGACGCCGGGCGCGGCGGATTGCTGGCGCGGCTGATGCTGGTGCGCGCGTTGATCGCGGCGGATGACAAAGCGGACGCACTCGAAGCCGCACGCGAAGCGACGTCGCTGTTTCCCCATGTGGCACAAGCCGCCATCGGCTTCGGCGAGGCGTTGCTGGCGGTGGCCTTGCCCGCCGCCGCAATTGCGGAATTCCAGCGCGCGCTGCGCATCGATCCATCGCTTGATGAAGCGCGCTTTCGATTGGGCGAAGCGTGGCTATCCGCCGGAGAAGCAGAGAAGGCGCTAGAAGCATTCTCCGCTATCGCGCCGGATTACGAACCCGATGCCGTCGCTGCGAAAATCGCCGCCGCCGAAGCGATGCAAACGCGCGCCCGTTCCGACGAAGGCTATGTGCGCCACCTCTTCGACCAGTTCTCCGGCGAATACGACGCGCGGATGCGCGGGCAGTTGAACTATCGCGCGCCGGAAATCCTGCGCGAGCTTGCGAGCCTCGTGATCCCGCTTCACGAGCAGAAGCTCGACATTCTCGATCTCGGCTGCGGCACGGGATTGTCGGGTATTGCTTTCAAGGATATCGCCGCTCGCCTAGACGGCGTGGATTTGAGTCCGGCGATGGCGGCCATCGCGCGCAAGCGCGGGTTATATAATGAAGTCATTATTGCTGACCTCGAAACAGCGTTGAGCGAAACCGCTCATCGCTACGATTTAATTCTTGCGGCAGACACATTCGTTTATCTCGGCGATCTGGACGCGGTGTTTCACGGAGCCACGCGCGCGTTACGTGAGAACGGTTATTTCCTGTTCACCGTCGAGAAAAGCGAAACGGATGATTTCGTACTCGGTCCCAAACGCCGCTGGCGTCATTCTGAAGCCTATCTTCGCCGGTTGGCGGCAGCGTCCGATTTTACCGTCATGGGCCTGATGCAATGCCACGCCCGCCACGAAGCAGGCGAGCCGGTCGAAAGCCTCGCGGTCGCGCTGCACAAAACCTGATTGTCATCCCCGGCTGAGCAAAGCGATAGCTTTGCGAAGGGAAGGGGACCCAGGTGTTAAACACCGGACGGTTTTAAACACCTGGGTCCCTTTGACCTCGCATTGCTGGCGCAATGCTCGCCGGGGATGACAGCGAGGGTTCATCCAAAATGTTCTAGCTGCTTTGCGCCCGCATCACTTTCTGTCAGCGGCGCGCCGCTCTAATCTCCAACCCCATCACGGAGCATGCCCATGACCCTTCGCATCGGCTATCTGATTTTCGACGACGTGGAAGAACTCGATTTCGTCGGTCCATGGGAAGTTTTCACGATGGGCAATTCGGTTCAGGCGGGCGTCCACGAAAACCTGATGATCGCCGAGCACGACCGGCCCATCCAATGCCGCAAAGGCATGCGCGTGCTGCCCCATGCCACCATCGCCGATCACCCCAAACTCGACATCCTTCTTATCCCCGGCGGGCAGGGCACGCGCCGCGAGGTGGAGAACAAGCCGCTGCTCGAATGGATCGCGCGCACGGCCGCGGGTTGCCAATGGGTCACGAGCGTCTGCACCGGGGCGCTGCTGCTGACGGCGGCGGGTCCGGCGCGGGGCAAGCGCGTCACGACCCATTGGGGATTCATCAAGGATCTGCGCGCGCGGGGCGAAGCGGCGGAGGTGCTGGAGCGCGTCCGTTATGTCCGCGACGGCAATGTGGTGACGGCGGCGGGCGTATCGGCGGGCATCGACATGGCGTTGTGGCTGACGGGCCAGCTTCACACGCCCGATTTCGCCCGCCGCGTGCAGCGCGGCATGGAATACGATCCCGCGCCGCCCTATGCCGCAGAGGTCTAGGCAAGCCTTTCTTCTGCCTCAATGAATATGCTTTGATCCTGCCTGCGCGAAGGGGTTGCGCGAGGAAATCGGGAAGAAGGGAACTTTCATGCTTGTCAGATTTGGCCTGGCTGCGGCCTTTGCCGCGCTCTCGCTTGCACCGGCTTTTGCGGAGGACGCGGCCTGCACGGTGCCCATCCCGCCTGTCGCGATAGACGGCGCCGTCGCCACGCAGGAACAGATGAATTCCATGCATGACGACGTGGTGAACTTCATCAAGGCGTCGGATGATTATCAGAACTGCGTCATCGCCGATCTGAATGCCAAGAAAGAAAAAGCCCACAAGATGAAGATCGAGTTCGATCCCTATGTCCAGAAAGAGGATGAGGGGCTGATCGCGGCCAATCAGCGGCTGAAGGAAAAAGTGGGCGGCGAATTCAACGCGGCGGTTCAGGCGTTCAAGGGCCACCATATCAGCGGCTGAAAAAGCGCAATCCCGCGAAGTGTGAAGCGGTTCGCGCCAGATTGCGCGACAATAAAAGGTTCACGGACGAGAATCGCGTATCGTCGGCGCATGAGCGAAGCCGGATCCAATCGCGCCCGCAGGCGAGCCGAAGAACACAACGCCACGCGCGCCTCCATCCTGGGGGCGGCGAGGCGGGTTGGCGCTCGCGATGGGGCGCGGGCTTTGTCACTGCGGGGCGTGGCGGCGGAGGCGGGCTACGCTCCCGCGGCGCTATACGGCTATTTCCGCAACAAGGATGAATTGCTGCTGGCGCTGGCCGCCGAAGATCTGGCTGCCGTTTCGCGCGCCATGCGGGAGGCGGCCAGCAATGCAGGCAAGGAGGGCAGGCTGGGGGCGGCCACCGCTGCCGCCCTCGCGCTTCTGGGCCAGACCGAGACGATGGCCGCAGCACCGTCAGCGCTTTCCAGCGGCGACGCGCCCGATGCCGCGCGCCTGTTCAACGGGCGGCTGATCGCGGCGCTGAAAACGCTCTCTGACGCGGCGGGCAACCGCGCCGACAGCCGGGAGCAGCAAAGCGATGTCGTGCTGATCGCCTCGGCGCTGATCGGCCTTGCCGTACTCTCCCGCACCGGCAGGCTTTCTGCGCTGGGCTTCTCGGAAGGCGAAATCCTCGCCCGGCTGGATGCACGGTTTTCCAACGTGTAAACCGGCTGTCGCTGGAGCAGTTCGATGACTGACAAAGAACGGTTTTTGTCGGTAATGCTGCGCCCGCACCATCTGCGTGTGGGCCGTATACGTCATACCGTTGAAAAAGCCGGGGCAATAACCGATTTGCCCCAGCCGACGGCCCTGACGCTCGAATACATGGATGGGCAATGGGTCCTGTATTACCTGAACAACGACAAGAAAATCCAAACCTGCTGGTTTGCGGAATCGCTGGACGATGCCTACGCACGCGCCAGATACGAGTTCGAGATCAAACCGGACGAGTGGATCGAAGATTTCTCAAACTGAATCACAGGCGCTTTGCACCGCGCCTGCGCATCCCCTAAAACCTCCTGACATAATATCAGGAAACGCCATGCACCCGTCCGTGAATGCCGCGCGTCTGGGCGACAAGCCCGCCATCATCATGGCCGCGACCGGCGAGACGGTGACCTATCGCGAGCTGGACGAACGCTCCAATCAGGGTGCGCAATTGTTCCGCGAACTGGGCCTCAAGCCCGGCGACGGCATTGCGATCTTTTCGGAGAACAATGCGCGCTTTCTGGACATCTGCTGGGCGGCGCAACGTGCGGGGCTTTATTTCAGCTGCGTCTCGTCGCGGCTGACGGCAGGCGAGATCGATTACATCGTCAAGGACTGCAACGCGAAACTGTTTATCGCTTCGCATGCGCTGGCGAAAACCGCGGCTGAGGTGGCTCCTCTGCTAGGCCATGTGAAACTGCTTATGTTGGGTGGCACGATTGACGGCTACGAAAGCTACGAAGCCGCTACCGTTTCGATGCCCACCACGCCAATCCCCGATGAAACCTCCGGCACCGATATGCTTTATTCCTCGGGCACGACGGGCAGGCCCAAAGGCATTCGCAGTCCGCTGACCGGCATGCCCATCGACACGCCGACGCCGCTGCTGGCACTGGTGATGATGCTGTTCGGCATGAACGAGGATACGATCTATCTGTCCACCGCGCCGCTCTATCACGCAGCGCCCTTGCGCTATTCGATGTCGGTGCAGCGGCTAGGCGGCACCGTGGTCGTGATGGAGCATTTCGATCCGGAAGAAACGCTCAAATACATCGAGAAATACAAGATCACATCCGGCCAGTTCGTGCCCACCATGTTCGTGCGCATGCTTAAAATGCCGGAGGACGCGCGTACGAAATACGATCTGTCGTCCCTGAAAACCGCCATTCATGCGGCAGCGCCATGCCCCATCGAGGTCAAGCGCAAGATGATGGAATGGTGGGGGCCGGTGCTGCATGAATACTACGCGGGCACGGAAGGAAACGGCTTCTGCTATGCCGGCCCTGCCGACTGGCTCGCCCATCCGGGCACGGTCGGCAAATCGCTGGTTGGGGAAGTTCACATATGCGACGAGGACGACAACGAACTCCCCGTCGGCGAAGAGGGCACAATCTATTTCGCCGGCGGCTCACAATTCGAATATCACAATGATGCGAAGAAGACGGCTGCCTCGCGCCATCCCGTGCATGACGACTGGTCCACACTGGGCGATGTCGGACGTCTCGACGCCGACGGGTTTCTCTATCTCACCGACCGCAAGGCGTTCATGATTATTTCCGGCGGCGTGAACATCTATCCGCAGGAGACCGAGAATGTGCTGATCGGCCATCCGCGCGTGGCCGATGTGGCCGTGATCGGCGTGCCCAACGAAGAATTCGGCGAGGAAGTGAAGGCCGTGGTGCAGCCCGCCGATTGGGTGGATGCCGGGCCCGCGCTTGCCGAAGAACTCATCGCCTATTGCCGCGCGCGGCTTTCGCCGCTCAAATGCCCCCGCTCGGTCGATTTCGAGCGGGAGCTGCCGCGTCATCCCACCGGCAAGCTTTACAAGCGGCTGATCCGCGACCGTTACTGGGGAAACCGCGAGTCCCGCATTGTCTGAAGAAGCCCCCAAAGACGAATTTACGCCGGTCATGCCGCCCGGCGGGTTGTTGCGCCGCGAGCATTTCAACGATGCGCGCGTGCGCCAATACGCGCAGGAAATCGCCAGGCAGGGCAATTTCCCGTTCATGTCGGAGGAAGACCGCGCCGCTTCGCTGAAAGCGTTTCGCGATACGATTTCGCCCGGCAGCGATGTCTGGGTGTTCGGCTACGGTTCGCTGATGTGGAATCCGGCGATCCATGTTGTGGAGAGCCGCAAAGCGCATTTGCACGGATTTCATCGCGCGTTTTGTCTGATGCTTTCCATCGGGCGCGGCACGGAGGAGCATCCGGGTTTGATG
>DATCEI010000056.1:0-4634 GCA_036510185.1 Rhizomicrobium sp. | reverse complement strand
TCGACCGTTGGGGACTTATCTATTCCGATACGCCGCGGCGGAATGCAAGAGACGCCCGTGTTGTGTGGCGGCCCGACCGCTATGCGGGTGTTCTCTCGATGACGGCGCAGATCGCTGAGAACGACGCTCAATGTTTCTCCTTGCACGCCATGCGATGTCCGTCGATTCTGTTTCTAAGGCCGGATGATCGCCAGCATGTCATCTTCCTGGGCGAGGGGCGCGGGCTTCAACTCGCTATCCAGGGCGTAAGCGTGTTGAATCCGGTTCGCCTTCTTATCGACGCCGCCCCGGGTCCGCGCGCCGCGCGCATTCAGGTAGCGCTACTCAAGTGCTTCACTGATCTTGGCATCACCGGACGAATGAAACCGCATTACATATTGAAGACGATAGCTGCCCGGCGGCTGAAAACTGTTCTGCAGGCACTTGACGGAGCAATGGCCGGAGCCACTCATCGTGAGATCGCTTTGGCGATCTACGGTCCCGGCCGGGTGAATGCCGATTGGGACGACCCGAAGGAAAATCTGAAAGATCACATCCGTAAAACGGTTCGCCGCGGGTTCCGGTTGTTGAACGGCGGCTATACCGCATTCTTGAAGTGACGTGATGTTGCCCAGTCATTCCTCAAGCAGTTTGCGATAACCCGTTTCCGTGAACCAGACGGCGCGTCTGTGATGAGTGTCGTAAGCGGCCCGTGCGCGATCGGGTTCCTTCGCGGGATCTATTGCGAATAGCACTTTGCACACCTCGTCCTGGTGCGCCCCTTGCGCCTTGGCATCGAGGAGCCGCATGTAGATTTTCAAATGGGCTCTGTCATAGGCCGTCACCTCCTCCGACGAAGGGGCTTCGTCGGACACCGTGTCGTCTTGGGGAAGCGTGTCCATATACGGCTCCATTCGGGCCACATCTTATAGGCGATAAACTTTTAGTATGTAATCGGCTGACCTCGCTTGTATGGATATGCGCGCGTTGGTCGGCGGGAACGTCAGGCGAATCAGGCTCAAAAAGGGCCTGACTCAGGAGAACTTGTCCGACATTTCGGGCCTGAGCCAACAATATCTGAGCGGCCTTGAGAACGGTAAGCGAAACCCAACGGTTATCACCGTTTACGAAGTCGCACAGGCTCTCGGCGTGAGTCACATGGACCTCATGCGGCCCACGCGCCGGAAATCGCGTTCCTAAAAAGGGCGTTTGGGCGGCCCCGCGGGCTTCGCCCGCGCGCCAGGCCCTCGTAGACCGAGCCCGGCTGTGCCGGTTTCGGTAGGGTAGGCGCGGGATACCTCCAAGAGGATACCCCTACGCCTCCCTCCGAACCGTGCGTGCACCTTTCAATGCACACGGCTCTCCGCATGCGTTTTCTCTCGACCGGAGGTTGCGGTGAGGCGACATGACGGGCACAGGACAATAGTCTTGCGCCGCCAGCCCGACCGTTTCCGGACCGCCGCCAGTCCACCTCGCTGGTCCCGAAAGCGGCGGAAGTGATGCATCTCAAATGGACCGGAGGTGTCGCCGCACGCTTCGCATTCACGGGCGCTCAGGCGGTCGATCAGGTCATTTGGGCGTTGAGCCCACCACGCACCCCTAGTGACATTGTCCACAATGGGACTCGTCCAGAAGGTTTGGGTCAGATGCTTCAGCAACCACAGCTTGAGGCTGCGGGGTTCGCCATGGACAATGAAGTTGATTTCATAGTCCGTGCCCTTCTTCAGTCGCCGCCGTGTTCTTGCTCTCGTCGTCCGATGCCGCATCGCAAGCGTCTTTTCCAGACTGCGGATTACAACAAGCTCCAACAGTCCCAAGGCGTTTTTGACGTCGTCGGCAAAGGAGTAGTAGTTGGCAAAACCACGGAACTCTGAGTTATAGGCGGTGACGGTTTCCCAATCGCTGGAATCACGGAACTGCGGGCGATGACGGCCATTCTTCTTGGCGAGAATGCCATAGCCGTGTCGTTTGCAGAACTCGGTGACCTTATTCCGTGGTACACGCAGACTGACATTCCCGCTGGTTGGCCGGCGCACAACGCGCCATGTCCGCCCAGCCGGACCCTTACGGTTGGATTTTCGTCCAGCCCCATAGGATGTGTATGTCGATATGCGATACCCGAGGAAGATCACTCCCGTTGAAGCGGCGTGGACTCCACTTTTCTCGGGCGACACCGTGAGCTTCAATACCTCCGTCAAGAATCGCTCGACGGAGGCCATGATCTCATGTGCTTCTCGTTTGCTGCCGATGATGCCGATGAGGAAGTCATCGGCGTAACGGCAATAACGGAGCCTTTTGAAGTTGGGATCCATGGGATCGACGGAAGGCACTTTCCGCCTCTCCTTATTAACGGCTTTGATCTTTGCCATCGCGGCATCGATCTTGGCCTGATCCGCGCCTTCGGCACGGAGCCGTTCAATTTTCCGGCGGAGGCGAAGAACGCGCCATTGCAGCGTCAAATAACGCGGATGGCGTCGTCGTTCGCGACCTTGATCGAAGCTCGCCTTTGTCGTCCGCATGCTCACGCTCTCCGACGCCGACGTGATGCGCATCGCAGCCTTCGCGATGGCACTCACCTTGAAGGCAGGCGACGAAACAGTCGAAGCGGCGGGCCTTCATTTGAAGGCCAACGCGTCCGAAATCTGGCAACCGGACGAGGTGTTTTTCGATCTGTCGCGGGATCGCACGGCGGTCAACGCGATGCTGGCCGACATCGCGGGCAAAGCCGTCGCCAAGTCCAACGCGGGCGAGAAAGTGAAAACGCAGAAGCGTATCATCCGCGATTTCCTCACGGGCGAAAACGCGCGAGCGAAGGTCGAGCGTTGGCTTCCGGGTTGGATGCGGTTCCCGTTCGTGTCCTATAGCAAGGGCGCATCCGGGCTTGCCGATGCCGCGAAATCAGCGGCAAAGGCGCTCGCACGGGTGTGAATCTTCTCGCAGGCGGCGGCGCTCCCGCCGCCTGTCCCCCTTCGTTCAGGCCCCTTTGAGTTCGGTTTCCGGCATGGGTCCGCGTGCAAGCGTGGAGTGCCTGTCGTGTTTCCTGACGGCGTGATCGATCGCTAGCCGTCGGCTCCGCTGACGCTTGAGTCCATTCCCTCGCTCATGGGCTTGAACCTATGGGACCATCCGGCTTTCCGCAAAACCGTCGCGTCCAACAATTTTCCCCGCGCGTTTCACGCGCTCCTCGCGGAAACCAAAATTGTTGGTCGCTCGGGTGCTCCGCTGGCGCTGCGCCCCAAGAGGGTTCGCGAGCCGGAGCGGCCCCATGAACGGTTCGCCATCGCGAGAGAATGGTCTCACGCGAACATCAAACGGAGACGAACATGGCATCCATCGGTCAAGTCACGCGGCAAGGAAACGGCTTCAAGGGCCACATCAAGACGCTCGCATTCCGCGCCGACATCAGCATCCTGCCGAACCCGGACAAGAAAGCGGACAATCAACCCGACTACCGGGTCACCAGCCAGGGCGCGGACGTAGGCGCGGGCTGGACGCGGAAAAGCGAGTCCACCGGCAATGAGTATGTGAGCCTTAGCCTTGCCGATCCGTCCTTCGGCCCCAAGAAATTGTACGCAAATCTTGGGCGTCTCGCGGGCCAGACCAATGATGACACATTGGCTATAATCTGGAACCCCCGGGATTGATCCGCCCGCATCGAAGCTCCCGTGCGCAAGCGCGGGAGTTTTCGATGTGTTAACCGACCGGCATAATCAGTATACGTCATAATCTGCCGCTGCCTTTGCAATTTGCGGTTGCTCAATGTGGCGATGCGGGGACTTGTTGTGTGTCGTCCATCGCCGCATGAAACCACAAATCACAAGGAACGCTTATGCAGATCGATCAAACGTCCGCCGATACAAGGCGGGCCGCCATTGCTTCACGCAAAGAGAGTCCGTTTCTGACCACGGCCGAAGCCGCCGTCTATACCAACACCTCCGAACGCACGTTGGAACGGATGCGCAGAAAAGGTGGCGGGCCGCCCTTTCGCAGCCACGGCCGTCCAATCCGCTATCATATCCGCGATCTCGACGCATGGTCCGAAAGCCAACGCCGGACCTGATGGCGTGACGGGATTGTTTGCACAAATGCATGTCCGAGCGGGCGCGGCGGGATTGGGCTTCGCCGCAATCCTTGCGCTGTTCGGCGCGTCACACGATCCACGAAGCGCGGTGTTGGTATGGAATGTCACCGCGAGCGCGCCCATCGGACTTTATCGTGTGATGCATGCAGCTCACGCTCAACGCGGCGATCTGGTGCTGGTCTGGCCGCCCGATTGGGTGCAGCATTTCGCATCGGAACGTCACTATCTGCCGTTGCATGTGCCGATGGTGAAACGTATCGCTGCTGTAATGGGAGAGCATGTTTGCGCTTGGCAAAACACCATCTCCATCGACGGCAAAATCGCCGCGACACGCCTTTCCACCGATGGCGTTGGGCGGGCGCTTCCAGCGTGGGAAGGTTGCCATGTTTTGCGCGCCGACGAAGTTTTTCTTTTGATGAAAAATGTTAAGGCGTCGTTCGATGGACGGTATTTCGGCGTCGTTTCGTCCTCCTCGATTCTTGGCCGATTGCTGCCCCTATGGACGCACTGACCTTGCTGACGGTCTGTTTCGTCGCGGGCGCAAATCCCTACTGCCCATCTCAAACCGCACAGC
>DATCEI010000055.1:0-20675 GCA_036510185.1 Rhizomicrobium sp. | reverse complement strand
AACCAAGCCCAAAGATCGGCAGGCGCTGGATGTCGCGGCGCAGCTGCAACCGCTCGACCATCAGCGCATCCAGGCTCGGCGTCGCGATACCAGTCGTCGAGGACACGACGATCGTGTCGATATCGTCGGTGGCGAGGCCCGCTTCGGCGAGCAGCGACAGCGCAACCTTCTCCAGCAGGTCGACCGCGTTGCCGACATAGAGTTTGGTGCGCTCGATCCAACCGTGCTGCTCGGCATACCAATCGATCGGCACGCAGGAATAACGCCGCGCTATTCCCGTGTTGCCGAAGATGTTCAGAAGACGGCCGATGTCCTTGCGCTCGCGGAACAGGTGCTCCGCGCGGATCGCAACATCGGGTTGTTCAAGAACGTGAGAAGGGACAGCGCTTTTCAGTGCAAGCATACGCGGTTGCATTCATGGTCTTTCTCTCGCCCGTCGGGTAACGACTATAGAGGACGACAGGTTGCAAACCTATCGCGGATCACACGAATATGGGTTCTACAACCCATTTGCGGACATTGCCGCGCCGAGACTGGGAAATCGCGTCCAACCGTGATCCCTCTCAATGTTCTGGTATCTCATGGATATTGTTAGAAAATCTGCAACTGGGACGGGGTCATGGTTGGATGCGAAACTCGACGCGGCAATTCTTCAGGATTCATTGCAATATCAATGCGCTGCTAGGCTTTTTGGGTGGGGTCAATATTGCGCGCGATTTCACAGTCTTGAGAGGCGCCTCGTCGCTAGATGCACGCGGCCTGCACGCGTCATCGCAAGACATTGAGACCCGAGGATAGTCAGCTTTGATCGGCCATCGTTCAGCTTGCAGCGAGCGATTCGAGAATCTTGGAACCGATAGATCGCTAGTTCGTTGAGATTCGAACGCGGGGGCTTCCATGCCATTAGACCGTCTTACGCGCCGCAGTATTTTGGCGTCCGGTACCGCGATTTCATCGGGCTTTTTGGTGCTGCGTGGCGCTCAAGCACAGACGTTTACGGCGTATCCTACGATTGCGACCAGTCAGGCCGATCGGCCCGCCTCCGCCGATCCTTTACAAGGTTATCTGTTCTTCACGCCGACCGAGGCGTTGTTTGTCGAGACCGCTGTCTCCAGACTTATTCCGAAGGACGAGCTTGGTCCCGGCGCGTTGGAATGTGGCGTTGCCGTGTTCATCGACCGGCAGCTCGCCGGACCTTACGGCCAAGGCGATCATTTCTATCTCAAAGGCCCATCTCCGAGCGGCGAGGCGACGCAGGGCTGGCAAATGCCAAAGCCGGCCGATGTCTATCGCTCGGCGATCATGGAGGTGAATCGCTATGCAAACGATGCGCATGAAGGCGATTTCGCGCGCCTGGCGGCTGAACGCCAAGACGAGATTCTGAAATCGCTCGAATCCGGTGGTGCGAAACTGAAAGGCGGCATCGATTCGAAAGCGTTCTTCACGCTGCTACTGCAGAACACGATGGAAGGCTTCTTCGCCGATCCGCTCTATGGCGGCAACCGTGACATGGCCGGTTGGAAGTTGATCGGCTTTCCGGGCGCGCGCTACAACAACAAGCCTTTCGTTACACAACATGGACAAGCCTATCCACTGCCGCCCGTTTCCTTGAACGGCCGTCCCGATTGGACGCGGAGCTGAGCGTGGCAAAACCCGACGTCGTCCTAGTCGGTTTCGGATGGACAGGCGCCATCATGGCGGAACGGCTCACAGCGGCTGGGCTGAACGTGCTCGCCATCGAGCGTGGCGGCTGGCGCGATACGCCCAACACATTCGCCACGACGTTCGATCAGGACGAACTGCGCTATATGTGGCGCCATCATCAGTTCGAAAACGTCGCTCACGACACGCTCACATTTCGAAACAACGCCAGCGAGGTCGCACTACCGATGCGCCGGTTGGGATCGTTCCTGCCCGGCACGGGCGTCGGGGGAGCCGGCGTCCATTGGAACGGACAGGTCTGGCGGTATCTTCCGAAGGACTTCTCCGTGCGCAGCCACAATCTCGCGCGCTATGGAAAGTCCGCAATTCCCGAAAACATGACGGTTCAGGATTTCCCCGTCACCTACGATGAACTCGAACCACACTACGACACCTTCGAGTATCTCTGCGGCATTTCCGGCAAGGCCGGAAATTTGAACGGGAAGATCCAGCCGAGCGGAAATCCGTTCGAAGGCTGGCGCTCGCGTGAGTATCCCAACCCCCCGCTCGACATGACCTACGGTCCGACGCTGTTCGCCAAGGCGGCTGCGGAGGCCGGCTATCACCCGTTCGTCCATCCCGCCGCGAACATGTCGCGCGCCTATACCAATCCCCTGGGCGCCCAGCTCGGTGAGTGCACCTATTGCGGTTTCTGCGAGAAGTTTGGTTGCGGCAATTATTCGAAGGCGAGTCCGCAGACGACAATCTTGCCGATCCTGATGCGGCGGCCGAACTTCACGCTTCTGACCAATTGCGAAGTGACGAACATCGAACTTGATTCCAGCAAGACGCGCGCGACGGGCGTGACCTATGTCGATGAAAAGGGCCAGACGCAATTCCAAGGCGCAGAAACCGTGATGCTCACCGCGTACATACTGCACAACGTGCGGCTGCTTCTGACCTCAGGCATCGGCAAGCCTTACGACCCGAGAACCGGCACGGGCGTAATTGGAAAGAACTACGCCTACCAGATCACTTCGTCGGTGAACGTTTTTTACGACGACAAGATCATCAATCCCTTCATCGGCGCCGGCGCGCTAGGCATGATTATCGATGATTTCAACGGCGACAATTTCGATCACTCAGGTTTGGGTTTCATTGGGGGTGGCTATATCGGTGTCGTCAACACCGGTGCGCGGCCGATTGAAACACATCCCACCCCGGACGGCGTTCCGGCCTGGGGCTCCGGCTGGAAGAAGTCCATCGCTGCGAACTACCTGAAGACGGTCTCCATCGCCACGCATGGCGCGGTCATGAGCCATCGGGGTAACTACCTCGACCTCGACCCGACCTACACGGACGCCTACGGGCGGCCCTTGCTGCGAATGACATTCGACTTCACCGACAATGAACACAGGATGTCGGACTATCTGACGGATCGTGCCACGGACATTGCCAAGCGCATGGATGCGCGCGAGATGCACGTCAAGAAGCGCTCCGGATCTTATTCCATTGTGCCGTATCAGACGACGCACAACACCGGCGGGGCGATCATGGGCGACAATCCCAGGACGAGTGCCGTCAACCGTTACCTGCAAAGCTGGGATGTTTCGAACTTGTTCGTTCAGGGAGCGTCGGCCTACCCCCAGAACGCAGGCTACAACCCGACGGGAACGCTGGCGGCGCTTGCCTACTGGTCGGCCGATGCTTTTCTAAATCGCTACCAGAAATCCCCCGGCCCGCTGGTGCACACATGAAGCGAGGGATTGCGATTGCGGGGTTGTTGTCCGTCGTGGCGTTGGCGACTTTGGCGGCGCCGACTCTGACGCAGGCCCAGCAAGGCGCTCCGCCACCCAGCGAGCTTGGCGTGCGCGGCAAGTACCTCGCGATCCTCGGCGACTGCGCCTCGTGCCATACCAGTAAGGACGGCGCTGCCTATGCAGGCGGACGCGGCCTTAATTCCGGCTTCGGCATCATCTATTCGGCCAACATTACGCCTGATCGCGAGACCGGCATCGGAAATTGGAGCGCCGATCAGTTCTACCGCGCCATGCACAAGGGCATCGCGGCGAACGACTCGCATCTCTACCCGGCATTTCCTTATCCCTACTTCACACATATGACACGGGTCGACGATGACGCGATCTATGCCTATTTGCGGACGATTCCGGCGGTGCATGCCGAGGCGCCGCCCAACAAATTGCCGTTCCCGCTGAACATTCGCGGGCTGATGGCGATCTGGAACGCGCTCTATTTCAGCGAAGGTGCGTACAAGCCCGATCCGACAAAGTCCGCCGAATGGAATCGCGGAGCCTATATCGTCACCGGTCCCGGCCATTGCGGTGGCTGTCACACGCCCAAGAACTTCCTTATGGCCGATGAGAATGACCGCGCGCTATCGGGCAACGTGATCGACAGCTGGTTCGCCGCCGACCTGTCGGGCGAGCCGCGCGCCGGCTTGGCGAGCTGGACCGCCGCCGACATCGAGGAATATCTCAAGAGCGGGCGCAATGCGCGCGCGACGGCATCTGGCTCCATGCAGGAAGTGATTGGACTTTCGACCAGCCGGATGGAGGATCCAGATCGCGCGGCGATAGCGGCATATCTGAAAGACTTGCCGCCCTCCGCGCCGGTGAGGCAACCATCCGCGCCCGATCCTGCTGCGATGCGCGCGGGAGAGGCGATCTTCGTAGACGCCTGTTCGGCCTGTCACTTGTCGCAGGGCAGAGGTCAGCCTCGGTTCTTCCCGCCGCTTGCCGGCGGTACGGCGGTGCAGAGCCGCGATGCCACGACAGTATTGCACATCATTTTGCAAGGGTCGCATTCGCTTGCAACGACCGACAAGCCGACTCCGCTCGCCATGCCCGCGTTCGCTTGGAAGCTCAATGACCAGCAGATCGCCGACGTTGCCACCTACATCCGCAATTCCTGGGGCAATCAAGCAAGCCAACTCGACGCGGCAGATGTGAGAAAACTTAGGAGCGATCTCGCAAAGAGCAGCGGGAACTGACGGTGCGCGTTCACAAGTCGCGACTCGACCAACCTCGTTCAGTAGGAGAGCACGTCGTAGTAGCAAAGTGACAGCTTTCGGGAGCGGATCGCGCCTATATCAGCGAGCTTGGTGTGTTGGCGTTGATCGCGTGCAGCGCATCTGGCGCCGTGAGGGGCTGAAAGTACCGAAGAAACAAAGACCACGAGGAAGGCTGTGGCTGGGCGACGGCAACTGCGTCCGGCTGAGACCGGAGCGGTGCAATTACGTCTGGTCGTACGACTTCGTCGAAGCTCAGACCCATGACCGCCGGAAAGTCCGGCTGATGACGCTGATCGACAAGTTCACGCGGGAATGTCTCGCGATCCGTGTTGCATGGCGGATCAACGGCATGGGCGTCATTGAGGTGCGTTGTGCCTCACAAGACCGGCCAAACCCAAAAGGCCACACCGACAAGCGCGATGAATACACCACTCAGAACTGTGAAATCGCGTCCAACGGTGCCCCCCCTTATGGGATATAACGCGTTGCATTCATTGCGCAATCACCGAATCCGCAGGGGTCACGGTCGGACGAGAAATGCGATCACGAAATTTTTATTGTTTGCAACAAGATCAACAAGATAAGCGGCTTCGTGGTGGGGTCAGTTGGACGCGATTTCACACACTCGTAGCGGTGGAGCGCTCATGGGGACGGCGTAGCGTCTGGTCATTGAGGTCCGCCCGTGAATCAGGAGAACTGCCGACAACGAAAGGGACTACACCCCTTCGATATTCACGTGGGAAACCGCGTTCGCAATCGGCGCTTGCGTCTCGATATGAGTCAGGGAAGTCTTGGCAAACCTTTGGGGCTCACATTTCAGCAGATTCAGAAATACGAAAGTGGCCGCAATCGGATCAGCGCGGGGCTTCTGCCCATGATCGCGAGGATTCTAGGCGTGGAAATCGCGTACTTCTATGAAGGCATGGAGACGGGGCTCCCGAACGCAGCGCGGAGGCGCCCCGAAGAGGAGAGCGCCCGGCTCGTGATGGAATTCGTTTCCAGCAACGAAGGCGCGCGCCTCATTCGCGCCTTCATGCAGATCGCGGAGCCGAATGTCCGAAAGCGGGTGTGCAGTCTGGTGAGCAGCGTGGCCCAAGAAGAATCGGTGGAACGAAATCAGGAGTGACATCCGTTCATCCGTGAGCCGTATCAATTATCACGGGCTATTTTGCGAGCCGTCGCAATTCGGTCACGGGCTTGCCTTCGTCGCCCCGAAAGGCCGCAATTGAATGCGATTTTGTACGCGACGAAGCGCTACCGCAGTACAGTTGAACTCAGAGCGATCAACCCCATTGCATCACGTACAAACAGTGGATGATCAGTCCGGCTGTGATGATGGTGCGCCGCCATTGTGCATTTGCTGCGTCAATTGCCGAAGATGCGAGGCCAATGCCGGAACGCTGTCGCTGTTCTGATCGAGAAACGCGGTGAATTGATCGCGTTCCTCGATAGCGAGCCAGATACCTAACACACTCACATCGATGACAACGAATTTTCCATTTTCGTCTTCGACGCGGAAATCGACCTGCAGCGGTTGCTGCGCGTTTTGCGCATTGGGGTCGATAATCCTCGTTGAAACGATGTAGTCGCCCGGCGCGCGCGCGGTGGAATTCATCACTCTTAACGTCTGTCCCGAATAGAGCGACAAACGCGATTCATAGACCGCTACCGCGAATTCATGAAACGCATCGACAAACTCATTGATATCGGTGGGCGAAGCCGTGCGCCGTGCGGGCCCGAGCGTGAACAGCGCGATGCGGCGCATGTCGGTTAGCGAGGTAAGGAAATCGCGGAATTGCGCCTGCTTGTCGGCCTGTGTCAGACCATGATTGTATAGCAGCGCGAGGCCTTTCTGGACATTGACGGAGACAAAATTCTCCGCCGGCGACGCAGCGCGTGCTTGAGGTATTGCGAGCGCAAACGCTACCGCAAGCAGACCCAGAAAAAACGTACCGCGAATGCGACCGCCAGTCATTTCGGAGAGATGCATCGTTGAATTCTCCTCTCTTGGTCGAATGCTTTGAGTTCGTTGGGGCAAGGTCACGGCGAGGCAACGCTTTCGCATGTCAGAAGTTCGGCAGATCATTTGTGTTCGTCTTACCGTTGTTTATCTCGTTCTGCCGATGTTGCCGGTAGAGGCTGCGGACGGAGGCATAGTAATCAACCGATCCGCGTTCGATACTTTGAATAATCGCTGCGTTTCGTGCCCGACGGTCGATCACGCTGACGGATACACGTCCGGCCGACCACCAGATGTGCTGTTTGTAGCGGAGATACGTCGTCGGATCGAAGAAAATATCCACAACTTGGCCAGCGGCATCGCGCGGCGGGTCCGGTCCAAGAAAGGGCAGAACGATATAAGGCCCTTCGGGAATGCCCCAAACCGCCAGAGTTTGCCCGAAATCTTCGGTGTGGGCGGGAACGCCCAGCTTCGCTGCTACATCTGCAAGACCGCCGACGCCGACTGTCGAGTTGATCACAAAGCGTCCGACGGTCTGTGCGCCACGTTTTGTTTCACCCTGCAATATGTCGTTTGCGAAGGTAACCGGGAGATCGATGTTTGCCAGAAAATTGTGGAGTGAATCTCGCACCGGCCCGGGTATGACCTGGGTGTAGAAAGCCGCAGTTGGAAGCAGGATGTTGCGGTCAAGTTTGGCGTCGAATGCGAAGACCTGACGATTCGTCGCTTCATAGGGGTCATTGGCTGCACGATCATCACCTGCGGTAGAGCAGGCGGTAAGCCAAATTCCTAGAAATAGGAGAGGGAAGCCCCTCACGGTCGCCATTACATTTCAATCCTTGGCAGACGGCGAGCGCCGCCGTCGCACGCAGATTCTCGTTGCCGGCGTGGACAGCATGAAGATTACTCGGAACGAATAAAATCTTTCATTACGAACTGAGAAAACAACCAGCATAGCTATCGCACGGCGATGTCACGCACTGTCCGCCGATCTGACCGCGTGTTCAACATCACCACCGCCAGCCATAAAGCATTTTCCCAATTTGAAGATTGAGTTTTCGTATAGATCTTCGTGAGCTCGAAAAAAACGCACGATTCGCAGCTTTGCCGTCGTATGGTGCACCATTAAACATTTCTAATGTGGCGCCGAACTCCCTGCCAAACATCCAGTTCCTACTATAGCGTCGCCCACATGTTGCGGAGCGCTGCATAGTACATTGAAGACAGAATGCGGACCCGGGCAACCGGAGGCCCTCATCTGACCGTCGCGCTCCGGAGCAGCCCAATAATCCAAACGTGGCCGCCCCCAGAGGAACGCATGCATCACAATGAGTTTGCCTGCCCCGACATTTACGAAATGAAATCGCCTTCCACCAATTCAAATATTCGCATGATGACGGGCCGCCGGGCGGTCGCCATGCCTCTCAATCTCTTTCTCATTTGTGTCGTGCTCTGCGGCACACTGTTTCAGTTGTTCGGTTTGCCATACGTGTTGAACGTCTACGGCTTGCGAGCCGCATGGCTTCTGTTGCCGATCATGTTGCTGCAGCCGCTTCATTGGGGGCTGATTCACGAAGCCATACATTCCCATCTGCTTCCCAATCGTCGCGCTGACGAATTCTGTGCGCGGCTGCTGTCTGTCACGCTCGGTGTGCCCTTCGACGCCACCAGGTTCAGCCATCTGGTCCATCATCGCTATTCCCGACACAGTTATGACCGGCCCGATGTGTATGACGGCCACGGTTCCTACGCGTTTGCGTGGCTGCAATATTGGGGACGTCTTTTTGGCGGCGTCTATTTGGGCATACTGTTTTCGCCGCTGATCGCGTTTGTCCCGGTGTCAGTCGGGACCCGTCTGATGGAACAAAAAATCCCGCTGAACGAAGATGGCGATATGGACGTGCGACGCTTATTCGTGTCTCTGGTAACAAATCCGGCCAAGCGCCGACGCACGCGGCGTGCATTCGCAATGACCTTGGCATTGTATGGCGCGAGTGCCTTTGTATACGGCGCGTGGTGGCCGATGCTTTTGGCCACGATGTATCTGCGGGGCCTTTGGCATTCGATTGCAGACAATGTCGCGCATCACGATGTTGCGCTCGACGAGCCGGAACGGGCTCGCAATTACTATTTGCCGCGAGCACTCGGATTCCTTGTGGCAAATCAGCATCTGCATCTCACGCATCATCTTTATCCCGCCGCACCCTGGACATCCCTTGCTATGATAAGCGTGCCGGAGAACGAAATGACGAATGACAATTATTTCCGCGCGGCCTTTCGTCAGGTGAACCGCGTTTATCCCCGATCCTTGATATAAGACGCCCCCAACGGAGTAACCGATGGGCACTATGAATGACATGAGTTCGAAAGTCTGCATCGTAACGGGTGCGACTTCGGGAATCGGGAAAGCCATCGCATCTGAGCTGGTAAGGAGGAATGCCGCGGTCATCCTGATCTGCAGAAACCGGCAGAAAAGTGAAGACGTTATCCGCGAAATACAAACGCTGACGCAAAGAAGCCCAATCGATTTGTTGATCGCCGATCTTTCATCTCAGAAGCAAGTCCGAGCGGTAGCGAATGAATTCAACGGCAAGTACGGGCAGCTGCATGTGTTGATAAACAACGCCGGTGCGATGTTTCCGAAACGCGAAGAAAGCGTTGATGGCATTGAAATGACGCTAGCAATCAATCATCTGGCACCCTTCCTCTTGACGAACCTTCTTCTCGATAAATTGAAGGCAACAAGAGATGCACGAATCATCAACGTCAATTCGGATGCGCATGAGCAAGGAAGAATTGATTTCGCCGATATACAGATGCGGCGGCGCTATGGACGCGGCGTTGGAATGCGCGCCTACGCAAATGCAAAGCTCGCGAACCTGCTAACGGTATATGAGCTTGCCAGACGCATTCAACACACGCATGTCACGGTCAATGCCGTGCATCCCGGATACGTGGCTACCAACATTGTCTCTATTCAAAATGCTACGGGTGCGTGGCGGCTGCTCAAGCCGTTCTGGAGCACGGCGATGCGTTTTATTCTCACGCCGGAGAAAGGGGCTCTTTCTTCGATTTTTCTCGCCTGCTCCCCGGACCTTGCGGGCATATCGGGAAAGTATTTTGAGAAATTCGTCCCCATAGCGTCCAGTCCGGCATCGTACGACAGACACATGCAGACACGGATGTGGGACATGAGCCAGAAATTGACGGGAGGTTAGAAGAACGACGATGCACGAAAATGTTGCTAATATGAGCGCAACTGCCGCCATCCGCTGGATCAACCCAGCGCTTTCCTGGGTTCTGGCGTTTTGTGCAATCGGCGCAGCCGTTTCCCCCGCTACCGGATCGGAACAGCGATGTAGTTACCAGATCCACGATTCCCTTTATGGCTCGATCGGCGTTTATAATAACGTCATCGAAAAGAACGGCGATGCAACGACTGTTATCACGGAGGCCCATATCAGAATCTCGCTTCTGGGTGTAGTTCTTTACAAACAAGACGTATCCCGGATCGAACGCTTGGTCGGCGGCCGTCTGATTTCCTTTCACGGGGTCACAACCGAAAACGGCAAGCCAACGGAAGTGAACGGCTGGGCGGAAGCCGATCATTTCATCGTTACGTCTCCAAGCGGCAAAGTTACGGCACCGGCGACAATTCGATCGGCGAACCCGTGGTTTGCGGCCGCCGAAGGCGGCGATACGATCCTTATGCCGGATACCGGTCTCATCTCGAAAATGCATGCGAGCGGTGGCGAAGAAACGGCAATCACAATTGACGGCGCCACCAAACAGGTGCGGCAGTATCACATCGAAACGGCAGGTCCGGCCGAGCAATACGAAGTTTGGATGGACAAGGACGGAACACCGATCATGTTCAACATAAAAGATCGCGACGGAACCGATACGTTTACGCTAATCCGGTGAAATAGCCGTTTTGACGGCGCGGCATTCCGGGAGATTCCACCGCGAGCGGTCCCCACGCCACGAGATAACGTGGAGACCGCTCGACACGCAAAGCCGAAATGAAATTAGGCGCTGGTGATAACGGACTTGCCCATGCCGGGCGGAGGAGTAGCTGCCGCTGCAGATGTTGCGGCTACGGAAGCTTTGTCGTCGGCGTCGGCGTCGCCGTCACGGTCCGGACAGGGCTTTTCTTGCGTCTCCGGAACGCGCGCGGATATGGCAGACGCTGCGGAGGTAACAGGTGCGATTTGCATGGGTTTTCCCTCTGTGAAACACGGCGCGAGCTTAACGACCGCACCTTAACGCGCGGTGTGGCCTACATTGATTTCTCGTATAGTAAGCGCCGCACGCCCTTGGCGACGGCTAATCTTGGGATCGCAGCGTCTGTCCCGTGAGAGAGACTGATTGGGCGTCGTCATAAACGGGCGTTCACATTGCGAATGGGCGATCACTTTCAACTTCCGCCGCCTGACTGACTCCGTCCAACATTGGCAAATCTCAACGTACAACGCATCTGCGTTTAGTCGCCATTCATGTAAGCTGGGCTAACTTGCCTCATGATCAAAACGCAATTGGCTCTGCGCGGCAGCCACGTACCACTTCCGATAGGCTGAGAGATATTCGATGAAGCCCGTTTCTCGGTCCTCAACACATTATGACTCCGTGACGATTTGGTTTCACTGGCTGACAGCCGCTCTTGTTGTAGGACAATGGGTTGGAGCCAAAACTATCGATATGTGGCCACGGGGGATGCCGCGCGTTGACGCGCGATCGATCCACATAACATTCGGGATTTTCCTCGCTCTGCTGTTGATTGCGCGCATCGCTTGGCGTGTTACGAGAGGAAAACAACTGCCTAGAGCAGAAGGCGGAATTCTGGGATTGCTCGCACAAGTGACGCATTGGGGACTTTATGGCCTCATCATCGCAACAATTATACTGGGTCTGGCGTTGATGAGCCTGCGAGGCGACAGCTATTTTGGAATGCTGACGCTGCCATCGTGGGCTTTCTCTACAGCTCAATTGCGCCATACTGTGCAACATCTGCATGATCTGTTTGCCACGACGTTGCTTGTTGTCGCCGGACTGCACGCTTCCGCCGCGCTGCTGCATCGATATGTTCTAAGAGACAGCGTGCTTGCCAGAATGCTCCCCCAACGCAGCTGAATTCCAAGTCGTTCAAGGCATAAGCAAGCCATCGATTGGTCAGAGGGCTCGCCGGGCAGCCTCCATCTTTTCCAGGGCGCTCAGGACCAGCGATGGTGTGAGTAGCTGAGGAAGTGCAATTGCCCGTGCTCGCAAGTCCGGCGGATATAATAAGTACAACGGAACGCCGCTCCGGCCGTATCGACCCAGCTCGATGGTGATCGCGGGATTGCCGTTCGTCCAGTCGCCTTTCAATGTCACAACGCCGTCATGCTGTAAGCGGGTCACAACTGCAGTATCCCCCAATGCGACACGTTCGTTGACCAGGCAGGTCACGCACCAAGCCGCCGACAAATCCACCAACACCGGCTTTCCGGCGCGGCGCGCGTCCATCACAGCCCCGGTTGACCACGGTGCCCAGCGATCGGGCTCAGGGGCAATTTGAATACGCAAGCTCAACGCGATCAACGCAGCCAGCCCCGCAACACCGGCAATTCGTCGAGGCCACGGAATCAAAAGCGGCAGCAGCCATAGCAGGAAGACGAGGCCTAATCCTGCCGAGAGCGCAACCACGAGGCCCCCCGAACCGACCTGCTTGCTCAACACCCAGATGAGCCAGATGGCGGTCGCAAACATCGGAAATGCCAGAAACTCCTTGAACCGAACCATCCACGGGCCTGGTTTTGGCACCAGACGCACCAGGGCTGGCATCAAAGCGAGCGCGCTAATAGGAAGTGCGAAGCCGGCTCCTAAAGCTAGTAAGACGACAACCGCGAAAGCGGTTGATTGCGTGAACGCATAGCCTAGCGCTGTACCCATGAATGGCGCCGTGCAGGGACTTGCAACCAGTACTGCGAGCATTCCCGTGAAGAATGCGCCCTGCCCGCCTTTGGCGCGCGTGAAGTCATTGCCAATTCCAGCCAAACTCGGCGGAACCTCGAAGACGCCCAGCAGATTCAACCCGATTGCCGTCATCAGCATTGCCATCGCGAACACGACCAACGGCGATTGAAGCTGGAATCCCCAGCCAAGCACGGCACCACCGGCCTTGAGAAGAAGAAGCAAAATCGCGATGGCGGTAAACGTCGCCAGCACGCCAGCAAAATAAAACGCACCATCGCGGCGCAAAACCCGCGAATTTCCTCCCGACTGTGCCAACGCTAGTGCCTTCATCGACAGGATCGGCAGAACGCACGGCATCAAATTGAGGATCAACCCACCAAGAAAGGCCAGAACAACGGCTTCGGCCAACGTCAAATCATCAGAGCGTGAAATTGGTGCAACAGGAGCGGCTGTCGGTGTGGCGGATATGGCAAACGCACCAACACCGGGAACATCCAGCACGCCCTCGAATTTGCTGACCGGCTTGGCGTGTAAAGGCCGCGCCGCTTTCCAAATCAATGTATCGCCATTGATATGAGTACTCGGCGAAACGTCGCAATCCACCGTTTGTATCGTGGCCGGATAGAAGTGCGCTGCTTCTGCCTTGATCCCTGTCAGAACGGGACCGACCAGTGTCAACGTCAATATGTTCGCGCCAGTCGCAATATGGGCGGAACCGCCAAAGACTCGCGGCAACGCAGCGCGCGCCTCTGCAAAGATCGCGTGCGAACCGGATGCGTTGCTTAAATCCAGGTCGAGCGTGGTCTGCTCGGGAATGCACATCTGTGCGCATTCGAGCAGAAACAGATGCACCCGAGCCGGCGCAGCGCCGATCGTGGCGTTGCGTGCGACAGTCAATGGGACAAGCAATGTGGCTTCATCCGCATAGCCGTAATTGACAATAGAGCCGGTCATGAACTGATGCGGCGTTGGCCATTGCGGCACTCCCGCCGTCACACCTTTCGGCAAAAACCAGGAAACGGAAGTCGCCAAACCGGAATCGCCCGGATTGCGCCAATAGGTATGCCAACCCGGCGCAATCACCTGCTGAATCGCAACCCACACTGTCGATTCGGATTTAGATGGCGCTTCGAGCGAAATGCTTAGCTTGACATGATCGATCTGGACAGTGGACGCTGCATGGACCGGTTCAAGCAACCAAGGCCCAGCAAGTACCGTCGCGATCAAAACGCGAAGAAAATATCCACGCATCAGATCACCGGATACACCAGGCGCGCGCACCTTCGCGCTTCAAGAACGCTTCAGCACCTTTGCCTTGCAGGACCGCCAGCGTGGCGATCATTCCGGCTTCGACACATGTCGCTGCGGCCACCGTGACCGAACGCGGCGCGTGTTCAATCGGCCTGCCGGTACGCGGATTCAAGATATGGCCGTAGCGGACGCCGTCTTTCAGCAGAAAACGACGAGAATCCCCGCTGGTGGCGAGCGCGCCATCGACGAGTTCCAGAAGTCCGGCGGCATGACCGCTCGCATCGACCGATTCTATCGCCACTTTCCATCGCTTGCCGTGCGCGCGGGGACCGGACACACGCAAGTCCCCTCCAAAATTCACGAGTGCAGGCAACGATGTGATTTCGCAAATTGCGGCAAGCGCTTTGTCTACCGCATATTCCTTGGCCAACCCGCCAAGATCGATTTCCATGCCAGGAGGTAACCTGATCGCTGGCGGCTTCCAGGTTACCTTTTGCCAACCGATCAACTGGCATAGCGATCTGATCTGAGCATTCGCGGGAACATTGTCTGACCCGTCGAATCGCCAAATCCGGCGCAAGACGCCTGAAGTGATATCGAACAGACCGTTGCTCACCTGAAAACACTTGGCAGCAAAATTGAGCAAATGGGCCGTCTCGGCATCGACCGCCATCTCCCTGCCACCGGCGGCATTGATCAGCCCGACGACACTATCGCTTTTGTAGCGGCTGAATTTCTGTTCGATGCGGCGCGCTTCCCATTCAACCGCATGCCCCGCGGCCTTCGCCAAATCGGCGTCATCCGTTTCCAGCCGTACCTCGCATGGCGTCGCCATAGCGTGAAAAGAAAATAGAAAATCCGTGCCCGAATGTTCGAGATTGTTCGGCGATTCTGCTGCGCGCGCTGCCATTTGTTTCAACTAATGGAAGTCCCAATTGTAGCCGAGAAACACGAAGGCCGCGTTGGTGCCCGCGAACAGGTTCTGCTGTTTAAGCTGTCCGATTGCGTCGGCCGGATGACCATCGCCGGTCTGCTGATAATATCCGCCGCGCAGATAAAGTTCGGTTCTTCCTGTCGGATTAAATCCGACTTTTGCGCCATACGTGATCGCCGTGAATTTGCCCAGCCGTGGGTCCGGCGACGCAAAGGCCGGAAGAGGTTGCCCGCTCACAAGATAATTGTCGAAGAAATTCGCCGCCGATTGCTGATACCAGCGTGCGCTCGGTTCGACATAAACCCAACGCGCCAGCCGTATGCGTTCCGACAGTTCGGCGGTTTCCGAGGTGACGCCCCAAGAGTCCTTGAAATAACGCAGCGATAAATCCGTAACGGCCGGATCGAAATCGAGTTTGTTGTCCCAGAAGAGACTTTGACTCTGCCGGTTGTTCGGACGGTTTTCATACAAATAACTTGTCGGCTCGCCGCTTACCGGGTCGACCACCGAAATAACGCGGTAGGGATCGTTCTGATAGCCACTTTGCAAATCAAAGGAATAATCGAGCTGCATAAGCCAACGCCTGGTCATCACTTCGGTGAGGCCCAAAACGAATCCGGCTTGCGTCTTGCCGCGCGAAGACGGCGTTTTCCAGTCCGGGATCATCGGTGTAAGCGGCGTTGGAACGCCTCCATATGGAAACGACGAATCAAGCTCGGTGTTTAGCGAAAGGCTGATGGTGGTGTCGTCGCTGTTGAAATTCTGCGCAATCCGCGCGTTTGCGGTAATGGCACGATAGTCGCGCTCGATGGAATAGCCGCCGCCGAAACCGACATTCGAAATGCCGCCGAGCGGGAAGGACATGCCGAAATTGAAACCGATGCGATGGTCGCGGAAGCCCCTGTCCATGGGCAGAGCATTCGGCGCGACCGTATACTGTCTGCCCAGCGCCGCCGACGCGACCTCTCCGGGCGACGGCGGTAAGTGGATGACGGTGCTGCCGCCGGACGCGCTCGTCACCGTTACCGTCGATCCCTGCGCCTTTAACGGCGTGACGAAAGTTTGGATCTTATCGGAAGGAACGGCACCGTTCGGCGTGGCGCCGGAAACAGCATCGAAAACAAGTCCAAGGTTGAGTTCTTGTCCGGCCGCTCCGTGCGCCGTCAGATCGGTCGCCGGTTCAATAGCCCGTACACGGCCGCCGGGTTCCTGATAGACAAGCAACGCGCTGTCGATCTCGGAATATGCAATGCCGGGACCGAAAATGTCGTTGTTGTAACTGGAATCGTTGTACTGGGCCTTCGCTTCGTTGGCGGCAGGCGCGATGGTCGCTGCCAGTAGGCTTGCCGAAAACATCGCGAGATTTTCGCGAACCTTTCCGGCGCGTTTTTTCCTCCTCAATTGCAACCGCAGCCTCCACCGGCAAAGCCACGGCCACCGCTGGATGCTTCCTTGCTGAAATAGATGTGGTCATCGGCTGCGGTTTGCAGAGGATAAGGATCGAGCTGCATTTCGCGCCGCGCCATGAGGTCTTTCTCCCACGGTTTGGGCTCGATGGCGCATCCGCCGCAAAAGATTGCGGCCGCCACGCATGCGGCGACAATTGAAGCGCCTTTCTTGAAGAATTTTTGTCCGATCACGTCAGGGCGCCTTTTCGTTGAGCAAAGTGTTGATGTCCGCGATGTACTTCCCGTCCTGTTTGAGAAGGAATCCGTTGTGCACGTAACGAACTTTGCCGTCCCGTCCGATCAGGAACGATGTCGGCATATCCTTGAAATCGTATTTGTTCGCGATCTTGCCATCCGGGTCGTAGACGATCTTAAATTGAGGATAGTTCGCCCGCAGGAATTCGTCCGCGAGGCTGCGATCATGATCGACGTTGACGGCGATCACGACCAATCCCTTGTTTCCGTAGGTTTGCTGAACGTCATTCATCCACGGAAAGGATGCCCGGCACGGCGTGCACCACGACGCCCAGAAATCGAGATATACGACTTTGCCCTTATAGACGCCGAGATCGAGGTCATCTGCCCGGGCGGGACTTGCCGTGTACGAATAGAGCGCCGCCAAAAGGGACAGGATCGGCCCTGCCCTAAAAAATAGACCCATAGTCTGATAACCCTTCGCCGCGATGCGTTATTGGCTATTGAAATCATTAGTACATTGGGCACACCCCTCTGGCATTGCCGCAGTTCGTATTTTTTGTCGGAATTGATTGTCGGCACGGGAAAGCGCCCCAGAAATGCGTTTCAGCAACGCCCACTATTCACACTGCGTCGCAATCCCACTATACAAATTCCCAATGTTGTTCGCGGAGGTGCGTGCGCCGCGCGCTACGCGGGCGAAAAAATCATATCGATCTTCAAGCCTGGTCTGTTGTCGCTGGCCGACAGCGCCGCATCGTGCAGTTCGGCGACCGCCGCGACAATACTAAGCCCCAGGCCATTGCCTGGCGCGGTTCTGCTCCGTTCGAGCCTATGGAATCTTTTGAAGATATTTTCACACTCCGCTTCGGCAACGCCGGGTCCATTGTCGGCGACGGCGAGTTCAATACCTCTCGACCCGCGCTTGAGCGATGCCGTCACGACAGCGCCTGTCGGCGTGTGCGCAATCGCATTTTCCATGAGATTGACCAACGACTGGACAAGCAATTCGCGATCACCCGGTATCCAGAGATTGGGCTCAATATCGATTCGCAACGTCTTGCCCGCGTCGTCCATCAATGGCGCGAAGGTTTCGCACACATCCGTCATCAGCTCGCTCAGTGACAGGCGCTGAAACCCACTGCGGCGACTGCCGCTCTCGATTTGCGCAATACGCAAAATGGCGCTGAATGTTTCGAGAATGCCGTCGATTTCGACCACCGCGCGATCAAGAACCGCGCGGTATTCATCCGATGATGTGGCCGTGCGCCTCGCTTCTTCAAGCGAATTGCGCAGCCGCCCCAAAGGCGTTCGCAGATCGTGGGCGACATCGTTAGAGACGTGCCGCAGGCTTTCCATCAGGGCCGCCATGCGATCCAGCATCCGGTTCAGTGTCGCAGCCAACCTGTCCAGATCATCCGGCGCGCCGCGACGCGGGATTCGGCGCCGGATATCGCCTTCTATGATGGCTTCCGCCGTACGATTGATTGCTTCGATGCGCTTGAGAAACCGTGAACTGAGGAAAATTCCACCAGCCACGGCCATCATCGCGGTTAGCAGAAAAATCCAGCCGAAACTGTTCAGGATGAGAGTGCCGAACTTCCGGACTTTGCCGATGTCGTCGCCGACAAGAAGGCAGTAACCGGATTTCAGCGGCGATACCAACACCGCCAACTTTTCCATCTGTCCCGGCGCTTCGTCGCCGTCAGGCGGACCGGTGAATATAATCCAGCCCTCTACACAGCGCACGCCGGGCAACTTGCCGAACAGAAGCCGACCCTTGTCGTCGTAAAGCGTATAATCGAGGCCGCCGACAAGCCGCCCGCGTTGCCGCTCCGCTATGGCCTGGAGCAATTGTGCGGTGCCGCCATGAGCATATTCTTCGCGAAGGGCGACGGAATCTGCTGCAATGCGCGTGTGGATTTCGTGCTCGAGTTCGGACGTCGCGGAGAAAAATATCAAACTCGCCAGAATGCCGACGGAAACGCTGAAAAGCCCAACATAGGCCGCAGTCAGTTTGAAGCTTGCCGACTTAAGAAGCTGTCCCAGTCGCATGAATCAAATATCCCGAGCCGCGCACAGTCTGGATGAAATCGCCGTCGATCTTCGAGCGCAGACGGCTGATATGCGTTTCCACAATATTCGTCTTCGGGTCGAAGTGATAGTTCCAAACGCCTTCCAGCAACATGGTGCGTGTCACGATCTGATCGGGGCGCCGCATGAGGTATTCCAGCAGCGAGAATTCCCGCGGTTGCAAATCAATCTCATGCTCCGCCCGCGTTACGCGTCTCTTGATAAGGTCCATCTCCAGTTCGCCGACGCGCAGTGTCGTCGGTTGTGCGGTCAGCTGCGGCCGGCGCAGCAGGGCATTGACGCGCGCCAACAGCTCCGTGAACGCGAAAGGCTTCGCCAGATAATCGTCGCCGCCGGAATTCAACCCTTCCACGCGGTCGTCGAGCCCGCCGAGATTACTCAGAAACAACACCGGCAGACTCGACTGTTTCTCGCGTAGCGCTTTTACCAGTGTGAGGCCATCCATCCCCGGCAGCATTCGGTCGACGATCAGCAGATCGTAATGGCCTTCGCTGGCGATGCGAAAGCCGCTGTCTACGCGCGCGGCATGATCGACGCGATGGCCACTCTCAGTCAGGCCGCGAACGACATACGCCGCCAGATCGGGTTCGTCTTCGACCAATAAAACATTCATCGTGTTTCTGCCTCAATCGGATGTCGCGTCGGTAATGGCAAATTTAGCGGCCGACCAGCAGCATTATGGCGCAAACGCTCCATGAAGCGAATTGCGCCTGCGCCTAAATTCGGCGCACGAGTGGATAGGTTATTACCTTACAACGAGCCCATTGGAACAGTTTTATGATGTCAGCCGCCGATCGAAACACCGACCAGGTGTCCGATTCCAAAGGTAATCCCGGCTGCAGCATAGCCGATCAGCAATTGCCTAATGCCCGAGAAGAGTATGCCGCGGCCGGTGAACAGAGTTGTGCCTGCGCCGATCAAAAAGAGCGCGATTCCGCTGAGTGCCAGACTTACCAACACCGCTTGTGAGCCGGTTAAGAAGAAAAATGGCGCTACAGGAAAGATCGCGCCCAATGCGAACAGGAAGAAAGACGTCGTACCAGCCGTCCACGGAGAGCCTCCAAGATCGTTGGGGTCGATGCCGAGTTCTTCCCGTACCAGCGTATCCAGTGCTGTAGCTTTATTCGCAATCAAGCGTTCGGCCAGGGCCTTGGCCTGCAGCTCCGGCAAACCCTTGGCCTGATAGATGAGCGCGAGTTCTTCCTTCTCTTCGTCGGGCACCTCCTCGAGTTCCACCGCCTCGACATCGATTTGACGTTGATAGGATTCACGTGCGGTGTTGACGGAGAGCCACTCGCCCATTGCCATCGAACATGCTCCTGCCAACAATCCGGCAAGACCTGTCACCAGAATTGCGCGCGCGTTGAGCGCAGCCCCGGCAACGCCCATCACCAAGCTGAGGTTGGAACAGAGCCCATCATTAGCGCCCAGTACGGCTGCGCGTAGCGCATTGCCGCCCATGCCGCGATGACGTCCTTCAAGGCGCGCCAACGTACCACCCATGAGCGCTTGTGGATCGTTGCCTGCGAGCGCCTCAATGATCCGCGCATGACTACGCTCCATCGCAGGCAGTCCAGCCGCCACCGCGTCGGGCTGCTTGTCATATTGCCCACTGTCTAGGTGTTCGAACGTGTTGACGGTCGGTAACACGAACTGTGGACCGAAACGGCGCGCCAGCCAGCGCAAGGCCCGAGTGCGAAGGTCGGGCCGCAAATTCGGAACGCTGCTGCCGCTTGCACGAATGCGCGACTTCCAGAATTCGGCGTGCGCCTCTTCTATGGACGCCAGCTTGGCATAGACCTTCGCGATATCCGGATTCGTCTCCGCTTTTGCCAGCGTGTGATAGAGCGCAGCGCTATCGACTTCACCCTGCAAGTTTGCGCGATAGCGTGTGTGCGAATCTTTTTGGTCGGTCATGACCCTACTTATCCGCCATCACTTTGTTGAAACTCAATTTTGAGCATCAGAGTAGCCATTTGGGCTCCTTCATCGCAATGTGGATCATTCAGGAGCAGCCGGTAGTTATGGCTGACGGTTTTTGGATCAATCACGCTCCACAGTCGGATTCTTTTGTGCTACAGCCTGCGGCTCATTGAAACGGAGATATTAATGGCCAAGAAGTCAGTCAAGCGACGCGAGTGGACCAAAGAGCATGTTCGCGAACTAAAA
>DATCEI010000054.1:0-5077 GCA_036510185.1 Rhizomicrobium sp. | reverse complement strand
ACCATCGCGTTCGCATGGCTCTGCAATGCGTGTTCCCCGTCCAATACGAATTACCGCTTCAGCGTGATCGCTGGAACCATCTTCGAGAACACTAAATATCCGATGCGCGAATGGTTCCGCGTCATTCACATGATGCTTACCAGCAAGAAGGGCGTCAGCGCCTTGGAAATCCATCGTGTGATCGGGACGGGTTCCTATCAAACCGCTTGGAGCATGTGCCATCGCATCCGCGCCGGGTTGGCCGATCAAAAATTCCGTAAACTCATTGGCATTGTGGAAGTCGATGAAACCTACATCGGCGGGCACGATAAAAACCGTCATTGGGATAAGAAAAAAGGCGGCGTTGGTGGCGAAGGTTCTGACAAATTCATCGTGATCGGCGCGGCTCAACGCAAAGGGAATATCGTTGCCCGCGTAATCGAAAACACAAAGACCGAAACTTTCGAGAGCTTCGTCCGCGAGTTCGTTTCCGACAAGGTGAGCGTGTTGGCTACCGACGAACACAGCAGCTATCGCCGCCTGTCGCCCGATTACCCGCACCATGCCGTGCGTCATCAAGCAAAGAACTATGTTGTCGGTGCAATCCACACCAATACGATTGAGGGTTTCTGGAGCTTGATTAAGCGTGGCGTTGTCGGCACCTACCACAAAGTGAGCCGTAAATATCTCCCCTTGTACGTCGCTGAGTTTGAGTTCCGCTACAACAACCGCAACAACGCGGACATTTTCGGGGCCGCGATTAGGGGGTGCTAAGCTTTTGTACGCCGCCCCCGAACCTTGATCTTGGTTCTTGCGATGGTGCCAGTTTCCGACTGATAGACTGCCATTCCGGGACCGTTGATTTCCATTTCGATATTGCCGCTCATGATCGGCCCGTCGATTTGAAGACCAACTGCCATTCCATCGAATCTGGCATTCTTTACTGTCAATTCCTGCACGCCAAATTTTCCTATCTTGATCGCAACCGGTCCGTCCGCTGGCCTCCTTCGCGTGACAACGGGAGAGTGATGGACGGTTGGTGGCAGAGTCGCCCTTCCTCCGATCCCTGGCCCGCTGGTTGCCGTTTTCAGCCAAGCGCTGGATAGTTTTCTCAATTCTGGAAACCGCAATCGCGAGGAGTTTTTTGTTTTCGCCATTATGGAATGTGACTCTAGCGGACGAGAGCAAGCCTATTCCTCCCCATCTTCGGCAGCACGTCTAATTTTGTATTTTGAATCCTTGGCCTTATGGGTTTCTCCAGTGTGAAGGAGCGGGCCGTGGCCGCTTAATGCTACATCCCACTCGTTGCCTTCCTCCTGCCCGTGAAGCTCAATAGCTGGGGCAATCGGAGATTTCGAGCGTGCCGCCCCAGCGAAACGCTTTCTCTGAATTTGGATAACAATAAGAGTTAGGAGCGCGCAGAGAAGAAGTGCAAGAAGTCCCAAAAATATCGCAATCAGAGGGTCTATTCCGCGATGGACGGTCGCTAAAAATGCGGCAATAGCTGTCATTGCGGACGCTCCAAACCCGACCGCGCAAATGATTTTGCCGAGCAATTCCAGCCGGGCGTACCAGTCAAACGACCATTTAATAAATTCAATGGTCTTTCTAAACATGGGCGGCTCCCGCTCGGCAGGCGATCATATCGCCCCGCCCGAGTGAGGGGGACGGGGACGCCTCCCAAAAGGAAAGGTACCCGAGTCTGCCACTTAGTCAACTGCCGGATAATCGCCCTTGAGGGAGGGTCGAAAAATTCATGAGCGTAGCGAAGAATTTTTCGGGGAGGGGTCTTGCACCGGCGCATGCACCCCTCCCCGAAGCCGTCTTTGCACTGACGTGCAATCCGCCTTCGACCCTCCCTCAAGGGGAGGGTGAAGGTTAGTATTCACATATTCGGCGACTTCACCGAAATCAGCTGCATGTCGAACACGAGCGTCTGGTTGGGCGGAATGGCGGCGCCGGCGCCCATCGCGCCATAACCGATGCGCGACGGGATCGTGAGTTCCCATTCGTCGCCTTCCTTCATCATGCTGAGCGCCTGCACCCAGCCTTTGATGAGATTGCCCGCCGGAAACGTCGCGGTCTTGCCGGGCTGCGTCTGGTCGAACACATGGCCGTTGATGAGCCAGCCCTTGTAAGTGACCGTTACCAGATCCTCGCCGGTCGATGTCCCCTTGCCGTTGCCGCTTTTGATGACGCGGTATTGCAGGCCGCTCGGCAATTTGATGACGCCCGGCTTGGCGGCGTTGTCGTCGAGATATTTCTGGTTGGATTCCGCGCTCAGATCATAGGCGGCAGTTTGGGCCATGGCGTGCTCCTTAAAGCCAATCAACATAACCGCGCCAAGCGCGATGGTTGCGAGTTTGGTGAGAAATTTCTGTTGCATTCTGGTCCTCCCGGAAGAGGACGCTGGATAGCAGCCCCGCGCGGAAAAATAAACCGTTAGGGCGAGGGCCACGCCGGTTCGCGCGCGGGCTGGCTGCGCAGGATGCGCCCGTCGAGGCCGCCATCGGCATCGGCCGCGATCTCGAAGCGGTATCGCACGCCGCGTTTGAACGGCGCGGGGTCCGGGACCGCGAGGATGATTTCGGGTGCATCCTGTATGTGATTTAGCTCATCCGTAATCGCGATGCTGGAATGGCTCATGCACGGCTTGCACATCGCACCGGGCGGGCAGGGCGGACACAGATAGGCGCCCACCATATAGCCGGTGAGGCGCACAATCTTTCCCGGGGGCGGCGCGGCCTTGAATTGCGCGACATTCATGTCCGGCGACGCATCGTCGTGAACCGCAAGCACAGGCGCGATGACGCCCCGCGCAGTCTGCGAATATCGAATATCCGGCGTGACGGGAAACGAAGCGGAATCTGCCGCAGCGCCGGTAAAAACGCCCGTCACGAAGAATGCCATGCACCATGCTGAAGAGCGCATAATATTCTCCAATGCAAAATCCCTATCGTTAATTCTCCAGACGCCACATTCGCGTTCGTCATAAATTCATGATGATTTTCTTCTACCGCGCTCCCCGAAGTTGACCGGGATTATGCCACTGCATTAAACTCCTGTCACGTTGCCTGAAGACGGGCTGTTTTGGTAACGTCGCCGAAGGGATACGGGAAACCGGATGTTGCTTTGCTCTTCGCGTGTCAATCGATGGGCGTGCGTTCGTCCTCATTCAACGCGATAGGAGTCGCACATGTTACCTGCTCTCAGAACATTACTCGGCAAAGCCGCCGGCGGCCTTGCTTGCGCGCTTGCGGTTGCATCGGCAGGCGCTGCTCAGGCGGCAACCACAAGCAGGATCGGCTGGGTCTGGGCCAGCAATCCGACGGATACAAGCCCTTATACCCCCGATCCGAGCTATAGTTATAATTCCGCGGGCGGCGCGATCACGATCACGCGGCTTGGCGCCGGATATTACGAGGTGCAGTTCGCGAAGCTCTCTACCGGCGTTGTCGGTGGCGACGTTCAGGCCACGGAATATTCCGGCAGCGGCTATTGCATGGCATCCGGATGGTCGTTCACCACCAAGGGGCGCGTCGTCACGGCGTATGTCAATTGTTACGACGCAAGCGGCAATGCTTCGGACAATACTTTCACGCTGCTTTATCAGATGCACAGCGGCAACATCGGCAATGCGGGCAGGGGACTTGCCTATCTTCGCGCCGATCAGCCGTCCACTGGGAGTTACACGCCTACAGGCGCTCTCCAGTACAATTCGACGGGCGCGTCAAACTCGATCGTTCGCCACAGCGTTGGAAATTATACCGCGACCCTGCCGGGCCTGACGAGAAATGGCGGCAGCGTTCAGGTGACGGCCTTCCTGGGAAACGCGGCGGCGCGCTGCAAGGTTTCCGGCCTGAGCAGCAATTCCAACGCGACGTTCGTTGACGTGCTTTGCTTCAACAGTTCGGGGCAGGCCGCCGATGAGGCGTTCGATCTGGCCTATTCCGACCGGGAATCGTTCGGGCACACGAACTCGGCAACGGCGCGCGGCGCTTATGCCCTGACGAACAAGCCGTTGGACAAATCCTCCTACACGCCGACTCTCGCCTTTCAATATAACGGCTTCGGCACGGGAAACTTGGCGGCTATCAAAGACGGCAAAGGGATCGATACTGTGTCGATCCCCGGGGATATTGCTTACAGCACGTCGAATGTGCTGGTCACAAGTTTCGACAGCACCAGCAATTACTGCAATGTGCATAATTGGGGCACTTCCACGATCGTCGTATTCTGCTATGCGCAGGGCGGTGTCCCGGTCGATGCCAAATTCAATGTTGCGTTCCAGACCGCCAACTGATCTTTTGCTTTTCGCGTAACCGGCCGCCCTGTTCTTCTCGCATGGAGAAGGGCAGGGCAGTTTTTTGTTCATGACGCAAGAAAATTACCCAAATAGCGCCGGCGCGCGCCGCGAAATATTTTCTTCCACACCCGCCAAGTTCGCGCCCTCTGCTTCGTTCAATCCGGTGAGACTATGCTCCAACCCGCAAGGGACCGGGCCGGGGATGACCGAAATGCCTGATACGGATTTCGCGGAAGGCCGCCGCTTGGCGGACGGCACGCCCGCATCCGGATTGAAAGCGTGGTTCATCCGCGAAGTGTTCCCTTTGGAAACCGCGTTGATGCAATTCCTGCAACATTACTGGCGCAATGAAAGCGACCTCGCCGATCTGCGGCAGGAAGTCTATTTGCGCGTCTATGAAGCGGCGAAGGCGAAGCGGCCCGATCCGGTGCGGCCTTTCGTTTTCACGGTTGCGAAGAATCTCATTATAGACCGCGTGCGAAAAGAGCATGTCGTGCCCATCGAGGCGATGGCGGACCTGGATGCGCTGGAGATCGCGGGCGATACGCCCAATCCCGAACGCAACGTCACCGCGCGGGACGAATTGCGACGTCTGCAATCCGCGCTGGACGGATTGTCGCCACGCTGCCGCGAGACGCTGATTCTCGCGCGTGTGGAGGGCCTGAGCGGGCGGGAAATCGCCCGGCGCATGGGCATCACCGAATCTACGGTTTCCCATTATCTCAAACGCGGCGTGCAGAGCCTCGCCAATGCGATGCGCGTCGAAGTTCAGGGGCTTCTGGAAAAACCATG
>DATCEI010000053.1:0-15276 GCA_036510185.1 Rhizomicrobium sp. | reverse complement strand
CGCAGGCAAACGATGCCGGATGATGGCATTTGATCCAGGCCGAGATGTAGACGAGATGCGCAAAGCTCGCGGCGTGGCTTTCGGGGAATCCATAGGTGCCGAAGCCTTTGATCTGATTGAAACACCGCTCGGCAAACTCGCGGTCGTAACCGCGATTGGTCATGCCCTCGATCATCTTCTCCTCGAAGGTGCCGATGGTGCCGACATGGCGAAACGTCGCCATAGCGCGCCGAAGACGGTTGGCGTCTTCCGGCGTGAACTTCGCGGCGACGATGGCAAGTTTCATTGCCTGTTCCTGAAACAGCGGAACACCGAGCGTCCGGCCTAGAACCTTTGCCAGCTCATCCTTTGGCCCATGCTCCGGCGATGGCGATGGAAACACGACCTTTTCTTTGCCGCTGCGGCGCTTGAGATAGGGATGCACCATGTCGCCTTGGATGGGACCGGGACGGACGATCGCGACCTCGATAACAAGGTCATAGAACTCGCGCGGACGAAGCCGCGGAAGCATGTTCATCTGCGCGCGGCTCTCTACTTGGAAGACACCGATGGCGTCGGCATTGCACAGCATGTCATAGACGGCAGGATCTTCGCGCGGCACGGTCGCCAGGTCATAATCGACATCTTCATGGTCGCGCATGAGGTCGAATGCCTTCTGAATGCAGGTCAGCATTCCCAGCGCCAGCACATCGACCTTCATAATGCCGAGGCGGTCGATGTCGTCCTTGTCCCATTCGATGAAGTATCGGTCTTCCATCGCAGCTGGGCCGATGGGAACAATCGTGTCCAGCCGGTCGCGCGTCAGAACGAAGCCGCCGACATGCTGAGACAGGTGACGCGGAAAACCAAGAATCTGATTGGCGAAATAGATCGCTCGTTCGACCAACGGATTGCTCGGCGGCAAACCGGCCTGCTTGATGCGTTGGTCTTTCTTCTCGCTCCAGCTTCCCTGATCCCAACTGCCCCAGACGCCACTCGATAACGACGCGGTCACATCGTCCGTCAATCCAAAGACCTTGCCGACCTCGCGGATAGCGCTTTTGGCCCGATAGGTGATCACCGTTGCTGTTAGCGCGGCGTGATCACGTCCATAACGCTTATAAATGTCTTGAATGACTTCTTCCCGCCGTTCGTGCTCGAAATCCACATCGATGTCGGGTGGCTCCTTGCGCTCTTGTGAAATAAATCGCTCAACCAGCAGATCGATGGCGTTTGGATCGACCGCCGTAATGCCGAGGACGTAGCAGACAGCGGAGTTCGCCGCTGAGCCACGGCCCTGACAAAGAATTTTTCGCGCGTTCGCAAATCCCACAATATCGCGCACGGTCAGGAAGTATGGCGCGTAGTCGAGCTTTTCGATCAGCAAAAGCTCTTTCTCTAGCGTCGCTTGGACCCTTGGCGGAATCCCATCGGGATAGCGCTTCGCCGCCCCTGCCCAGGTCAGGTCGATCAGATGCTGTTGCGGTGTCTTGCCGACCGGCACAGGCTCATCTGGATAATTGTATTTGAGATCGGCCAGCGAAAAGTTGATGAGGGACGCAAAGCGGATCGTCTCGGCGATGGCGTCGGGACAGGATTTAAAAAGCCGCGCCATTTCGCGCGGCGGTTTCAAATGACGGTGCGCATTGACTTCAAGCAGGGTGCCCGCATTGTCCAGCGTCTTGTGCTCGCGGATGCAGGTCAACACATCCTGCAATTCCCGGCGTTCCTCCGCATGATAGAGCACATCGTTGATCGCAAGCAGTGGCACGTCTCTGTTGCGTGCAATGGAACGAAGCTTTCTGAGGCGGCGGTCGTCATCGCCTCGCCGCAGCATGGATGCTGCCAACCAGACCGAGTGCGGGCTGCAATCGTAAGAGAGCGTGCGAAGACGATGCTCCCAATCGCCCTTGTGGATGTCATCGGGCGGAACGACGATAAGCAACAATCCTTCCCGCCATAGAAGAAGATCGGCGAATGTCAGATGGCACTCGCCTTTCTTGGCGCGATGTTTGCCGGTTGAGATCAGCCGGCAAAGTCGTCCATAAGCCGCGCGAGTGACCGGATAGGCGAGAATGTCCGGCGTTCCGTCCGTAAAGACGAGACGCGCACCGACCAGCAGTTTTGGCTTGTCGCCTTCGATCTGTTCCAATGCATCGTACACGCGCACAACCCCCGCCAAGGTGTTGCGGTCTGCAATGCCAATCGCTTTGTGACCTAGCAGCGCGGCAGCAAGAGCGTATTCCTCGGGCCGCGATGCGCCGCGCAGGAATGAAAAATTCGTCGTGATAGCCAATTCCGCATAGGCCAATGGTTCGCCCACGACAGAAGTGCGCTCTGCCCTGCCCTTCGGCAATTCGATCACGCGCGGGTTGGACGGATCGCTCATGCAAAAATCCCATGTACGAACCAGCGTGGCGGACTGTGATCGGTGCCATAGCCGCCTTCGCGGAACAGCCAAAACCTGCGGCCTTCCTCATCCTCGACGCGGAAGTAATCCCGTGTGGGCATCGTTCCCTGATGTCGCCACCATTCCATCGCGACGGTTTCGGGGCCTGCGGTATGAATTGCGGTATGAAGGATTTGCCGCCAGCGGAATCGCAATGGCGGACCGTCGGGGATTTCTGCGACGACCGAAATCGGTTCGGGCTGGCTGAATAAACGCAACGGACGACGCGGAGCATCAGAAGGGCCAGCCCGTCGTTTCCAGGCAACGCCTGTTCTTTCGCGCGACTGTGCGGGGACCGTCACTGACGCAAATTCCGGAATATGTGTGTCTTGCGCTTCAAACCGCAAGACACGATGCGCGCCAAACCGCGTGCTCAATCGGTCGATCAATTGATCGATTTCCCGTTTCGCCTGCGCGTCTTCGCCAAAGGCGACACTTTCTTGCGAATGTTGTTCGGCGAGCGTTGCTTCTAACCGGATCAGGTCAAATCCGAATCCCGGATCGAGCGGATCGGCGAGACTATCCAGTTTTGTTCGGAACAACCGTTCGATGATCGCGGGGTCGCGTGTCGGTGCGCCCGCCTGTACGCTGATCCGGTAAACCTCACCATCCGCCCGGAAGAAAAACGCTTCCAGCATCCGGGCGCCGAGACCGCGTTCTTCCAGAACCGACGAAAGCGTGACTGCAAGCGAATTCAACGTGGCGGCAATTGCGTCTTGTAATGTGACGGGCTCGGCGAATTTCTGTTCCGTCATGAAATCCGGCATCGGTCGGCGCGGTGAAATGGGTTTCTCGCTCTTGCCGAGCGCGCGTTCGAGGGCGTAGGCAAACTCTTTCCCAAACCGCGCCGTCAGCTCGGCGCGTTTGCGTTGCGCAACCTGTTCGATGGTTTTGAGGCCGGCGCGCCTCAACGCGTGACGTACCTCATGGGCACAATTGAGAGCATCAATCGGAAGCGGTGCAAGAACCTGTGCCTCTGTTCCGGGTATCGCGATTGTGCGTGGCGCATAGTGACTGAGTGCCCAGGCGGCCGCTGCCGTGCCTGCCATCCCAACGCAAACTGCAAATCCCTGTTTCCTGAACGACGTTTCGATGATGCCCGCCGTAGCGGCTTCGCCGCCGAACAGATGTGTTGCGCCTGTCACATCCAGACAAAGTCCATCAGGGGGATCGAGCGCGACGAAGGGTGTAAAACGGTCGCACCAATCGGCGATGTCTTCCAAAAGTTTCGCATCGGCTGCGGGTTCGGCTTCGACAACATCAAGGTCCGGTACGATCGCGCGTGCATTCGCAAGCGGCTGGCCTTTGTGAAGACCGATCTTCGAGGCGCGCCGATCGAGCGCGTATACAGCAAGGGCATTTCCGATCTTGGCGGCGATGACGGTGGGTTTTTCAGATAATGGCGCTCCGCGCGGTTTCTTGCGTTCCAACCGATCCGTCGGCAGACGCGGAAGCCACACCGACAGGATGCGGCGTGTGTTCGTGATCGCGTCTGCCTCTAAAAAATCCATACTCCCCATCCCATTCCATTCGCCATTCCCCGGTCTGTCCGTGTCGATTGCGCAAGAGCTGCACATCGAATGCTGCTCGTCCCCAATCGTTTTCTTCACCCGGTGGTGGCGATGGGGCGGCATGGACAAGCCATCGTGTCTCGGCCGCACTCGGCATCGGCGGCGCACCCAATCTCAAAAGAATTGCCGGAATATTCCTGTCGGCAGCAGCGAGCGAGATACGCCTGCTCGTAACGAGATCGAGAGTTTTCACCTTTCCCTCGATCTCAAGAACCACCGCACCGACATAAGCGCAGGAAAGTATGTCGCCAGCCGCGCGCAATGCGTCGTCACCCTTCGGGAGACGGACAAACACCAATTGGCGCGGATCGATGCCGAATTCCAGAAAACCACTTCCCGTCACGCCGCCATATTCGAGCGTTGCGTAATCGGTCGTGATCCAGAATAGAGGCCGCTTGCCGCCAAGCCGCATCGCAATGCCCGCTGCGAAACCTGCGGCAACAGCGCCGGAACTCGCGTCGCGCGCATAGACTTCGTGCAACGCGCTGCGCTTTAACGCGCAACCCAGCGCCGTTTCTGATGGAGACAGGCGCTCGTTGGCGCTTTCCTCGCCTTGGGTTTGATAAGCAGCCAGCGCTTTGCGCAAGGCCACTAATCTTTCCGATCTTTCCTCCATTTGAGCCGCCAAACTCCGTCAAGAACGAATAAAGAACATATTTTTAGGCGGAGTCGAGTCAAAAAATTTGATCTTAGGGTGAGAACCGAGCTAACCCGCTGAAAAGTCGGAAGAAACATTTGTAACCCTACGATCAGTCGTCGTGCTTGAATTGCCGCCGACATTCCCCAAATCCAGCATGTCAGGACAGAAAAGCGATGTGCGGAAAATTCTCAGCGATGATGACGTGGGGCGAGTATTGCAATCTCGCCGGCGTGAGCACGTCTGGAACCGACAACGGTCCTGACGCCATGGATCCGACGAAGATGCTCGGCACTTTCACGCCGATGAGCAACATCCCCGTGCTGCATCTAAACGTGGTTGGGATGCGGCGCATTACACCGATGCGATGGGGTTGGTACAATCATAAGCTTTCCGATCCGCGCAAAGGCTTTAGTCATCTGCACGCACGCTCCGAAGAAATCGACCGCACACCCACATGGATAGAGCCCTTCCGTCACTCGCGCGGTGTTGTGTTCACCAAGGCGTTCAACATCGGCGAAGAACTGCCCAACGGCAAAACGAAGCAGTGGGTGTGCAGTCGTGCCGATGGTCAGCCTGTCGCCATCGCTGTGATTTATTCAGCCTGGGATACATCCTTCGGCAGAATCCACACCTGCGTGATGGTGACGACGGAATCGTGTCCACCGCTCAACATGAAGGACAACCGGATGCCTGCCCTTCTTTGCGACCTCGAAGAGATCAGGACGTGGCTAGGTGAGACGGACGACAGCATGGCCGAAATAAAAGCTTTGCTGCGGCCCTATGATGGCTCACTCGTCATGCGCGAGCAGGAATCCAGCAAACCGCCATCCAACCCTAAAAAGCCGAAGGCGTTTGCAGAGACGAAGGAAACAACGCCGGATCTTTTCTGAAACTCTGAGCACCACATGAGTATGTTCAAGAATATCGCGGATCTGAAAATTTACTCTGCCAGATCATATGCCTTCGCAAGCATCGCGACGACCGCATTAATTCCCTCATAACATTTACCTTCCGGATCACCATCCCTGAGCTTTACCGACCAGTTCACGCCAAGCTCATCGTGAGCATGTCGGTAAAGATCAAAATCACGGATACCCTCGCAACACGCCTCTTGCGTCAATGCAGCAAGAACTTTCCAGCGAAGCTCGTCTTGAGTCTTGATTTGTTTGCACACCAATCCCTCATTCGGTAGGCATACCAATCGGCAAAGCCCACCATACGACAAGGTATCGGCGCACTCTCATCGTAATAGCAACTGCACAAATCCGATGTGCGAACCCGATATTATTTGTGCAAAGCCATGGCTTCGGGCGACGGACGACAAACTTCGCACCAGGATCTCATGCGCTGATGTTCAAAAGCTCACGTCGGCGCTCATCACAAGTCCAGTTGGAACTGATTGAAACCCCGGTCAGATTGTCGCGGTAAAGCTCGCCAAATTCACGCCACGACTTTCCTTCTGCCGCTTCCACGACGCTTCCACGAGCCGCTTAAAACTGAAATTTGAAGCACAAAAAAGCCCTTGAAAACATCGAGTTCTCAAGGGCTTAGTTCTGGTTGCGGGGCCAGGATTTGAACCTGGGACCTTCAGGTTATGAGCCTGACGAGCTACCGGGCTGCTCCACCCCGCGTCGCCTTGCGAAAGGTGGGCGGATATAGGCCATCGCTTCCGGCCTGTCCACCCCCGGCGGCATAGGCCGAAAGCGCGCCCGCAAGATGATCGAAAAGCAGGCGCACGCGGCGGTTGGCCCGCAAATCCCGGTGCATGACAAGCCACATTTCCAGCGCAAAACCGATCTCGCGCGGCAGCACGGGCAGAAGGTCCGGCTCGCGCGCGGCGATGCTGGTTTGCGCGCCGCCAATGCCGATGCCGGCGCGCAACGCCGCCAGCTGCGCATGATCGCTGTCGGTGCGGAAGCCATAGATGTCGCGCGAGACGGGGAGGCCCGTCACGCCCAGCGAACGGAACGCGGAATCGTCGCGGTCGAAACCGATCAGCGTGTGGTTCGCAAGGGACGCGATGTTCGCGGGCATTCCGTGGCGCTCGATATAGTGGCGGTGGGCATAAAGCCTGATTTTCACTTTGCCCAGCCGTTTGGCGATCAGCGCGCCTTGCGTGGGGCGCACCATGCGTATGGCAATATCCGCATCACGGCGCAGCAAATCCTGATTGCGGTTGGAAAGCACGAGTTCCAGCACGATTTGCGGATGATGCTCGCGGAATTGGGCGAGGATCGGCGGCAGAACTTCCACGCCGATGATTTCGCTGGCGGTGAGACGCACCGCGCCCTTCAAATCCTCCGCTTCGCCGGAAGCCGCGCGTTCGAGAGCCGCCGCCGCGGACGCCATCGCTTCGGCATGGGGCACGAGGCCGAGCGCCGCTGCCGTCGGCGTGAGGCCATGGGGCGAGCGTGCGAACAGAGGCGTGTGCAGCGATTTCTCCAATTCGTCGATATGGCGGCCAAGGGTTGGCTGTGTGAGGTCGAGTGCGCGCGCGGCGGCGGACAGCGAGCCTTCGCGGATTACGGCGAGGAAGGAGCGGTAATGGTCCCAGGCGATAGTCATACATTATTGTATATCAGAAGCACGGGAATCGCCAATTTTGTTTAGCCTCGCACGGAGCCATTCTGCGATCCGGAATTGATGGAGTGAGGCTCATGGAACTGGTGGAAACGGCAATCACGGTGCGGGGCGGTGTGCGGGCGATCCTGCGGATGGAAGGCGCGGCGTTGGCCTTCGCAGCCATCGCGGCTTACGCGCATCTGGGCGGAAGATGGCCATTGTTTGCGGTACTGATCCTCGCGCCGGATTTGAGCTTTCTCGGCTATCTTGCAGGCGCGCGCGTCGGCGCCGCCGCGTATAACGCCGCGCATTCGACCGTCGCGCCGATTCTGTTCGGCGCATTCGGTGCAATGCTCGGTCATCCACTCGCAATCCTCATCGCGCTGATCTGGATTGCCCATGTCGGTTTCGACCGCGCGATGGGCTATGGCCTGAAATACGCCAGCGGCTTTCGCAACACGCATCTTGGCCTGATCGGCCGGAAGTAAGGGAGAGAGAAATGTTCGTCGGACATTACGGCCCCGCCTTCGCCGCTAAAGCGATCTCCAAAACGATTCCGCTGTGGCTGTTGTTCATCGCGGTGCAATGGATGGATGTGATCTGGTCGATTCTTGTTGCGCTGGGCATCGAGAAACTGCGCATCGTGCCGGGCTTCACGGAATCAAATCCGATGGACCTTTATTATATGCCCTATACGCACGGCCTGATCGGCGCGCTGATCCTGTCCGTCATTTTCGGACTGATCGCGCAAGCCGCGTTGCGCGGCACATGGCGCGAGATTTTTCTTGTTGTCGCGTGCTCTGTGTTCTCGCACTGGCTGCTCGATCTTGTCGTGCATGTGCCGGACCTGCCGCTGATCGGCAATTCCATGAAAGTGGGTTTCGGTCTGTGGCGGCATGTGCGCATTGCCCTGCCGGTGGAGATTGCAACGCTTGTCGCGGGCGCATGGATCTATGCGCATTACGCGCCGTCGAAAACCGCGCGCGGCGACATGTGGCTGTGGGCCTATGTGGTGCTGATGTCCGTAATCCTGATCTACGCCACCTTCTGGGGCGCGCCCACCACGCCCATGGGCGAGGCGCGCATGGCCATCCTCATGTACGCGGTCTTTGCCGCAATCGCGTGGCTTGTGGACCGCGCGCGCGGCACGGCGGACGTAAAATGGCGCACCGCAACAAATTAAGACATTGGGATGAAAGCCATTTTTCCGTGTGCGCCGCATATTGATTTCCCGGCGCACATCGCTATATACCCCGCCTCAAATCGCACTTGTTTGTCGAAGGGAGCGTTCATGGGTACCGAACTTCCGTCAGGCTATAAGCCGTCGGAGAGCGAACCCTTTATGAATGAGCGGCAGCGCGAATATTTTCGCCACAAGCTCACCGCCTGGAAAGACGACATTCTCCGCGAAAGCCGCGAGACGATCCAGAATCTGCAATCCGAAACCGTGCCGAACGCCGATCTGGCGGACCGCGCGGCGACGGAAGCCGAACGTCAGCTGGAACTTCGTACGCGCGACCGGCAGCGGAAACTCATCGCCAAAATCGACTCGGCGCTGAGGCGGCTTGAAGACGGTTCATACGGGTTCTGCGAAGAAACGGGCGAGCCGATTTCGCTGAAGCGTCTGGATGCGCGTCCGATTGCGACGCTGTCCATAGAGGCGCAGGAGCGTCACGAGCGGCGGGAAAAAGTTTATCGGGACGATTGAATTATATCGTCATGGCCGGGCTTGACCCGGCCACCCATCGCGCTCGCGTCTGCGAGCGCAGATGAATCTCTTCGACGCATAGACATGCTTCGGATGGATGGCCGGATTAAATCCGGCCATGACGGATTTGGTTTAACTCAGAACGGCATCAGCACGTCATAGACTTGCGAGCCGTAGCGCGGCTGCTGCACGTCGGTGATCTGGCCCTGACCGCCATAGATCACGCGCGCCTCTGCGATCTGCGAGAGATTGACCGTGTTGTCCTGCGTGATGTCTTCGGTGCGCACGATGCCGGAAATCTGCAAATCGCGCAGTTCATTGTTCACGCGCACCTGCTGATGGCCGCCGACGACCATGTTTCCGTTGGGCAGAACCTGCGTGATGATTCCGGCAAGCGTGAGGTTCACCGCTTCCGAACGCGCGATCGAACCCGCGCCGACATTGGATGTGTCCGATCCCATTTTCACGAGGCTGGCCGGATCGGCGCTAGGAATGGCATGCTGGATTACGCCCTCAAGTCCGAAGAAATTGGTGAGATTGGCGTCGTCCGAATTGGTGCGCGTGCGCGTGGTGGTGTTGGAAAGCGTTGCGGCGTCGGCGATGGTGATGTCGATGGTGATGATATCGCCCACATGGCTGGCGCGCGGATCGTGGAAGAAGCTGCGCGAACCCGGTGTCCATAGTGAATTGGCCTGACGCGGTTCGGCGACCGGCTCTGTCGGCATGGTGACGGGCTTGTAGCCGGGCGCCGTCACCGGATTGGTGATGGGCGCAAGCTTCGGCGCCTCACCGATATTGGCCAGCCTGTCCACCGCACTGCAGGCCGAAAGCAATGCCGCGCCCGAACACAGCATTGCGGTCCTGATGATATTTCTCATATTCACAACCTTTTCATTCATGGCGTCGCCGCGGCCAGCACTTGCGTTGCGTGCGAAGAAACTTCGCCCGCGCGCACCTGGCCTGCGCCTATCACGACGGCGCTCACCTGCCGGTAGGAAACCGGATTGAGCACAACGACTGTTTCGCCCAGTCCGCCTTCGGTCACGGCCTTGCCGACCGCGCTCAACGTCACGCCCGGCGCTTCAAACGTCATCGTCACGGTCTCACCCTTGGTGACGAGAACAGGATGGCGCACATCATCGGACCGCACCGCTTCGCCCGCGCGCAACACGCGGCGCGCCTGCATGCCGTCCAGCGTGTTCATCGACGTGACGATATTGTTGAAGGCCTGCGTCGCCGAAATTGTTCCATAGGTCAGATCGGAATCGGCGATGATTTCGCCGCGCCCGATATCGCGCGCCGGCACCACGATGCGCATGTCGTTCGATTGCGCGGCGGCCATCATCGGCAGCGCCACAAGACCAATGCAAACCGCCATGAGGATTCGGAACATCATCGCGATCACCCCGCCATTTTCGCGGTCATGTCGAGCATGTCGTCGGCCGCGGTGATGACTTTGGAATTCATTTCATAGGCGCGCTGCGCGGTGATGAGCGAGGTGATCTCTTCCACCGAATCGACATTGGCGGTTTCGAGAAAGCCCTGCTGGATCGTGCCGTAACCCGCAGCCCCCGGAACACCGGCCTGCGGCGAACCCGATGACGGCGTCTCCTGATAAAGATTTCCGCCCAGCGCGTTCAGCCCCGCTTCGTTTGGGAAACGCACAAGCTCCAATTGCCCCAGCGTCTGCGGCGCGACTTGCCCCGGCACGGTCGCCTGCACCTGGCCCTGAGCATTCACCGTCACGGAGAGCGCGTTCTGCGGCACAGAAATTCCCGGCGCCACGGTGTAGCCCTGATCGGTGACGATTTCCCCCGTCGGCGACAGCGCGAAATTGCCCGCGCGCGTGTAGGAATCCGTGCCGTCCGGCATCGTTATGTGAAAATACCCCTGTCCCTGAATGGCGAGATCGTAAGGATTGGAGGTGGACGACATTTCGCCCTGGCTCATGATGCGATAGACGGCGGCCGTGCGCACGCCCGCACCCAGCTGAATGCCCGAAGGCACCAGCGTTCCGGAATCCGAGGATTGCGAACCCGCAGGCGTGATGTTCTGGTAGATCAGATCCTGAAATTCCGCGCGCTGTTGCTTGTAGCCGACCGTGTTCATGTTCGCGAGATTGTTCGCGATCACTTCCACATTGGTCTGCTGCGCCAGCATTCCGGTCGCCGCGATACTGAGGGCACGCATGAGCCTTACTCCTTAATTCGCGACCGGGCCGCCGAGCCTGTCGATGGCCGATTTCATCATGTCTTCCTGCGCCGAGCTGAGATTGGCCGTCGCCTCATAGGCGCGCATCACGTCGATCATCTTGGCCATCTCGACCACGGGTTCGACGTTGGAGCTTTCCAGCATGCCCTGCTGCACATGCGGATCGGTGGAAGCCTGCGCGGGTTGCTGGGTGGAGAAGAGGTTGTTGCCTTCGGCCTGCAGCGCGGCTTCATTGTCGAAATCGACGACGCGCAATTTGCCCAGCTCGTTGGTCTGGCCCGTCGACGTCTGACCCGTGATGGTGCCGTCCTGCGCGAAATGGATGGTGCCGTCATCCGGCGTCAGCGTGATCGCCCCGCCATCGCCCATCACCTTGTTGCCGTTGGCATCCACGAGATCGCCATCGGTATCCAGCGAGAAATGCCCGTCGCGCGTGTAGCGTTCGCCATCGGCGGTCTGCACCACGAAATAGCCCTTGCCGCCCACGGCCATATCGAACGGCGCATTGGTGGTGGTGAGCGTGCCGGGGCGCAGATCGCGGGAAACGCCCATATCCTGCACGAAACTGATGGGTTGCCGGCCCGTCTCGCCCTCGCTCGGGCGCATGCTGGACACATATTCCTCGAACTTCACCGATTCGCGCTTGAAACCCGGCGTGGAGACGTTGGCGATGTTGTTCGCGATCACATCCATCGAGCGGTAGGCCGCAAGCTGGTGCGAAAGGCTGACGAGAAGCGTGTTGTCCATGGCGTTGCGGGGGCCTTTCGGGTCCGTCGGCTTAAGAAAGTGCAGACCCCGTGCCATTGAAAAAGCCGCAGGAAACTTGGGTTTTTGCCCGCTCCGCCCGCTTTCCCGGCAAAACCTGCCGGGCTTGTTAGGAATTTAAGGGCCGTTTGAACCACTCCTTAACCACGTTTGCCTAACGTCGCTGCCGGAACGGCTGAAGGCGCGCCAACTCCATGTTCGGACTATTCAAAAAGAAAAAAGCCAAGGACGCCGACGCCGAGGCTGCGGAGGCCGAGGACAAGGCCGGCGGCAAGGAAAAGAAACAGGGCGAGGACGGCGAGGCCACCGCCGAGGAAGCCGCGCCCAAGAAGCGTTTCGGCATGAAATTCATGCTCATCGCGGGCGGCGGTTTGCTGCTGGTGCTGGCGGGTGCCGGCGCGGGGGCCTACTTCTTTCTCTTCTCCAAGCCCAAGACGGCGGAGATGGCGCAAGCCTCCGCCATCCCTCTCGTACCGCCGACCGTGGCCTATATGGATATGTCCAACATCATCGTGAACATCCAGACGGCGGACGGCACGCCCGCCTACCTCAAGCTTTCGGTGTCGCTGGAACTGAACACGCCGGAGGAGAAGGCTGGGCTTCAGGTTCTGATGCCGCGCGTGGTGGACCAGTTTCAGGGCTATTTGCGTGAATTGCGCGTCGATGATCTGCGGGGCAGCGCGGGCGTGATGCGGCTGAAGGAAGAGTTGCTGCGGCGCATCAATGTTGCGGCCGCCCCCTATCGCGTGCGCGACGTACTGCTCAAAGAGATGATCGTACAATAAGAGAAAGATCACATGGCCGACGAGAACGACGAACAGGAACTCCCTGCGCAAACCGCCGCCCCCGAAGGCGAAGCCGCCGCCGAGGTCACGATGCCCATAGCGGGCGCAAGCGCGGAACGCATCCTCAATCAGGACGAGATCGACAGTCTTCTGGGCTTCGATGTCAGCGATGAGCAGCAGCAGGATCAAAGCGGCATCCGCGCCATCATCAATTCGGCGCTGGTGTCCTACGAACGCCTGCCGATGCTGGAAATCGTCTTCGACCGGCTGGTGCGGCTGATGACGACGAGCCTGCGCAATTTCACGTCGGACAATGTGGAAGTGAGCCTCGACAACATCACCTCCATCCGCTTCGGCGATTATCTGAATTCCATTCCGCTGCCCGCGATTCTGGCGGTGTTCCGCGCCGAACAGCTGGACAATTACGGGCTGTTCACGGTGGATTCGAACCTCATCTATTCCATCGTGGACGTGCTGTTGGGCGGCAGGCGCGGCACATCGGCCATGCGTATCGAGGGCAGGCCTTACACCACCATCGAGCGCACGCTGGTTCAGCGCATGACCGAAGTGATCCTTCAGGATATGTGCCAGGCGTTTGAGCCGCTGGCGCCGGTGGATTTCACGCTGGACCGGCTTGAAACCAACCCGCGGTTCGCGGCCATTGCGCGCCCCGCCAATGCGGCGATTCTTGTGAAACTTCGCATCGACATGGAAGACCGCGGCGGGCGCACCGAATTGCTGCTGCCTTACGCCACGCTGGAACCCATCCGCAAATTGCTGCTGCAGCAATTCATGGGCGAGAAATTCGGCCGCGATTCCATCTGGGAAAGCCATCTGGCGACGGAATTGTGGTCCACGAAAGTTCAGGTCAACGCCATCCTCGACGAACAGATCATGTCGCTCAACAAGATCATGAGCATGCAGGTCGGCGAGACGATGATGCTGAACGCCAGTCCGGATTCCAAAATCGAATTGCGCTGCGGCGGCGTGCCGTTGTTGCGTGGACGCATGGGCCGCGTCGGCTCGTCCGTCGCCGTGCGCGTGGAAGACGCCGTCGAACGCACCGATGCTTCGCGAGGATTATAGGGGAACATGCACATGACACTGACCTTCGCCGTCGAAATTGCGCTGATGGTGCTGCTCGCGGCCACGCTGGTTTACTGCATGTTGCTGGAGCGCAAACTCGCGGCGTTGCGCGACGGGCAGGACGGCCTCAAAGAAACCATCGGCGAATTGAACGGCGCGATTTCAGCGGCGGGCCAATCCATGCGCGCGCTGAAAGCCGCGGCGAGTGAAACTTCCGCCACGCTTGACGAAAAACTCACACGCGCCACCGCGCTGATCGACGAATTGTCGGTCATTACCTCCTCCGGCGAACGCATCGCCGAGCGCATCACCAATGGCGCGGTGCAGAAGCCTTCCGCGCCGCGCGGCAATGCGCTGCCGTCGGGTTCCGTCATGGGACGCCTCGATTCGCTGAGGGCCGTTCGGTGAAGCCACGCATCGTCCTGAAATATGCGCGCCTTCTGCCCGCCGTGATGGTGGCGAGCGCGGTGCTGCTGGCGCTGAAAATTGCGGGCGTGGCGGATATCGCGCGCGCGCAAACGGGCGGTGCAGCGCCGACCGTTCAACAAACCACAACGCCGATGGTTACGCATGGCGGCGGCGCGGATGATGTGGAATCCTCAAGCTCCGCCGAAGTGGATGTGCTGACCAGCCTTGCCAAGCGCCGCACCGAACTCGATGCGCGCAGCGCCGATCTCGACATGCGCGAAAACCTGATCGCTGCCGCCGAAAAGCGCGTCGATGCAAAGATCGCCACGCTGAAAGACCTGCAAACCCAGCTTGCAACCCTGATGGGCCAGCACGACACCGAAGCGGCCAAGCAGATCGCCAATCTCGTGAAAGTCTATTCCGACATGAAACCGCGCGACGCTGCGCAGATTTTCAACACGCTGAGCGATGACGTGCTCGTCCCCGTGGCGAACGGCATGAAGCCCGATGCGCTGGCCCCCGTGATGGCGCAGATGCAGCCGGAAGCCGCCCAACGCCTGACGGTGCGTCTGGCCAAGCGCCTCAAACTGCCCGCGACGGCCGCCGCGGCAAGCGCCACGCTGCCCACGCCGGCGCCCGCACCGCAAGCCGCGAACACCACGCCCGTCACGCCAGGCGCCGCTCCGGCCGCATCTGCTCCGGGCGGATAATTGCGCGGGCCCGCGATCCGCAACGCCCGCCTTCGCCGCTCGCTGACAGCGGCGTTGTTCGCCGCATGTGCGTTTGGCATCGCGCCTGCGCGCGCCGCCGACACGTTCCATGGCGATGTGACGAAGGGTTTCGGCCGCGTGATCTTCACGCTCGATCCGCCCGCGCACGTACAGCCTTCGCTGGACGGCAGCGTGCTGACGCTGACCTTCGACCGCAAACCGGATTTCGATCCCACGCTGCTGGCAAGCGCGTTGCCCGGTTACATCTCCGGCGTGCATGCGGATGCCGATGGCAAGACACTGCATCTGGCGCTGGTGCAAAGCGTGAAGATGCATGTGAGCGTCGACGGCAACCGCGTGGCGCTCGACCTGATGCCGCCGACATTCGCGGGCGCGCCGCCG
>DATCEI010000052.1:0-7897 GCA_036510185.1 Rhizomicrobium sp. | reverse complement strand
GAAAGTACTTTTTGCGATCCGCAATTGGGGTGCAGCAACCGGCTTGTCGCCCAGGATTTGTCGGACGAACGCGCCTGGCAATTGAGTCAGGAATTTCGGCTGTCCTCAAGCTTCAGTGACCCGCTCAATTTCAGCGTCGGTGCCAACTATCTTCATTATGAGACTGAAGAAAATTACTATGTTTTCATCAACACTCTTACTACAGCCGCGGCGACAAATTTAGGCGGCAACACGAGCGGAAACACATCGCGGCAGGCCATCTGGACACCCGGCGTTTCCGACAACAGCCAATGTCTTAGCGAAGGCTTCACCAATGTCGATGTTCGCGCCCCACATGACCCGACATCCGGCGGATGCGCCTACATCGATCCAAATCCGCTTTCCAGTCTCAACAATGAAGGGCACAATTATTTTCTGAGTCAGAATCCTTATCTTCTGAATTCCTACGCTGCATTCGGCGAGGCATATTACAATGTTTTGAGCGATTTGAAGCTGACCACAGGTGTGCGCTGGACGGACGATCAGAAGCATTTCGTCGATATTCCAAGCGAGCTTCTCGTCAATGGCTACGGCTATCCCATCACGGGCGTGGTCAATCAGCAATGGGATCAATGGACGGGGCGCGCTGCTGCCAATTGGACGCCCAAGCTCGCCTTCACGGACCAAACACTTGTCTATGCCTCGTATTCGCACGGATACAAGGCTGGTGGCGCCAACCCGCCGGGCGCGACACTATTGACTTTCGGGGCCAGCGACATCGCAAACCCGATCCATCCGCTGACCTTCAAACCGGAATTCGTCGATGCGTTCGAACTTGGTTCGAAGAACACATTTCTCGACGGTGCGCTGACGTTGAACGGCGATGTCTTCTACTACAACTACGAGAACTATCAGATTTCCCGCATCGTGGACCGCACGGCGATCAACGACAATTTCGACGCACATGTGAAGGGCGCGGAGCTTGAGGGAACATATGAACCCCTTCTTGGTCTGCGCCTCAATTTCGCGGGCGGCTGGGAAGATACCGCGCTTGCCAAGGGTTCCCATTCCGTCGATCTGATGGACCGTACAGCGGGCAATCCCGACTGGATGGTCCTGAAACCGTTCGTCACGCAGGCGTCGAATTGCATTTTGCCGAAATATGTGGTCGCCGCTTTGTTAAATCAGGGTTTTCCATTCGTCGATCCCGTCTTTGGCAGCGTGGATACCGTCTCTGAAGCTTGCGGTATCGCATATACCGAACATTTCGATCCAATGACCAGTCTTCCCTATGTGCAAAACCCGACGGTGAACGCGCGTGTTATAACCATTATACCTCCGGGTTATCCGGGCTTCGATCCGCTGAGCGTCGATCCGAATGCACCTGCGAATGTCAATAATGGCTTGGGTCTGCCGCCGAACAACGGGCAGGGTTTTGACAAGGATCTGAGCGGCAAGGAATTGCCGAATGCGCCGCCTTTCACGGTTTCGGCGGGTGCACAGTACACGCTGCCGCTTTCGACCGATTGGGCGGGAACATTGCGCGGCGATTATTACTGGCAGGATTATTCCTGGGCGCGCGTCTTCAACGACGTTCCCTATGATCGTCTGCGCGGTTACACCAACCTCAATCTCACGCTGATCTTCACCAACCAGAATGGCTGGCAGGTCATGCTCTATGACAAGAACGTGTTCAACACGACAGCGATCACCGGCGACTTCCTGAACAGCGACGACAGTGGGCTCACGACCAACGTGTTCCTGACCGATCCCAAACTGATCGGTATCCGCGTCACGAAGAATTGGTAGGGGGAACATCATGAGCGAATTCAAAAGCACGCGCGAAGGCCGGACGAATTTTCGTTGGCAGCTTCTGGCAACGGTGTCGGCAATCGCCTTGACCGGCGCCGTCTATGGAGCAGGCGAGGTTCGCGCCGCGGATGACGAGAGCGATCACCCAACCCTCTGGGTCGAACTGGGCGGACAATTGAATCGCCTGGCCGAAGGGCAGGAGACTTTCTCGCCTCCGTTATTGGATGTCAGGCCGCCGGAATTCTCACCATCACAGAAATTCGAGCGCTTACCGCTTTATAGCATCGACGAAAGCGGAAAGGTTTCGTTTCAACCGGAAGGCTCGGATTGGGTTGTCTCCGCGTCGGTTCTTTATGGCCGTTCGGCCAGTCAATCGCATGTGCATCAGCAGATCACCCCTTCCGATTTTACCAAGTACTTCAGCGGGCATCATTATGATGATGTGCCGTCGGGAGCCAGGTTCGCCGACACGACCGTCCGTAACAAACAGAACCATTTGGTGGTTGATTTCCAGGCCGGAAAGGACGTCGGACTTGGAATTTTCGGGGACAGGAACGGCTCGTCCGTCTTTAGCCTTGGGGTCCGGTATGCCCAGTTCGGCACCCAATCCACCATTACGCTGAAATCGAATCCGGATTGGCATTTCTACATATTTCATTATGGCACGCTTTCGATTCCTATTATCAACGGGGGCATATTTCATTCGAATGCAGCTCAACTTCAGGCCGAGCGCAGTTTCCACGGTGTCGGCCCGTCGCTTTCATGGAAAGCTTCGACTCCGTTTGCGGGAAGCGTGGATAGCGGTGAGATCGTATTGGACTGGGGTATCAATGCCGCTGTTCTGTTCGGCAGGCAAAAAGCAAAAACACATCATCAGAGCACCGGTCGATATGCCCACGCCAAATACCGCTATAGTCTTCACATCACGTCTCAGCCGCCATCTGCACATTCCACGCGCTCGCGCGCAATCGTCGCGCCGAACGTGGATGGCTTTGCCGGTCTGTCCTTCCGCATCCAGAACTTCAAAGTCAGCGCGGGCTATCGCGCCGATCTGTTTTTCGGCGCCATGGATGGTGGCATTGATGCGGCGAAGAAGGAGAATGTCGGGTTCTACGGCCCGTTTGCCGCGATCAGCGTGGGGCTTGGCGGCTAGGTCGCTTCGGCCGCACAAAAGGCTGTGCCGCCTGCCCCGGCGGCAAGATTGTTGCGTGGAGCGGCTGCGAAGACTGCTCCACCGCAAATAATTCTTATGCAAACCATCTAACTCTGGCGCGATAATCCGTCTCTGTAAGTGAACCCAAATCCCCCTAGCGGGAAATGGTGAGGGATGGTCGAAAAATCGGGCACCGATCGTGAGCGTGCAGGCGTGCCGAATGCGGCAGAGACCGCTGCGTCGGCAGCGGACCTTTGGTTCGACAGCGAAGTGTTACCGCTTGAGGCTTTGCTGATGCAGTTTCTGGAACACAATTGGCGCAATCCGAGCGATATTCCCGATCTGCGCCAGGATGTTTATGTCCGCGTGTACGAGGCGGCGCTGCGGTCGGTGCCGGAAAATCCCAAGCAATTTGTTCTGGCGACGGCGCGTAATCTGCTGATCGACCGCGTGCGTCACGAGCAGGTCGTTCCCATTGAATCCGCCGCCGATCTGGATTCGCTGGGCGTTGCGTTCGATGCGCCCGGCGCGGACCGCACCGTCAGCGCGCGCGATGAATTACGCCATTTGCAGGCGGCACTGGACCGATTGCCGCCACGTTGCCGCGAGGTCGTGATATTAGGCCGCATCGAAGGGCTTTCGCGAACCGAGATCGCCGCGCGCTTGCGCGTTACGGAACACACGGTGTCGCGTTATCTTTCGCAGGGCATTTGCATGCTCGCCGATATTCTGCACGGCGAACCTGCCAATATCAGGAGGCAGGTATGAGCGCCGATCACAAGCGCATCGATCCCGATGACATCAACGCACAAGCCGCGCAATGGATTGAGCGCCGAGATTTCGGAACGTGGAACAGCGGCGAACAGGCCCGGCTCGACCGGTGGCTGACGGAGTCGGCGGCGCATCGCGTGGCGTTTTTGCGTCTGAATTCCAGCTGGAAACGCACCGAACGGCTTATTGCGTTGCGCGCGCCGTCGAAGCCTTCCGTCGTTGAGCCAAAGCCAAAGCGTAACATTGTCGGCATTGCGGTTTTGACTTTTGCTTTTGTCGCGATGGTCGCGGGCGGTGTTGCTTTGCGCCTGTCCGTTCCGCAATACAAAACCTATGCGACGGCGCTGGGCGGTCATCGCATCATCGCGTTGAACGATGGCTCGCGCATCGAATTGAACACCGACACGCGCATTCGCATTTCGGATGCCGGGGCGCAAAGACAGGTGTGGCTCGATCAGGGCGAGGCGTATTTCCAGATCAAGCACAATGCCACGCATCCTTTCACCGTCATGGCGTCGGGAAACCGGATCGTGGATCTCGGCACGAGTTTCCTTGTGAGGAAAGAACAATCGCGTCTGGAAGTGGCGCTGATCGAGGGGCGCGCGAGGTTCGAACCCTCGAACAGCGCGTCGCAGCATCCGACAGTGCTTGCATCCGGCGATGTCGTTGTCGCCACACCGGATTCGGTTTCATTGACGAGAAAATCGCAGCGCAATCTGGCGGGCGATCTCGGCTGGCGGCGCGGCGTGCTTGTGTTCGATTACACCACGCTTGCCGACGCGGCTGCGGAATTCAATCGCTATAACCGTCAGAAGATCATCGTGGCGGATGCCGATGTTGCGCGGCACACGGTGGTCGGCACGTTTCCGGCGACCAACGTCGAATTGTTCGGACATGTCGTGCAGGTCATCCTTGGCCTGCGTGTCGAACAGCACAAGGATGAGATCATCATTTCGCGGTGAGGGAGCCGCCAACACAGGAAGTCATGAGGGGCGTTATGAAGAAAACCACATTGCATGCATTGTTGCTCATGGGTGCTGCGTCCTGCGCCATAGCGGGTTCGGCGCTGGCGGAGAATTTCAACATTCCCGGCGGCGATCTGGCCTCCGCGCTGCACGCCTACACGACGCAAACGGGCATTTCCGTCATCGTGGCGGGCGAGGCGGTGCGCGGCGCGCGCACAGGCGGGGCGCGTGGCGACATGTCGGCGGATACGGCGTTGGTGCGCATTCTGGCGGGCAGCGGCTTCACCATTCGCAAGGAATCCGGCGTGGTTGCCGTGGTGCGCGATGAACACGCCGCAAACGAACAATTGGGCGAGCATATTGCAGCGGCCACGGCCCCGTCGGCTCCCGGCGCGCCGCTGGAAACCGTGACGGTGACGTCCTCCAAAATCGGCGGCGACGTGCAAAACATCCCGATCTCCATCACCGCCATGTCGCAAGAACAATTGACGCAAACGCAAACGGCGGTCGGGCCAGACCTCGTGAAACAGGTGCCGAACCTGACATTCTCGAAAACGAATTTCACGGGCTACAACATCCAGATTCGCGGCATTGGCACGCAGGCGATTTCCGTCACCACCGATCCCGCCGTCGCCGTCGCGTTCAATGACGTCCCGTTCCTGCGCAATCATTTCTTTGAGCAGGAATTTTTCGATGTCAGCCAGGTGGAAGTTCTGCGCGGGCCGCAAGGCACGCTTTACGGACGCAACGCGACCGCCGGCGTTGTCAATCTCGTTTCCGCCAAACCCACGGATCAGTGGGAAGCGCAGGCTTCCGTCGATGTCGGTAATTACAACAATCGCCGTCTTGAAGGCATGCTGAACGCGCCGCTTGTGGGCGACAAACTCGATCTGCGCGTTGCGGGCGAATGGACCAAGCGCGATGGCTATTCCTTCGATGAAGAAACCGGACAGGCTGTCGATGGCCGCGATCTTTGGTCCGGGCGCGTATCGCTGCTCGCTCATCCGTTCGAAAGGTTGACGGCCAATTTCATCTGGGAGCATTTCGACGAGAATGACGACCGCGAACGCTCGACCAAACAGCTTTGCGAGAAGGATACAGCGCCCGCTGTAATCGATGGACCGACGGGCCCGCAATCCACGAGTAACGACCCTGTAGGGCCCGAATGGCTGGAACAGGGCTGCAAAATGACGTCGCTCTATGCACCAACGGCCTTCGAAACGCCGAACGCCAGTGCGGTTCCATTCGTTGCGGCGCTTTATGCGTTTAGCCCATATCTGCCGGTCTATGCCGATCCGTATGCGGGTGAGACCCAATCGATGAATCTGCGTGTCACAGCTTCGTTGATCGAGCCGCACTACATCGCGCAAAACGATACATATGAACTGAATATGGATTTCACCCCGACGCCTGCTTTTACGTTGAATTGGCAGACGGCATACAACCAGGATCAACTTTACTCGACCGAGGACTACAATCGCTTTAACACGAGCACCGGAATTTTTCTGGATCCGGGCGGGAATACCGAAATCGGACAAGATGGCGAATATTGCGATCCGCAGCTTGGTTGCTCCAGCCGCCTCGTGGCGCAGGATGTCTCGCGCGAACACGCCCATCAATTTTATCAGGAAGTCCGCCTGACCTCGAACATGGAGGGGCCGCTGAATTTCGTGGCTGGTGCGAACTATCTCAACTACAAAACGCTTGAAGATTATTTCATACTTTCGAACGCAATCACGCTTGCCACCGCACGCTTTAATAAGATCGTTGGCGGCGGTGCGGTGCCCGTCGATGCGGCCCACATTCCCTTCGATGCGGCAATTGCCAATTCCTGCGGCCCTCAGCCCGCTAGCACCGCCTTGCTGGCAACAGGTTTTATAGGATTGGGCTGCGGCTATATCGATCCCAATCCGCTTGCCGATATCAACGGACAGGGACACAATTATTTCCGCAGCGAAAATCCCTATCGGTTGACGTCGTGGGCCACGTTCGGCGAGGCGTATTATCAAGTCACGCCCGATGTGAAACTGACAGGCGGCTTGCGCTATACCGATGACAGGAAAAGCTTCGATTTGATCCCGAGCTGGACACTTATTTTGGGCGAGGGGTATCCGGTTGAAGGCACAATCAATCAGGAATGGAAGGAAGTCACAGGCCGCTTCAACATTTCGTGGACGCCCAAGCTCGATTTCACGGATCAGTCCATGTTTTATGCGTCCTATGCCCGTGGGTACAAAGGCGGCGGCACGAATCCACCCGGCGTGATAGCGATACCCGGATTCGTTCCGGGCACCGACCTTAGTTCACCGAGCAACCAGACTCATCCGCTCACTTTCAAGCCGGAGTTCAACAATGCCTTCGAGATCGGCACCAAGAACAGCTTGCTGGACGGCGCGATGACGCTGAATGGCGATGTATTCCTCTACAAATATCAGAATTATCAAATATCTCAGATCGTGGACCGCACCTCTGTCAATCTAAACTTCAATGCCACCGTGCGCGGCGCGGAAGCGGAGGCGACATGGGAGCCTGTACCGGGCCTACGTTTCAATCTTGCCGGTGGTTATGAAGACGCAACGCTCGACAAGGGTTCACAGGCCATCGATCTCATGGATCGTACGGCCGGAAATCCTGATTGGATTGTCGTCAAGCCGTTCGTTACGGAAACCTCGAATTGCATCATCCCAAAGGACGTGATCAATGAAATTCTTGCGGGTAACGATCCGGACACGGCTATCTCAACCATTTGTCTTGACTCTTATACAGGCAGGTACATCAAAAGCGACGGCTCCGTGGGCTACTATGATCCCATCACCGCGCAGCCTTATGTGCCCAACCCCGACCCGGTGGACTTGCCGGGCTATGCGGGGTTCAACCCGCAAGCGGCTCCTAATTTGGGCGATTATGCCGGACTTGACTATTTATCGGTCAGGTCCTATCGATGGTTCCGACAGGCCGTCTGCTTCTTTATTTTTCTATTTCCAGTAATTCCATGTGTCGCCGCCGACAAACACAACGTGCCCTGTTTCCCCCGGAGGGAGATGGAGTTGAATTGCGAACGCAGTTTCCCGGTCCCTACTAAACACATCCTCGTATTTAACGCGCCCCGCAATGAACATCATATGGCGGGGTTCAAAAATACGGAATGTTGCAATCGAAGTTGGAGGGCCGGGAGGGACGACGGCGGAATCAACTTCAAAAACGGGGCCGTCATCAA
>DATCEI010000051.1:0-6307 GCA_036510185.1 Rhizomicrobium sp. | reverse complement strand
GCATCCCGATCACGTGGGGCTGGCCGGATGGCTGACGCGACGCTTCGACGTGGCGCTTTGGATGACGCGTACGGATTTTCTTATGTGCCGCAATCTTGTCGCCGATACCGGACAGGCCGCGCCGGAAGAAGGCGTGCGATTTTTTCGCAGCGCCGGTTTCGACGAAGAGACGCTGCAACGCTATCGCGACCGTTTCGGCGGGTTTGGCCTCGGTGTTCACAAACTGCCCAATTCCTATCGCCGCATTCAGGAAGGCGAGGCGATTGAGATTGGTGGGCGCGTGTGGCGCGTGGTCATCGGGCGCGGACATGCGCCTGAACATGCCTGCCTGTGGTGCGAAAGCGAGAACCTGATTATTTCCGGCGATCAGATTCTGCCGCGTATTTCCTCCAATGTCTCGGTGTTTCCGACCGAACCTGAGGCCGATCCGTTGCGTGATTGGCTGGAATCTTGCGCGCGGCTGAAGGCATTGCTGCCGCAAGATGTGCTTGTGCTGCCTTCGCACAATGAGCCGTTTCGCGGCGCGCATTTGAGGCTTCAGGAATTGATCGACGATCACGAAAATAATTTGGGAAAACTGAAGGTGCTGTGCGCGGAACCCAAGCGCGCCATCGATTGTTTTTCCGCGCTGTTTCGCAGCCGCATCACGACCGGCAATACGATCATGGCGACGGGTGAAAGCATCGCGCATCTGAATTGCCTGATTGCGCGAGGGGAAATGTCCGCGCACACGGACGAATCCGGCACTCTGTGGTATCAAACGATTTAACAAAATAGGGAATACAATGAGCCTCAAGGGAAAAACGCTTTTCATCACCGGCGCAAGCCGTGGCATCGGATTGGCGATTGCGTTGCGCGCGGCGAAAGACGGCGCGAATGTCGCCATCGCCGCCAAGACGGCGGAGCCTCATCCGAAATTGCCTGGCACGATCTACACCGCCGCTGAGGAAATTGAAAAAGCAGGCGGCCACGCGCTGCCGTTGCTCTGCGACATTCGTTTCGACGATCAGGTGCAAAGCGCGGTTGCGCAAACCGTGGAGAAATTCGGCGGCATCGACATTTGTATCAACAACGCCAGCGCTATTCAGCTTACCGGCACGCTTTCAACAGACATGAAGCGTTTCGATCTGATGCATCAGATCAATTCGCGCGGCACCTATCTCGTGTCCAAGACCTGCATTCCGCATCTGAAGAAGGCTGCCAATCCGCATGTGCTGATGCTGTCGCCGCCGCTGGATATGGCGCCGCGCTGGTTCGCTGGCCACACAGCCTATACAATGGCGAAATTCGGGATGAGCATGTGCGTGTTGGGCATGGCCGCAGAATTTGCCGATGACGGCATCGCGTTTAATGCGCTGTGGCCGCGCACGGGCATAGCCACGGCTGCGATCAAGAATGCGCTTGCGGGGGAGGAAGGCATGAAACATTGCCGCACGACAGACATTCTTTCCGACGCAGCGGCGATGATTTTTGAAAAACCGGCGCGCGAATTCACCGGCAATTTCCTCATCGACGATACGTTTCTGGCGCAGAACGGCGTCACGGATTTCGACCGCTATCGGATCGATCCGCATATCTCACTAATGCCGGATTTCTTTGTGCCGGACTGGATTGCGCCGCCGGAGGGCGTGAGTCTGGAACCCGTTCGCTAGCTTTTATCTGCGCGAAACGCTGCGGAAAAAGCACTTTGTCCTCGGCGTCGAGCGCAATCTTGATCTGGCGGCGCAATTCATCCTGCGTGTTGCCAAAATCGGGCGTGCGAATCCAGGCCTGAACCGCAATGATGACGCCGTTCTCGCCGAAGGAATCCACTGGCGTGCCGGGTGCGGGTGTTTTCAACACTTTCGGATTCGAATCAAGAACCGCGAGGATCGCTTTTTGCGCGCGCTCCACATCGCTTGCGTGATCGAGTGTAATGGGAAAATTGGTGCGGCGCGTGGGTTCGCGCGAATAATTCGTGATCGTCGTGCTGAAAATCGCGGCGTTGGGGATTGAAATATAGATCATGTCGTCCGTCACCACTGTTGTGCGAAACAATTCGATCTCTCGCACCGTACCCTTGATTCCGCCGCTCTCGATTTTCTCGCCCACGCGAAATGGCCGCACGAGAAGGATCATCACGCCGGCCGCGACATTGGAAAGCGTGCCTTGTAACGCGAGGCCCACGGCAAGTCCCACCGCGCCCAGCATGGCGATGAGGCTTGTCGTCTCCACGCCGAATCGCTGCAGAACCGCAATAATTGTGACTGCGATGATGCCGTAGCGCACGAAAGAGGCGAGCAGCAGGCGCAGCGTGGCATCGAAATGCGGAATTTTGCTCAGCGCAAACCGCGTGGAGCGTCCGGCAAATCGCGCCACTGTCCAGCCGATAATGAGAATCAGCACCGCCGCGACAAGATTGATGCCGCCGTCCAGAATTCGGGATTGAAATTGCAATGGGAGATTGGGGTGCATTATGGCCGTTTTGTGTGCGGCCATTTGTCGGAATGCGCGCGGCCGCTAGACTGGTTCCAGGAGTTTCAATGATTTCGATCCGTTCCGGTTCCCTTTTGCTGGCTTGTACGCTCGCCGCCGCACCCGTCGCGGCGGCTGATGAGGCGCGTGTTGTGCGCGTGGAGCAGGATGGCGCGCTGGATCTGAAGGACGGGCGGCAGGCCGTGGCAGAAGGCATCCGCCTGCCGCAAGGCCGCAACGATCATGCCTCGCAAAGCTTTGCCGATGAGGCGTTGACGGCGATGCGGGCGCTGGTTGTCGGCAAAACCGTTACGCTCGTGACCGCGCCGCCCGAACAGGACCGCTATGGCCGCCTGCGCGCGCAGATCGTTGCCAACGGCGACTGGGTGCAGGGCGAATTGCTGGAGCGTGGGATGGCGCGCGTTGCGCTGGCGCCTGCGCATACGGAATGCGCAGCAGCGCTCTACGCGGCGGAAAATGATGCGCGTGAAGCGCAACGCGGATTGTGGGCTTCATCCGATTATGCCGTCCGCAATCCGATGACGCTGTGGCATGACATGGGCACGTTTCAGATTGTCGAAGGCAAGGTGCTGAACGCGAGCCTGCATGACGGCCGCGCCTATCTGAATTACGGGATCGACTGGCGCACCGACTTCACGGTCACGATTTCGCCGGATGACATGAAGCTGTTTCGAAAAGATAATATCGATCCGCGCGATTATGCGGGCAAATTCATTCGCGTGCGCGGTTTTGTGGATTGGCAGAACGGCCCGGAAATCGAAATCGCCAATCCCGAAACCATCGAGAACATCGACGCGCAAAACAAAAAGCCCGGACTCGCATCCGGGCTCCCCGTTTCAATGCCGATGAAGTGTTAGGCGGCCTTCTTGAGCAGCATGCCTTCGACGCGCTTCACGGCCGCCTGTTCGTCGATACGTTCGACGGCGGCGACTTCGCGCGCCATGCGGGCAAGTGCCGCTTCATAAAGCTGCCGCTCGGAATAGGATTGCTCCGGCTGACCGCTGGCGCGGTGCAGGTCGCGCACGACCTCCGCGATCGAGACGAGATCGCCCGAATTGATCTTGGCTTCGTATTCCTGCGCACGGCGGGACCACATCGTGCGCTTGATACGCGCGCGGCCCTTCAGCGTGTTGAGCGCGTTGTTCACGACATCCGGCGAGGACAGCTTGCGCATGCCCACGGCCTTGGCCTTCGCGGTCGGCACGCGCAGGGTCATCTTTTCCTTTTCAAAGGTGATAACGAACAGCTCAAGCTTCAGCCCGGCCACTTCCTGTTCCTCGATCCGCATGATCCTGCCCACGCCATGGGTGGGGTACACCACATGATCGTTGGTCTTGAAGTCATAGGTCTTCTTGTTGGAGTTCGCGGGAACCTTCTTCTTTACTGCTGGCGCGGGTGCTGTGGTGGTCGTCGTCACGTCTGCTCACTTTCAAACTGCTGCCGAGGAGGCTCTCGCACTCGCGAAACGAAATTCGCCCGAAACCGAACGATCCGAGCGTACGCGAGTCACCTTTCGAGCCGGAGCGCAGTATCTATCACAAACTTGCAAAGAACGGAAGGAAAATCTCGCAAGCGATTGAAAAAGCATAATTTAATCTGAATTTACCGAGAAATTGTCAGCCTCAAACGCACTTAGCGCAAGATAATTTCACACCCCGGAGCCGGGTTTATCGCTGAAATACTTCTCGAATTTGTTGTCCACGCCTTCCCATTCCTTGGCGTCCGCGGGGGCCTCGCCCTTCTGGGCGATGTTGGGCCAGACCTTGGCGTATTCGGCGTTCACGGTGAGCCATTTCTCCAGCCCGGACTCCGTATCAGCCTTGATGGCCTCAGGCGGGCATTCCGGCTCGCAGACGCCGCAATCGATGCACTCGTCGGGGTGGATGACCAGCATGTTTTCGCCCTCGTAGAAGCAGTCCACGGGGCACACCTCCACGCAGTCCATGAACTTGCATTTGATGCAGGCTTCGGTGACGACGTAGGTCATGCCAATCTCCAAACGGGCTGTGGTTCACTTAAGGCGCGTGTGCCCGACTATCAAGCGCAAAGCCGCCGCAGGATTCCGCAGCCGCCCACCAACAAGACGCTGTGGAAGGTTTGGAACGTGACTTGAACGAACAATGTCCGAATCGCTAACTTTTTCTATATCAGCATTCGTTCTCATACGAATTGTAGTTTGTCAAGAGTGTGATGACACAATATCTGGTGGGGAACGCGCAGCCATGGCGGTGGCGCGGTGGCGTTAACGGAAAATCTTCCGTGGACGGAGCATTCGATGCCGCACTTGCTCCCCATTTCGCAGGTGCGATAGTGAAGGGCCAAAGCGAGGGCATTTATGACGAATGATTGGCAGCACGGCGCGAAAGACGCGCAGGCGTGGGCGAAACTGGCCGCGAAGGAATTGCGTGACCGTCCGCTGGATGCGCTGACCTGGGCCTCCCCCGAAGGGCTGGCGATCAAGCCACTCTACACCGAAGCCGATCTGGCGAGCCTCGAAGGCGCGGATACGTTGCCGGGCCTGATGCCATTCATGCGCGGTGTACGCGCAACGATGTATGCGGGGCGGCCGTGGACGGTTCGCCAATACGCAGGATTTTCTACCGCCGAAGAATCCAACACGTTCTATCGCAAGAATTTGGCGGCCGGTCAGATGGGATTGTCCGTCGCGTTCGATCTCGCCACGCATCGCGGTTACGACAGCGATCATCCGCGTGTGACGGGCGATGTCGGTAAAGCAGGCGTCGCCATCGACTCCGTGGAAGATATGAAAATTCTCTTCGCCGGAATTCCGCTCGACAAGATGAGCGTGTCGATGACTATGAACGGCGCGGTTATTCCGATTATGGCGAATTTCATCGTCGCGGGCGAGGAGCAGGGCGTTGCGCCGGAAAAACTTTCCGGCACGATTCAGAACGACATTCTGAAAGAATTCATGGTGCGGAATACCTACATCTATCCGCCCACGCCCAGCATGCGTATCGTCGCCGACATCATCGAATATACGGCCAAGCGCATGCCGAAATTCAATTCGATTTCGATTTCCGGTTATCACATGCATGAAGCAGGCGCGACTGCCGTGCAGGAATTGGCTTACACGCTGGCGGACGGCATCGAATATGCGCGCGCGGCACGGGCCAAAGGTTTGCCGGTGGACAGTTTCGCGCCGCGGCTTTCTTTCTTCTTCGGCATCGGCATGAATTTCTTCATGGAAGTGGCGAAGTTGCGCGCCGCGCGGCTTTTGTGGTCGCAGATCATGGAAGGGTTCGGCGCGAAGAATCCCGAAAGCCTGATGCTGCGCACGCATTGCCAGACCTCCGGCGTGTCGCTGACGGCGCAGGATCCCTACAACAACATCGTGCGCACCGCGTTCGAGGCGCTGGCGGCGGTGCTGGGCGGTACGCAATCGTTGCACACCAATTCGTTTGACGAGGCGATCGCGCTGCCCACCGAATTCTCCGCCCGCATCGCGCGCAACACGCAGCTGATCCTTCAGCACGAAACGCAGGTGACGAAGGTCGTCGATCCGCTGGGTGGTTCCTATTACGTCGAGGCGCTGACTCATTCGCTGGCGCACGCCGCGCGCGCGATCATCGATGAAGTCGAAGCGATGGGTGGCATGACCAAGGCCGTCGAGGCGGGCATTCCGAAACTGCGCATCGAGGAAGCCGCCGCGCGGCGTCAGGCGCGTGTGGATCGCGGCGAGGACGTGATCGTCGGCGTCAACAAATTCGAGACAGATGGCCGTTCCGATGTCGAGGTACGCGACATCGACAACGCCGCCGTGCGCGACTCCCAGATCGCACGTCTGAAAGATGTGAAGGCCAAACGCGAT
>DATCEI010000050.1:0-14029 GCA_036510185.1 Rhizomicrobium sp. | reverse complement strand
CGCGATCCATAGACGTGAGCAGGATTTCGCCCGCGCCGTAATCGGTGAGTTTCTTCGCATGCGCCACCGCATCGATGCCCGTGGCGTTGCGGCCGCCATGGGTGAAGACCTCGAAACGGCCCGCATCCGTGCTCTTCGCATCAATCGCGGCGACGATGCACTGGCTGCCGAATTTGCGCGAAGCCTCGCGCACGAATTCCGGATTGCGCACCGCTTCGGTGTTGATCGCAACCTTGTCCGCGCCCGCGAGCAGCAGCGCGCGAATATCTTCCAGCGTGCGCACGCCGCCACCCACCGTCAGCGGCATGAAACATTTCTCCGCCGTGCGCCGCACGATATCGAGCAATGTGCCACGTTTCTCGTGGCTTGCCGTGATGTCGAGAAAACACAATTCGTCCGCACCCGCCGCGTCATAGAGCATCGCCTGTTCGACGGGATCGCCGGCATCGCGCAGATTGACGAAATTCACGCCCTTGACGACGCGGCCGTCTTTTACGTCCAGACACGGAATGATGCGGATTTTCAGCATCAGCGCCGCGCCATCGCCGCGATGTTGAGCAGCGCGCGGCCGCAGGCGGCTTGCGCAGGCACAGCAGTCGATTTGCACAAAGCTTCGGTTTCCAGAAGCATGTCGAGCGCCTGCATGAGCTGTGCTTCGTTCCAGCGTTGCGCCTGCGCCTTGTAAGAATTGAGCCGCGAGAAATGCACGGGCGGGCGCATTTTGCGCAATACCGAATCGAGCGTCTCACCGCGGTCGCTTTGCGCGCGTGCCAAAGCCAGCCGCTGGAAATGCGACATTGCCGTGCGCAACACGGATGTCGGCGTTTCATCGGCGATCCATAGCCGCGCCAGCGCCTGATCGAGTTTGCGGAAATCGCCTTCGCCTGCCGCATTGCAGGCATCATCGCCGCGCGCTTCGGCCTCATCGTCCATGACGGCGCGCACATCGCCGATCTCGACGTTTTTCTTGCCATGCGCGTAGAGCGTGAGTTTTTCGATTTCACGCCGCGTGACGCCGCGATCCGAACCCAGATGCGTGACGGCGTAATCGAGCGCGTCAGGCGTGATTGACAAACCATCGGCTTTCAGCGCGCGGCGCACAACATCTTCCAGCGCGGATTGATCGTCGGGATAACACGCGATGGCGGCGGCGTTGTCAGCCTCCGAAAACAATTTGCGTAAAGATCCCGTTTTGGCGAGATCGCCCGCCTCAACCACGACCAACGAACCGCCCGCGTTGTTTTCGAGAAACGATTCAAACAATTTCGCATGACCGTTCGTGGCTGCGCGCACGCGCACGACACGCGCGCCACCCGTCATCGAATAAGCGGCTGCTTCGTCGGAAAGCCGCGCGGGATCGCTGTCCAACGTGCCTTCTTCGAGATCGGCGACACGAAACGGGTCGGACAAATCCGGCACGACGGATTTCGCAAGCCTGTCGGCGCGTTCGCGCACCAACCCGCGATCCGGGCCGAACACGAGCACGGCGGCAATGCCTTTCGGCGGCTGATCGACATAACGCTCGACATCGGACGGCTTGACGATCATTTCGCGTTCTGCCGCGCGAAGAAAACGCCGAGGTCGAGACGGATGCGTTCAGAGAGATCGTCCGCGCCGCGCTGTTCGGCATCCTGCGCCGCTGTCAGCGTGGCGTAAGGCGAGGCGACAATGTTGTACGCGGTCAATGTGGATTCATGACCATGCGTGATGACCGCGCCGGACGCATCGCACAACGTGTAATCCGCAGTCATCAGATAATTGTAGCGCGTGATCGAGGCATCGTTCTGGAGGGCGACCGCACGGCGATCTTCGTTGAGATCGATCTTGAGTTTGTAGCGCGCGCCTTCGGCGCTGCCGCTGGAATCCAGAAGATCGATGAGCCGGTTGCGCATTTCATAGCCGGCGCGATCCCCAACCGGCTCGACATAGATGGAGGCGAATATTTTCGCCGTGCCGCCGCTTTGCGAACCATAGAGCGGATGAAAGCCGCAGGCCGAAAGCGGCAATGCCACGGCGCAAACAACCCATGAAAGCGCGCGCCTCATAAGACGATATTCACAATGCGCCCCGGCACCACGATCACGCGGCGCGGTGTTTTGCCGTCAAGCACGCGCTTCACGGCATCGAGCGCGAAGGCTGCTTCGCGCACAGCCTCTTCGTTCGCATCGCGCGCGACATCGATCGTGCCGCGCAATTTGCCGTTGATCTGCACGGCAATGGTGACGGAATCGGCCTGCACAAGCGCCGCATCCGCCTTCGGCCACGCAGTTTGCGCAACCAGCGTGTCATGGCCGAGGGCGAGCCACGCCGTTTCGGCCAGATGCGGCATCATCGGCCCGATCAACAGCACCAGCGTTTCCAGCGCTTCGCGCCGCACGCTACCCGGCACATTTGCGTCTGCCGCGCTGATGGCATTGGTCAGCTCATAAACGCGCGCGACGGCGCGGTTGAAACGCAACGCCGACAAATCCTCCGTTACCGCGGCCATTGCGCGATGCGAGGCGCGGCGCAATTCGAGGGCCGCGCCTTCGGCGTTTTCGATTTTCGTGCCCGGCGGCGGAAGGTTTTCCACTTCCGTCACAAGGCGATGAATGCGCTGCACGAAACGCCAGCAACCTTCCGCGCCCGCATCCGTCCATTCGACATCGCGCTCGGGCGGCGTGTCGGAGAGCATGAACCATCGGATCGTATCGGCGCCGTAAGAATCGATGATGGCTTCCGGTGCCACCACATTCTTCTTCGACTTCGACATTTTCTCCGACGCGCCGACGGTCACGGGCGCATCGCAGCCTTTCACGAAAAACTTGCCGTCGCGCTTTTCAATTTCATCGGGCTGAAGCCATTGGCCGTCCGCATTCTGATAGGTCTCGTGACAAACCATGCCCTGCGTGAAAAGCCCGGCAAAAGGTTCTTCGATACCGACATAGCCAAGCTTCTTCATCGCGCGCGTGAAGAACCGTGAATAAAGCAGATGCAAAATCGCGTGTTCGATGCCACCAATGTATTGATCGACGGCCAGCCAGTAATCGACGGCAGCGCGATCCACCGGCGTTGCCGCATGGGAATCGCAGAAGCGCGCAAAATACCAGGATGAATCGACAAACGTATCCAACGTGTCTGTGTCACGCACAGCATCGCCGCCGCAAGACGGGCATTTCGCGCGCTTCCAATCCGCGTCATGATCCAGCGGATTGCCGCGCACATCGAATTTCAATTGCTCCGGCAAGGTGATCGGCAGATCGGATTCGTTGACGGGCACGACGCCGCATTTCGCGCAATGCACCATCGGGATGGGACACCCCCAAGGCCGCTGTCGTGAGACGAGCCAGTCGCGCAAACGATAATTTACCGTGCGTTGCGCGCCTTGCGTTTCCAATCTCGTCGCGACTTCGTTCTTTGCAGCCTCGACATCCATGCCGTCCAGAAACCGTGAATTGGCGAGTTTACCGGGACCGACATAGGCTTCATCGCCGATGGCAAAATTTTTCGGATCAGCACCCTCCGGCACGACGACGGGCACAACTGGCAAGCCGTATTTGCGCGCGAATTCCAGATCGCGCTGGTCATGGGCGGGGCAACCGAAAATCGCGCCGGTGCCGTACGCCATCAGCACGAAATTCGCGATATAGACCGGCAACTTCCATTCAGGATCGAACGGATGCGCCGCGGTAAGCCCCGTGTCGTAACCGCGCTTTTCCGCCTTCTCGATTGCTTCTTCGGCTGTGCCGGTGCGGCGGCATTCCGCAACAAACTCTTTCAACTTCGCATCACGCGCCGACAATTCTTCGGCCAGTGGATGATCCGGCGACAGCGCCACGAAGCTTGCTCCGAACAATGTGTCGGGCCGCGTGGAAAACACTTCGACCTTTTCGCCGTTCGACAGATTGAAGCTGAACCGCAAGCCTTCCGAACGCCCGATCCAGTTCTTTTGCATCAGCCGGACTTTTTCCGGCCAGCGGTCAAGCGTATCCAAGCCTTTCAGCAATTCGTCGGCAAACGCCGTGATCTTGAAAAACCATTGCGAGAGCTTGCGCCGCTCCACCAACGCGCCGGATCGCCAGCCGCGGCCTTCAATCACCTGTTCATTGGCAAGCACGGTCTGATCGACCGGATCCCAGTTCACATCGGCTTCGGAACGATAGGCGAGGCCGCTCTTGAAGAAATCGATGAACAATTTCTGCTGATGCCGGTAATAACCCGGATCGCAGGTTGCGAACTCGCGACTCCAGTCGATCGAAAGCCCCATCAGCTTCAGCTGCTCGCGCATCGCGGTGATATTGGCGTAGGTCCAGTCGCGCGGGTTTACGCCTTTGTCTCGCGCGGCGTTTTCCGCCGGCAATCCGAACGCATCCCAGCCCATTGGATGCAAAACATTGAAGCCTTGCGCGCGTTTGAAACGCGCGATCACGTCCCCCATCGTGTAATTGCGCACATGCCCCATATGGATGCGCCCCGACGGATAGGGAAACATCTCCAGCACGTAACATTTGGGGCGTGTGTAATCGTTCTCGACCGCGAAGATGCCGCGCGCGTTCCATTCCGCCTGCCAGCGGGCTTCCGATTGCCGTGCGTCGTAGCGCGCCATGCGACTTGCAAACCTCCGTTCGGCCTCACGCGCCGAGCAGCAAAGGCTTACAGCGCGGAATTGCTAACTTCCAGAACCTTCGCTGGCGAGCCGCAATTCGCGGGCGCGCGCCAGAATGGCGTCTTCCAGCTTGGCTGCCGTATCGGGATTGACCTGCGCATCGGCCCAGACGTTCCCCGCGCGTGTCTGGCGGAAGACGGCGATCTTGACGCCGTCCGCGCGCAGGCGGCGGTCCAGAATATAGATCGTCACTTTCAGCCGCTCGTTCGGCGCGGTGGCCGCCGAATACCAGTCGGTGATGATGACGCCGCCGAACGGATCGGCCGAGGCCAGCGGCATGAACGACAGCGTGTCCAGGCTCGCATGCCAGAGATAGGAATTGACCCCCAGCGTGAGATGGCCGCTTTCGCTGGAAATGGCCGTGGTGCCGGTATCGGTGTCAGGACTGTCGTTGGAGGATCCGCACGCCGAAAGCACAAGGGCGCAAAGCACGACCGTCAAAATTCGCATCGGGTTAGCTCGTTTCTCGTTTTGCGGGCGCCAGACGCGCCCCAATTTTGCGTCCCCCGATTGGGTGGGGCTTATACTTAACCCAGGGGGCGGGCGCAACGTGACCCAAAGTCCGCCGCATTTTGCCGGGTAAGGCTTTTGTTATAAAGGGTTAGGCCGAGCGGGAAGACCCATGCGAGCCGGGAAGAGCACAGGCCATATGATGAAGGGGGCGATCTCCGCGGCGCTGGTGCTGGCGGCAGGTCAGGCCATGGCCGATCCTATTTCCGATTGGAATGTGCCGCCCTATAGCCTCGATCTCGGTAACGCCCAGTTCAGCCTCGGCGGCAGCGCGGACGGTGCGGTCTATACCAATGAGATGGATACCGACCACACCGGCGCGACGGGCGACCTGCGGCTGACGCCTAAGCTACGCCGCGATTATGACAGCGGGTTGGGGCTTTCGCTTCAGGCCTCCATTCTGGCTTATCGCGGCGAGCTGTCGGGACTGCGTTACGGCGGCGATCTTTTCGAGAAAGTATTCTTCACGCTCCAAACGGGGTTGGGACGGGTGGAGATCGGGCAGGCGGATGGCGCGGCCTATGCGCTTTCGGTGGCCGGACCGAAAGTCGATCCCGACACTTCGATTGATGATGCCGATATGAGTTTCTTCCGCGATCCTTCGACTAGCCACGCTTTCATCGACATCTTCCCGTTGCGCAGCGAAGTGATGGCGTCATCCAACTATGCCAAGCTTTCCTATTTCACGCCGCGCCTGTTCGGCGTGCAGTTCGCGGCCTCGTTCACGCCCTCGCAGGGTAAAGACGTTGTGCCGTTTGTGAATGACGGACCGAGCGTGCCCGACCGCCAGAAACGCATCTGGGAAACCGCGCTCTCTTACAGCGACACATTCGGTGACGCGACGGTGAAGGCCTATGCGGGCGCATCCATGGCGCATGACGCAGCGCGCACGGATGGCCATGAAGGCCTGACCGATTGGGCGCTGGGCGCGAGCGTCGATTATCCGCTGAACGACGATGTGAAGCTTTCGCTGGGCGGGGCCTATCGCAATACGAATGCTTATGCCTTCGATCTCGACAATGTGCTTGCGGCGGGCAGCACCAAGGCCACCCATGTCAGCGCCGAAGTGACGTATGACTCGTGGGCAAGCGGGTTTGAATATTCAACCGGCACGGCGGATGGAAGTCCGCGCCTCGGTGTGGACGGTTACGAAACCACCATCGGCTACAAGATCAACGCCAATCTGCAATTGAGCGGCGGCTGGCGGCATCTTTCCTACCGGCGCGATTCCGGCGCGTTTTTCAATGGCGACGACCGCATCGGCATGGATGCCGAATTCATCCATCTCAAATTTCATGTCTGAGTGCCGAGATCGCGGCGAGGCCCGCGAGCGGCGCATCGCGCAAGCGCATCGCATTGCGTGAATCGATCCCGCCCAATGCGTAAACCGACGCCGGAATATTCCGCGCCATGAAGCGCAATCGCATCGGCGTCAGCGGCGCGCGCTCCGGATGGCTTTGCGTTGCGAACACCGGCGAAAGCAAAACCGCATCTGCGGCTTTCACATTCATAGCAGCTCGCGCGGAATGCGCGGCGCAGGTGATGAACCAGTCGGGATGCGTGGCGCGCCAATGCGTAGCTTCGTGCGCGCGTTTCTCCGGCAGATGAATGCCGTCCGCATAAATTTTCACAGCCAGTTGCGGATCGTCGGCCACCAGCAGGAACAATCCGTTTCCATGCGCGATCTCGCGAAGGGCAATGCCGAGAGCAAATCGCTTTTCATTGTTTCTGGCGCGTACAATAACCGCGCTGCCGCGTGGCAAAGCCGAAGCCGCCGCCAGCGGATCGGGCAGGCGCTCGTCATCGGTCAGAAGAATGAGCGGCGGCAAACGCTGATTGCCGGACGCGGCATTGAGACGGCATGCCTGTCTTGCCAGCGTCGCGCGCGCAAGGCTATTGCTCATCCATGTCCTCCGAGTACGATCCCGTAGCGGCGTTGCGCGATGTTCTTGCGCGCATTGATAAAGCGCGCGAGAAGGCCATCGCGCCCGCGCCGCAAACGACGCTCATCGCGGTGACGAAAACCCATGGAGCCGAGCGCATCACGCCTGTGCTGGACGCTGGCCATCGCGATTTCGGCGAAAATCGCGTGCAGGAAGCTCAAGCCAAATGGCCGGAGCTGAAGGCGCAATATCCGGGTATCACGCTTCATCTGATCGGACCTTTGCAGACCAACAAAGTACGCGACGCGATGGCGTTGTTCGATGCGATCCATTCGCTGGATCGCCCCAAACTTGCCGAAGCGATTTTGCGCGAAGGTGAGCGCATCGGACGCATGCCGATGCTGTTCGTGCAGGTGAACACGGGCGAAGAAGAACAGAAAGCCGGCGTGCCCCCGCGTGAAGCGGAGACGTTCACCGCGCATTGCCGCGAAACACTGAAACTTCCCATCGCCGGATTGATGTGCGTGCCGCCGGTGGACGAGCCGCCCGCGCCGCATTTTGCGCTGCTGCAAAAACTCGCGCGCGAAACCGGCCTTGCGCTTCTCAGCATGGGCATGAGCGGCGATTTCGAGGCCGCGATCAAATTCAGTGCGACGCATGTTCGGGTGGGCACATCCATTTTCGGCGCGCGCTAAACACGAATTTCAACCGCAGCGCCGGGCTGCATCGCCGCGAGCACATCCAGCAAATCGTTTAACGCCAGCGCCACGCAGCCTTCGGTCGGCGCGTAATCCGGTTTGGCGACATGCAGAAAAATTGCGCTGCCTGTGCCATCCACCACCGGATCATCGTTGAAGCCGAGAACCGCCACGACATCGTAGACATGATCCTGCCGCCGCAAATTCTCGGCGCTGGCGGAATAGGGCAGCGTGACGGGGCGATTGTAAGCGGGATCGCCCGGCGCATCGCACCAGCCATCCCATTCGCCGATGGCGCGCATCTCCAATCCGGTTTTCGGCGGTGCAATCCTGTCAGGCCGATACAGCACAGTGCGCACGGGAAAAACGCCAATGGGCGTAATACCATCGCCCTCCTTCAACTTCTCGCCAATGCCAGCGCGCCCAACCGCGCAACGCCGCCCGCCCACGCCCCAATCAAGCGCGGCTCCAAGCGAGGGATGAGGGCAAACAATGAAATTCAAAACGCTTGCTCCGGTTTGAACCCGGCGATCATATCGCGGGCCGCCGAGGCGTGGACAGATTTTACGGAGCGTTCGCCTGCGCCACGGCCTGGCGATAGGCGAAAGAGGCGCGCAGGGCCAGATTGGCGTCCACGCCGTGATCCTTCATCGAAGCCACGAGCGCTTCATTGCCGGGAGACGCCGTAGCCGTGACGGGAATTGTCGGCGCGGCGATGGGGGCATCGCTGCCGGTAGCGACCTCGGTTTGCGCCGGTTGCACGAGATAGGTGGCGGCGGGGGCTGCTTGCGCCACTTGGGTATCGTTGTTGCCTTCGAACATCGCCATCACGGTATCGCCGAGGCTTTTGCCGGCCAGCTGCGTGAAGGCCGTGTCGGCCAGCGAACCCGCAAACCCCAGCGCGCCGCCATAAAGCGTGTCGCCCGCGATCTGCTCGAACGGATGGATCGTGTCGCCCGTGATCGCGCGATAGATCGTGGACACGATGGGAATGTGCTGCAGCGGATTGACGATATCCAGCAGATCGTCGAAGGCCGATTTGCTGTCTGTTTCGGGCGCGTCGCTGGCGGCGTTCGTGTTGGCGGCGGCGGATTGGGCAGGCGTCGGCGCAGGCGCGCGCATTATCGCCGAGAAGAACGGCATCTGGACGTTATGGGCGAAATCCGCGACGGGCATCTGCTCCGGGCTTTTCCATCTGCGCGCAACTGCGCTTGGACCAAAGCAAGCGCCCTGCCACGCCAAGCCCGTCATTCGATTGAATTATTTTAATGGCGTCGCAACGCAAAGCGCGAAAGCGGCAAAATCTGCCGGATCGAAGCCGCCCGCGATCGACTGCAAACTATGTCGGCGGATTGCCACGCAGATAAGGCAGACCGCCATTGATGCTAGGATTTTCATCCCAGATCGACGGATCGAAACCAGCAGGCAAGCCGGATTGCAATTGAACTGTCGTTAGGCCCGTGATGCCGGGATCGTTGGCGATGTTGCCCGCGCCCTGCCTCGAATTTGTGATGCCGCTCGTCGTGGTGTCCCAATAAGAGTCGGAGAAATTTCCCGATGTGCTGTCGTCTTCGCCGATGAGACCACCGACTATGCTTCCTGCTCCGCCGATAACGGCACCTTTCGAATAGCTATCAACGATAGATGAATGACCAACAGTCGTGCCGACAAGTCCTCCTAAATAGGGAGACAGTTCCGCCCTGTTGTCCAGGGAAACCGATCCACTTGCGTATGAATTGCTAATTGTGCCGCCATTCATTGCCACCAAACCTCCTACAGTGGCTCCATTTACAGTGCCCCCCGCATAGGATGATTCTATAGTTCCACCATTGACCGCCACGAGACCGCCCGCCATTCCATGTCCGGATATCGCGCCAGTTGCATACGAATTACTTATTGTCCCATCATTTTGGTAAGCTAACCCTCCAATTTGACAACAGCCTTTCACGGTCGCAGCAGAATACGAATTGGCAACGGTGCCTTCAGTTTGGCTGACAACCCCTCCCAAGCCGTGGGGACCACCGCCATGAGCTTCAATTATTCCGCTGACGTAAACTCCGGAGATCGTGCCGTAGTTTATTGCAACAAAAGCTCCCGCACTCGAATCCGGCCCGGCAGAAATATTCACATTTATTAGCCTAAGATTCTCCACGGTTCCGGTGAGTTCCCCGAATAGTCCAACTGCTTGTTTTTTTGCTGTGACGTACATGGAGAAATTGGATATGGCATTACCTAGCCCATCCAAAACACCTTGAAACGCAATCGAAATCGGTATTGGCGAGCTACCATACGTCCCATCCACACCGGCATTATAGTCGGTAGCGAGTGCATAATTGCCGCGAGGATTGGCAATGACGTTACTTGCCAACGTCGCAAGGCTGTTCACAAGCGTATAGCTCGCGCCATTGATTGTGAGACTGTCAGATAAGCTCCAGAACGTGACATTGCCTTTGGCGCCGAAGGAAAGCTCGCCACCTGTGCTGCCATCGTTCGTTATGAGTGCAAGTCCGCCCGCGCCGCTCACCGAGACGGGTTTGTTGACGATGATGGAGCGGCGAGCATCGAGCGTTAGCGTTTTCGCACTTACCCAATTGAGCGCGGTGGAAATTCTGATATCGCTCGCGTTGTGATCCGTTGCCACTTTCACATTCTCTTTGGCAAGCAGGCTTTGCAGATGGTTTGCGTTCAAGACGGCGTTTGAGGCGGTCGCTGTACAGACGGCTTTTGCGCACGTGACGTTAGCCGTTGGGGCCGAAGAAATTATCAGAGCGGCTTCCGCCGGAGAAAAAGCAGGCAAAACAAGAACGGCGAGACAAACCAGTTCTTTTGCCGAAACGTGCATATCTGCCCCTCGCCATTTCTCTATTTCGAGGATGTTAGCAGATATTGCGTGACAACTAAAAGATGTGCCCCGCCTTTGTGGCCTTGGTTTCTAGATAGGCGCGGTTGTGTTCGTTATCGGGGAAGGAGTGGGGCACGCGCGACGTGACCTTGATGCCCGCAGCTTCGAGTGCTGCGACCTTAGCCGGGTTGTTGGTCATCAGCGCCACGGAGTCGTAACCCAGCAGCGTCAGCATGCGCGCGGCAATGCCATACAAGCGTTCGTCGGCCTCGAAGCCCAGACGCTCGTTCGCCTCCACCGTGTCGAAGCCCTGATCCTGCAGGCGATAGGCGCGCAATTTGTTGATGAGGCCGATGCCGCGGCCTTCCTGCGCGAGATAAAGCAGAACGCCACCGCCTGCCTTGGCGATGGCCTCGATCGCGCCGCGCAATTGTTGGCCGCAATCGCATTTGAGTGAACCAAGCAGATCGCCTGTGAAACATTCCGAATGCAATCGCGTCAGCACGGGCGCATGCGCGGGCGGCGTGTTGATAATGATCGCATAATGCTCCGGCCCGCCGTCGCGCGCGCGAAACGCGGCAAGCTCGGCATTCTCCGCGCCCTCAAGCGGCACACGCGCGCGCGTGACAAGCGTGAGCGTTTGCACGACGGCGTCGTCGTAAGTTTCTATATCGGCAGCGCCGATTTCGATGGCACCAGTTCGCGCTTCCGACACGATGACGGCAGGCAGAAGCCCGGCAAGTTTCGCAAGCTTCACGGCAGGTGAATAAGCTGAGGGCAGCTTTTCGCGCAGAACGTCGAACGGGCCTTTCATCGGCTCGGCAAGATCGCTCGTCGGATCGGCAATGGCTTTCAGCGCGGCCACCCGTGTGCCGGGCGTTACGGGCAGCGCCACCACGCCTTCGGTATAGAGCCTGATCTTGAGAGTGCTCGCACGCGCATGGGTCAACAGCAGTAAGGGATTTTCCAACGCGGCCAGCGCCTCGTCCGTTGCGGTTTCGACGGCCAGCACCGCCACCCCGCCATCGGCCGCGCGCAGCACCACAGGCAACCCCGCCCGCAATGCCGCCACCGCCTGCGCAACCTTTGCGACAGACTTCCGGGCTTGTTGATTTGACGGTACCGCCATGCCCCCACATACACCGGCCCTCCAAAACCGGGTAGGGTTCGTCCCGCCCAAGGGAATCGCCGATGCCGAGCGCCAAGCGCGTACTTCTTCTCGATGACGACCAGATGCTGCGGACCTCTCTGGCCGAGCAGCTGGCCGCTGAGGGCGAATATGCGCCGGTCGAAGCCGTCGATTGCGCCTCGGCCCGGTCGCTTGCCCGCGAAGGCCTCTACGAATTCATGATTCTGGATGTGGGCCTGCCGGACGGCGATGGCCGCGCACTCGCCCGTGAATTCCGCGAGGCGGGCGTGACCTGTCCCATCATCATGCTGACGGCAGCGGATTCCGACACGGATACGATCGAGGGCTTGCGGTCGGGCGCGAACGACTACGTCGCCAAGCCCTTCCGCTTTGCCGTCCTGATGGCGCGCGTGCATGCACATTTGCGCAGCCACGGCCAGAGCGAGGAGGCCGTTTATCGCATCGGGCCTTACACCTTCCGGCCCAGCGCCAAGCAGCTGACCGACGCCAAGGGCAAGCGCATCCGCCTGACGGAGAAGGAAACCAATATCCTGAAATTCCTCTACCGCTCCGGCGAAACCGTGCCGCGCGATACGCTGCTGCACGAGGTGTGGGGCTACAACCCGGCGGTGACGACCCACACGCTGGAAACCCACATCTATCGCCTGCGCCAGAAAATCGAAGCGAACCCGGCACAGGCGCAGCTTCTTGTCACCGAAAGCGGTGGCTACCGGCTGATGCCGTAACTAGTTTGTTCTCCTGCGTCTCGCGCATCCCTGTCCCCGGTTTTTCGCGCTCTTTGCACACAAGCGGCAGGGGACTATTTCTGGTCCAGGGCGCGAAAGCGTCAGGGAGACTGACATGAACAATGAGATGAAATCCGTTCTGGCGGGGGCTGCGGTTGCGGGCATGCTGATTGCGCCTGCCTTGGCCGATCCCAATTGGGTGACGTGGCCGCACAAGACCTACGACGAGCTGCATCGCGTGGCCATCAACGATGTGGTCGGCGCTATCACTATCGACGTGAAAGACTCCGGGCCGATTGCGTTCGATGCCTCTGGCGTCAAGGGCGCGATGAACGGGCTGGACGTTTCCACCGATGACGGCACGCTTGCGATTGAAGGCTCGCACGAGAAAAGCCTCGTCTGGGATTGGCGCAACTGGTTCAATTTCACCGATGTGAACCAGCCCAGCCATTCCAAGCTGAACCTGCATCTGGTCGTGCCGAAGGGCACCAATATCGACATCGATGAACTCGTCGGCGACGCCACCATTGGCGACACGATGGGCAAGATCGATTTCAGCGCCACGGCGACCAAAGCCAAGATCGGTCATGTCGCGAGCGCCAAGATCACGATGGAAGGAACCGGCGAAGCGCATGTGGCGCAGGTGGACGGGCCGCTGATCATCTCCATCGAAGGCTCCGGCAAGGTGACGGCGGGCAAATCCGGTTCCGTGAAAGCCGATCTGGAAGGTTCGGGCGAGGCCAATCTCGGCGCCATCGAAGGCGGCTTGAATCTGGAAATCGACGGCTCTGGCGCGCTGTCCGCCACGCGCGTCAACGGGCCAGTGAAGATCGATGTCGCAGGCGCGGGCGAGGTGAAGATCGCTGACGGCGTGGCCGATCCGTTCCATGTGGAGATCGCGGGCGCGGGCGATATCGATTTCGGCGGCATCGCGGTCAATCCGCATATCGAGGCGGTGGGCGCGGGGTCCGTGCATATCCGTGCCTATCGCGGCCATCTCGACAATGAAGGCATGGCCGACGTGAAGGCGGACACCAAAGTCGGGCCGTAGCGGCGTTTTGAATGTTTAACGCGCGTTAACCGTAGCGCGCCTAAAACGTAAGGCATGGCGCCTCCCAAAAAATCCGGGCAGGGCGGTCCGCCGCAAGGTGCGCCGCCGCCAAAGAAGAAACCCAAGCGCAGCTGGCCGGCGGCGCTGTTTCTTCTGTTCTGCTGGGGCGCGATTTTCGGCGCCATCTATGTCTCGCGGTTCATCACGCAATTGCCCGACACGTCTGGGCTGATGAACCGCACGCCTTCGCACGACATTACAATTCTGGACGTTCAGGGACGCTTCATCGCACGGCGCGGGCTGACGCAAGGGGCGACCATCAACGTGGCGGCATTGCCGTCTTACGTGCCCAACGCCTTCATCGCGATTGAAGATCGCCGTTTCCGCAGCCATTTCGGCGTCGATCCCGTAGGCCTTGTGCGCGCAGCCGTGACGAATATGGCGGCGGGGCACGTGGAGCAAGGCGGCTCCACGCTGACGCAGCAGCTGGCGAAAAATCTTTTCCTGAAACCCGAACGCACCTTC
>DATCEI010000049.1:0-7399 GCA_036510185.1 Rhizomicrobium sp. | reverse complement strand
CTCGCATAATTGACGCTGCACCGTCGCAACCAGAATCAGCCGCTTGTGTACGTCGTGCAAATGATTGCGCGTTTCCACCGACTGCACGGAGCGCGCCTTCAGCAACAGGATGCTTGCAATGATTTGCAGACTGTTGGCGACGCGATGATGAACTTCGTGGAGGAGCGTTTCCTGCCGCCGCTGCAAGTCGCTCTTCAACGCTTCGGCTTCCAGCCTCGCGGTAATGTCCTGCAACCCCACCAGTAACGCGGAATCCGGATTTTCCTCATCCGATATCTGCCGCGCGCTCAGCAGCATGCGCCGCGGGCCGATGCCGGGCACATCGAGGTCCGTCTCGAAATCTTCGAGCGCTGCATGATGCGCGATCACATCTCTCAGCTGCTCGAACGCCGCCGTACTCCATCCGGGCGATGTCGGTTCGCAGAAGAGGTTGGCCCGCGCCGCAGGCGTGAATTTTGCCGGAAACATTTTGTAATAGGAGCGGCTGGCGTCCACCAGACGCAGATTGCGGTCGAGAATCAGAAACGGCTCGCGAACCGTCGCCATCAGCAGGCGTTCAAGCGAATTGTGGCGTTTGCCGTTCAGCAGCGGAAGTTGGTGGTTCTCCGGCGCAGCCGTATGCGGCCGCGTGTCCGCGCTCATTCCTGCGGCGGCGGCTTTCGGCGCTTTTTGCGGTGCGGATTCGACTGTATTTTGCTGACGCATCGGTCCGCTCCCCCTAGCCCCACGCTGGGTTCACGCCTTTTTTAGCGGGTTATCCTGACCGTGACTGTATAATATTGACCACAATCGGTGAGTGACCGGCGCGCCCGATACCGTTATTGTTGGGAACCGCCGGGGGGCGACTCGAAATATAGAGCTTCCGTTTTGAAAAAAACCGCCCCCGCCTTCGATGTGGATGAATTCCTCGCCAAAATCGGCGGAGGCCGAACCATCTCCAAATACCGCAAGAAGCAAAAAATCTTCTCGCAGGGCGACACCGCCCATTCCGTTTTCTACATTCAGAAGGGAAAGGTCAAGGTCACCGTGCTGTCCGAACAGGGCAGGGAAGCGGTGATCGGGCTTCTGGGCAAGGATGAATTCCTCGGCGAAGGATGCCTGGCCGCGCAAAAGAAACGCATTTCGACCGCGGCGGCGATGACGGAATGCGAAATCATGCGGATCGACAAGGATGCCATCATCCGCGTGCTGCACGATGAGCCTGCTTTCTCCGAAATGTTTGTCGCGCATCTTCTGACGCGCACCATTCGCGTCGAGGCCGATCTGGTCGATCAGCTATTCAATTCGAGCGAGAAGCGTCTGGCCCGCGCGCTGCTGCTGCTGGCGAATTTCGGCAAGGAAGGAAGGCCGGAAACGATCATCGCGAAGGTAAGCCAGGAAACGCTCGCCGAAATGATCGGAACCACGCGGTCGCGCGTGAGCTTCTTCATGAACAAATTCCGCAAGCTCGGTTTCATCAGTTATAACGGAACGATGGAAGTGCACAGTTCGCTGCTCAGCGTCGTCCTGAGCGATCATGCGCCCATCGACAAAAAGAAAAAGAACGGCGCGAGGTGAGTTTGGCCGGCGAAGACCGGCTGTTCCCGTTATTGTTTGATGCGGGAAATCTTCGTTCCTTCGATGCTCACGCCGGCCATCAATCCCTGCTGGTCGAAGATGAAGCCGTAGGCATCGTCCTTCAAGGTCGATGTGGAGAGGTTTTTGGCGACGCCCTGATCCACGATCACCACGGTCGGCCCGACGCCGATTTCCCAACCTTGCGTGCGATGGATGTAATCAACGGCGCGCTTGTTCATCAGGAAAACCACATATCCATAGGATTGCGCGCCGGCCTGCAGGCCCCATGATCCCGTGAACGAATTGTAATATCCGTCGATCTTCGAACCCTGTTTCAGTTCGCCTTCGCCATAGGCTCCCCCGAACACGAAGCCAGCCTTGACGATATTCGGGAAAACGAGAATGGCGCGTGCTTTCCGTGAAATTTCTTCGGCAAGCGGATTGGTTCGGTACAGCATTTGCAGCGCCTGATCGGAATCCCTGTCGAGATCCTGCGTCGTGGCGGCATTGGCGCTGCCGCCTGCCGCGATCGAGACCGGCAGCGCGCCCATGGCCGCGAGGCCGAGCGCCAGAAACATTTGCCGTGTGTTTGCCATATCTCGATTTCCTTCTTTGAATAACGCAGTCGTCCGCGAAGGCATCGATGCCGCTGCGCGTGAATGCAGATCGAATTAAACAAGAATCGCGACGCAGCGTCTGGTCAAAATTGACCACTCTTACGAAGTGTTCACGCGAGTGCCCGCGCCTGTTTCGCCGGCGAATCCCTACATTTGTTCGACCGAACTGAGCGAGAAAGTTTTTCCCTTGGGATTTTCGCCAAGAATAAGCGACGTGTCGCTCGCAAAATGATAGGGCGGCACGGGAAGATTGAGCGGCGCGGGCACGCCGTCAAAAACACGCCCCGCCATATCGTATTTCGAGCCGTGACAGGGACAGAAATATCCGCCGGGCCAGCTTGCGCCCAATGCCGCATCGCCCACCTGCGGATGAAATTGCGGAATACAGCCCAGATGCGTGCAGATTCCGACCAGCACCAGATATTCCGGCTTGATGGAACGCGACCAGTTCTCGGCATAATCCGGCTGTTGCATCTCCTGCGAATGGGGATCGCGCAACCGGTCCAGAAGCGATGGCTGACGCAGGCGCGCGAGGATCGCTTGCGTGCGGTGAACGATGAAGATCGGCCGCGAACGCCAGCTCACCACGATCTGCTGACCGGGTTCAAGGCTGCTGAGATCGACGGTAAGCGGCCCGCCGGCCGCAAGCACGCTGGGCGCAGGCTCCATCTGATCGATGAAAGGCCATGCCGCGAGCGCCGCGCCGGCTGCTGCCACCGCGCCCGTCGCGACATACAGAAAATCGCGCCGCTTCACGCCGGAAACACCGACCGGACTTTCGCCCGGATCGAGCGCTGGAACATTTTTCGCGATTGGCTGGCGCTCCTCGCAGGGCTCCCGATGGAGATAACGCGGTTTGGCCGAAATGTTCCCTGCCTCCCGGCGCAATTACGCATCGTTCACGAAACGCGACGCTTAACAGCGCGTTTTCGAGTTGTCCCCGTGGACGTGGAGAATGACATGCGTGACATGACCGAAACAAAGGAAAGAATAGTAGCGGCGCTTCTGCCTGCGTCTGTGTTTGTGCTCTGCCTCGGCATGACGGCGGCGGCGGAAACCATCCACACTCTTCCGGTTGACCGCCCGGCTCATGTCATGGGCATCAGCATCGCCTGCACGGGCATCGGACAGCATGCGGAAAACGAAGCGCGCTGGCGCGATTATCCGGTCAAGCTGGAGGCCGTCGGCGGTTACGGGCAATATCTCGCGGGCGAGGAAATCGCGCTGCAAAGCAGCGATCATGCCGAAGCCGTGCATGTGAAATGCGATGCGCCATGGGTTCTGATGCGCCTCGATGCGGGCCGTTATACCGCGACGGTGACGGTGCCGAACGCGCCCGCAAAGCAGGTGAGTTTCACCGTGCCGCGTGACGGACAACGCGATGTCGTTGTGCGGTTTCCGAGCCTGATGGCAGGCCGCGAGCAGAACCCCGCCTCTTAGCGCGTCTGACCGCGCGTATCGGAAGCGCCGGTTTCAGCTAACCGAAATATCGGATTTCAGCTGACCGTATTGTTCGCGGGTTATTTCACCGCGGGCATAGCGCTCATCGAGGATGTCCACGGCCTGCTTGCGGGGCGGCACATCGTATTTGCGATGCACGCGATAGGTATAACCCCAGTTTCCAAAGCTCGAAAACAGGAGAAAAATGAAGCCGAGCCAGAGAAGCCAGGTCCAACCGAAATACCAACTGTCCAAGCCGCTGTGAATCATGTTATTTTCCTCAAGTTTGTCATGGCAAGATATTCCTTATGAGAGAAGCGCCGCAGCCGGCGTTGTCGAAACATGTGCGATGCCGTTGGCGCCGGACGGCTTGCCGGCTTCCTCCATAAGTTCGAGGAACGGCTTGATGATGTCGATCGGCATCGGGAAAATGATCGTGGAATTCTGCTCGGCGCCGATTTCCGTCAATGTTTGCAAGTAGCGCAGCTGCATGGCGGCGGGAATGCTCGAAAGAATGGTGGCGGCGTTGACGAGAGTCTGGGAGGCCTGAAACTCCGCTTCCGCATGAATGATCTTGGCGCGGCGGTCGCGTTCGGCCTCGGCCTGCTTGGCGATGGCGCGAACCATGTTTTCCGTCAGCTCGACGGTTCTGATCTCGACATTGCTGACCTTGATGCCCCAGGTTTCGGTTTGGGCATCGAGGATGCTCTGCACGTCGGTGCTGAGTTTCTTGCGGTCGGAAAGCATTTCGTCGAGTTCATGCTGTCCCAGCACCGCGCGCAACGTCGTCTGCGCCAGCATGTTCGTGGCGGGCAGATAATTCTGCACCTGAATAATGGCCCGTTCGGGATTGATGACGTTGAAATAGAGCACCGCATCGACCTTCATGGAGACGTTGTCGCGCGAGATCACATCCTGGCTCGGAATCTCGATCACCTGGATACGCAAATCCACGCGCACCATTTCCTGGATGAGGGGTATCAGCAGGACAAGACCCGGTCCCTTGACGCCCTGAAAGCGCCCAAGCGTAAAAACCACGGCGCGCTCGTACTGGCGCACGATTTTCACGCTCATCATAAGCAGAATGATTACGATGAAGGCGGCCAATGGAATGACGAAGGATGCTATCGGGAACATGACGTTGCACCTTTCAAGGAAGAGGAAGCAGCGTCGTATTCGCGGGCGTTGCTTAGGGGAATTTTGCGGGTCACAACCCGGCTCTACTTATGTCGCGTCACTTGCCGCGCAAAGGGTGAATGCCCGGCAAGCGGCAAAGTTTCAGACACCACATTACTTCGCTTCCATGTGCGAAGATCGGCCGAATTTGGCTCCATGACAGCGTCTCCGATCCGGAACTTTCGTGTGTACCGCCCGTTCCCGTAACGACTCTCGAAAAGCCGACCTGAACGTCGGCCGGCCGCGCTTTCCCGGCGACCCGCGCCCGCTTCCCATAGGAGAATTCGCATGCAGATTCAGGTCAATACGGATCACAATGTCGAAGGGCACGAAGAACTCGCGCGCAGCGTCGAGGCGGAGGTGAACGCCGTGCTCGGCCGCTACAGCGACCACATCACGCGGGTAGAGGTTCATCTCAGCGACGAGAACGGCGCCAAATCCGGCGGCGCGGACAAACGATGCCTCATGGAAGCCAGACTCGCCGGCCACCAGCCGGTGGCCGTGAGCTACGAAGCCGCGAGTGTGGAAGACGCCTTCGACGGTGCAGCGAAGAAGTTGCAACGCCTGCTCGAATCCACACTGGGACGAATCAACAATCACAAGGGCGGCGCATCGATCCGTATGGAAAACGCCGTTGAATGATGTGGCGGAACGCAAGCCTTCGACGGCCGGTCCTCTGTCGCCGGGACTTCTTGCAAAAATGCACGCCTATTGGCGCGCGGCGAATTATCTTTCGGTCGGACAGATTTATCTGAAGGAAAATCCGCTTCTCGAAACGCCGCTGAAGCTCGAACATATCAAGCCGCGTCTGCTTGGCCATTGGGGCACGACGACGGGACTGAATTTTCTCTATGTCCATCTCAATCGTCTGATCAAAGAGAACGATCTGGACATGATTTATGTCATCGGTCCTGGGCATGGCGGGCCGGGCATCGTGGCGATGACGTATCTGGAAGGCTCATACACCGAACGCTATCCGGCGATCGAGCGCAGCCGCAACGGATTGCATCGGCTGTTCCGCCAGTTCTCCTGGCCTTATGGAATTCCCAGTCACGTTGCGCCCGAAACTCCGGGTTCAATTCACGCCGGCGGAGAATTGGGCTACTCTCTGGTCCACGCTTACGGCGCGGCGTTCGACAATCCGGATTTGATCGTCGCCTGCATCATCGGTGACGGCGAAGCGGAAACCGGCGCGCTGGCCGCAAGCTGGCACTCCAACAAATTCCTCAACCCGGCGCGCGATGGCGCGGTGCTTCCCATACTGCATCTCAACGGATTCAAGATCGCCAATCCGACGGTGCTGGCGCGCATCGGCCGCAAGGAATTGACGGCGCTGCTGCGCGGCTATGGCTACGAACCGTTTTTCGTCGAAGGCGACGATCCCGCGCTCGTGCATCAAATGCTCGCGGGCACGCTCGATACGATTCTCAAACAGATTCGGCAGATACAAAATGCGGCGCGCTCCAATGGCGCGACGCCGGAACGTCCGCGCTGGCCGATGATCGTCTTCCGCACGCCAAAGGGCTGGACCGGACCGAAATTTGTCGATGGTTTACCGGTCGAAGGAACATGGCGCGCACATCAGGTGCCGATCTCCGACATAAAAAATCCCGAACATCTCAAACAGCTCGAAGAATGGATGAAGAGCTATCGCGCGCATGAATTGTTCGATGGGGAAGGCAAATTCCGTGAGGAATTCGCGGCGCTCGCGCCCACCGGTCATCGCCGCATGGGATCAAACCCGCACGCCAATGGCGGCGAATTGTTGGTCCCGCTCGCCATGCCTCATTTCCGCAATCACGCCATCGACATTCCAGCACCCGGCGCGGTCAAGGCCGAGGCCACGCGCAATCTCGGCAAATTCCTGCGCGATGTGATGAAGCTCAATCTCGGCAACGCGAATTTTCGGTTGTTCGGCCCGGACGAGACGGCGTCCAACAGGCTGGAGGCCGTGTACGAAGTTTCAGGCAAGGAATGGATGGCCGAAACCGTCCAGAACGACACCAATCTCAGCGTCGATGGCCGCGTCATGGAAGTGTTGAGCGAACATCTGTGCGAAGGTTGGCTGGAAGGATATCTGCTGACCGGACGTCATGGGTTTTTCTCATGCTACGAGGCCTTCATCCACATCGTCGATTCGATGTTCAATCAACATGCGAAATGGCTGAAGGTCGCCCGGAAGATTCCGTGGCGCAAACCGGTTGCGTCGCTGAATTACCTCCTCACGTCGCATGTATGGCGTCAGGATCACAACGGCTTCTCCCATCAGGATCCCGGCTTTATCGATCACGTCGCGAACAAGAAATCCGACATCGTGCGCATCTATCTGCCGCCGGATGCGAACTGTCTGTTGTCGGTGGCGGATCATTGTTTGCGCAGCCGCGACTACGTCAATCTGATCGTCGCGGGCAAACAGCCGGAATGGCAGTGGCTCGACATGGAGTCCGCCGTTCGTCATTGCACGGCAGGTGCGGGGATATGGCATTGGGCCAGCAACGATGGCGGCAATCCGGATGTTGTCATGGCGTGCGCGGGTGATGTACCGACGCTGGAAACGCTCGCGGCGGTGACGCTGCTGCGCAAATACGTCCCCAACATCCGCATTCGCG
>DATCEI010000048.1:0-3784 GCA_036510185.1 Rhizomicrobium sp. | reverse complement strand
CCGCCGCTGCGGCGTATTGAAGGAATGCAACGATGAACACCGCTAAAACCGAACAGGTCCGAATTTTCGACACCACTTTGCGCGACGGCGAGCAATCGCCGGGCGCCGCCATGACATTCGACGAGAAGATCGAGGTCGCCGAACTGCTCGACGCCATGGGCGTGGACATTATCGAGGCGGGCTTTCCCGTCTCCTCGACGGGCGATTTCGAGGCCGTGCATGAAATCGCCAAGCGCACATCCAATGCCGTGATCTGCGGCTTGGCGCGGGCCGATTTCAAGGATATCGACAGGGCAGGTCTGGCGCTGAAACCGGCGCGGCGCGGGCGCATCCACACGTTCATCTCCACCAGCCCCGTGCACATGAAGCACAAGCTGCAAATGGGGCCGAACGCGGTGCTCGACGCGGTGGGTGCCTCGGTCACGCGCGCGCGCGGCTTCACCGACGATGTGCAGTGGAGCGCCGAAGACGCCACGCGCACGGAGCCGGATTTCCTCTGCCGCTGCGTGGAACTGGCGATCCGGTCGGGCGCCACCACGATCAACATTCCCGACACGGTCGGCTACACGACGCCGCAAGAATATGTCGATCTGATAAAAATGTTGCGTGAGCGCGTGCCGAACGCGGATCAGGTGATCTTCTCCACCCATTGCCACAATGATCTGGGCCTCGCCGTCGCCAATTCGCTGGCGGGCGTGCTGGGCGGGGCGCGTCAGGTCGAATGCACGATCAACGGCATCGGCGAGCGCGCGGGCAATGCGGCGCTGGAAGAAATCGTCATGGCGCTGAAGGTGCGCGCCGACGCGATGGCCTTCACCACCGGCATCGACACCACGATGCTGGCGCGCGCCTCCAAGCTCGTGTCGAACGTCACGGGATTTCCCGTGCAGTACAACAAGGCCATCGTCGGCAAGAATGCCTTCAGCCACGAATCCGGCATCCATCAGGATGGTATGCTCAAGCATGTCGAGACCTATGAGATCATGCGTCCCGAAGATGTGGGCGTGAAGGAAACCTCGCTGGTGCTGGGCAAGCTCTCCGGCCGCCATGCGTTTCGCGAGAAACTGGTCAGTCTCGGCTACGATCTGGGCGACGGCGCATTTGCTGATGCCTTCCGCCGCTTCAAGGATCTCGCCGACAAGAAGAAGCATGTCTTCGACGAGGACATCTCCGCCATCGTCGATGACGAGATGATCCGCAGCCAGGATACGATTCTCGTGAAAGGCCTGCGCGTTGTCTCCGGTGTCGGCATTGCGCCCTCCGCCGAGATGATTCTTTCGGTCGAAGGCGAGGAACGCAGCACGACAACGACCGGCGACGGTCCCGTCGATGCGATCTTCAATGCGATTCGCGAACTCTATCCGCACACCGCTTCATTGCAGCTCTTTCAGGTTCACGCCGTGACCGAAGGCACCGACGCGCAGGCCACTGTCAGCGTGCGATTGGAAGAAAATGGCCGTACCGTTACGGGAAAAGGTGCCGATACCGACACACTGGCTGCGGCGGCTTATGCCTATGTCAACGCGCTCAACAAGCTGCTAGTGAAACGTGGCAAGCAGGCGCCCGAAGCAATGACTGCCGCGCGGTAGCGGCGGCGCCTCGGAAACGGCGGTTACAAATGTTTGGAAGCCTTCTCGGCATATTGTCGAGCGACATGGCCATTGATCTGGGAACGGCCAATACACTGGTTTATGTGAAAGGCCGGGGGATCGTGCTGAACGAACCCTCGGTCGTCGCCATGATCAACAAGGGCGGCAAAAAGCAGGTTCGCGCCGTCGGCAATGACGCGAAAATGATGCTCGGCCGCACGCCCGGAAACATCGAGGCGATCCGCCCGATGCGCGATGGCGTCATTGCTGATTTCGAAATTGCTGAAGAGATGATCAAGCATTTCATTAGAAAAGTTCACAATCGCCGGTCGTTTGCGAACCCCATGATCATCGTTTGCGTGCCCTCCGGTTCGACCGCGGTGGAGCGCCGCGCGATTCAGGAGAGCGCGCTTTCGGCGGGCGCGCGCCGCGTGTTTCTCATCGAAGAACCGATGGCGGCGGCGATCGGCGCGGGGCTTCCGGTTTCCGAACCCACGGGTTCGATGGTGGTGGATATCGGCGGCGGCACAACCGAAGTCGCCGTGTTGTCGCTGGGTGGGATCGTCTATTCACGCTCGGTGCGCGTGGGTGGCGACAAGATGGATGAGGCGATCATCGCCTATATCCGCCGTCACCAGAATTTGCTCATCGGCGAATCCAGCGCGGAGCGCATCAAGAAAGAAATCGGTTCCGCCGCCTCGCCGAAAGATGGCCACGGACGCGAACTGGAAATCAAAGGCCGCGATCTGCTCAACGGCGTGCCGAAGGAAATCATCGTCACCGAACGCCAGATCGCCGATGCCATGACCGAACCGGTGGGCGCGATTGTCGAAGCGGTGAAAGTGGCGCTCGAAGCCACGCCGCCGGAACTCGCAGCCGATATCGTGGACAAGGGCATCGTGCTGACGGGCGGCGGTTCGCTGCTCGCCAATCTCGGTCATGTGCTGCGCGAGGCGACTGGCCTGCCCATCAGCATTGCGGACGATCCGCTATCCTGCGTGGCGCTCGGCACCGGCAAGGTTCTCGAAAATTCCAAAGGCATGCGTCACATTCTTTCGACGGCGTTTTAGAGTGATGCCCATTGAATAGGTTTATCCATCCCTCCCTCCGTCATCGCCCGGCTCGTCCGGGCGATCCAATTTGTTTCTCGGAAAAAAAAATGGGTTGCCCGGATCCTTCGCAAAAGCTCAGGACCGGGCAATGACGGAATTTTGGGTGAAACAAATCCATCCCAGGGATGCGCTATAGGTTGGTAACGCGATGGCCAATTTCACCTGGAGAATCGCGCGTGGCCGCAACGGCACGCAGATTTCTTTGGGGCTTTGGGCGCTCGCAGCACTGATCCTGTTGCTGTTCAGCCGGACAAGCGATTTCGCGGATCGCATTCGCGCGCGGCTTTCGGACTGGACCGCGCCGATGCTGGCGAGCGTGCGCAGCCCGCTGGATGAAACCAACCGTTTCGTTGGCGATATCGGCGACGTGTTCCGCGTCTACCAACAGAACCTGCAACTGAAAGAAGAAAATGCGCGCTTGCGCCAATGGCAGGGTGCTGCCATGCGGCTGGAAGGCCGTCTCGCCGGATATCAGCGATTGCTGCATGAAGTGCCGCCGCGCCAAACCTCTTACGTGCTGGCCCATGTTCTGGGTCACGCGGGCCAGCCTTTTCTCGAAACGATGATTCTCGATGCGGGCAAAGAGAACGGCGTGAAGCCGGGGCAGGCGGTGATCAATTCGCGCGGACTTGTGGGCCGCATTTTTCTTGCGGGCGAACGAACCTCCTGGGTGATTCCGCTGAAGGATCTGAACAGCCGCATTCCCGTGTCCATCGAACCCGGCGGCGCACACGCGATTCTCGCGGGCGACAACAATTCCGCGCCCGTGATCGAAATCCTCGACCGGCGCGCGGCGCTGAAGCCGGGGCAAAGCGTGGTTACCTCCGGCGATGGCGGCTTGCTCGCGCCCGGCCTGCCCATCGGCACGCTGATCGCCGATGGCGGCGCATTTCGCGTGGATTTGCTGGCCGATGCGGGCGCCAGCGAGGATGTGGAAATCGTGGATTTCAAGTCTTTGCCTGAAATGCCGCCGCCGCCTTCAACCAATGATTTGCCTGCGTCCGCCGCGGGCCTTGCGCCCACCCCGCCGCCGGATGCAAATCACCCCGCGCAATAGGCGGGACGCAACAGATCGATGGCAGG
>DATCEI010000047.1:0-6277 GCA_036510185.1 Rhizomicrobium sp. | reverse complement strand
TTCGCCTTTGACCATGATGGGCGCGGAAATCAGCGCGGCCTTGGTGCGGTCGAGATAACGTACAAACGCTTCAAGCCCGCCTTCATAATGCAGCGTGATTTCTTTCTTCTCCACGCCGCGTTTGTCGGACAGAACAATCGTCACGCCGGAATTGAGGAACGCGAGTTCGCGCAGGCGATGTTCCAGCGTCGCGTAATCGAACTCCGTCATCGTAAACGTGCGCGGGCTCGGCATGAACGTCACTTCGGTGCCGCGATTGCCGTTCGCTTCGGCCACAATGGAAAGCGGCGCCACCGGCTCGCCATCGCGAAATTGCATGGCGTGTTCTTTGCCGTCGCGCCAGATGCGCAAATCCAGCACTTCGCTGAGTGCGTTCACCACCGAAACGCCAACACCGTGCAATCCACCGGAAATTTTATATGCGTTCTGTTCGAATTTTCCGCCCGCATGCAATTGCGTCATGATCACTTCGGCGGCGGAAACGCCTTCGCCTTCGTGAATGCCGGTCGGGATGCCGCGTCCATTGTCGCGCACGGTGCAGGAACCATCGGGGTTCAGCGTCACGTTCACGCGATCCGCATAACCGCCCAGCACTTCGTCAATCGCATTATCGACGACTTCGTACACCATGTGATGCAGGCCGGAACCGTCATCGGTGTCGCCGATATACATGCCCGGCCGCTTGCGCACTGCATCGAGGCCTTTCAGCACCTTGATGGAATCGGCGCCGTATTCGCTGGAGTCGGGCAATTCGGGAGATGACATGGTCTAACCGGATATAAGCGTGAATTGCGAATCCGCAACCGCGAAAAGGTCGGCGCGGGTGCGCAAGGGCGAAAAGATTTCGATGTCGGTGCCCGTCATCCAGGCCTGTGCGCCGAGTGCGGTGATTTCGTCGAACAACGCGGCACGGCGGCGCGCATCCAGATGTGCGGCGATCTCATCCAGCAGCAGGATCGGCGCATGGCCGCCACGCACACGCGCGAGTTCCCACGCATCGGCCAGCACGATGGAAATAAGCAACGCTTTTTGCTCACCTGTCGAACACTCGCGCGCATCGGCGCATTTGCGCGTGTGGCGCACGGCAAGATCGGAGAGGTGAGGGCCGAAACTAGTGCGTCCGGCTTGCGCATCGCGCACGCGCGCGGCGGCAAAGCGTTCGCGCATCACGCCTGTGGTCGCTTCGCCATGTTCGGCCAGCAGCAAATCGGTTTCGCCGTCCATCGCCAATTGCGCGCAAGGAAAGGCGCCCGCATCGCCGCGTTGGGCCAGCGCGATGTTGAGTCTTGCGATGGTTTCGGCGCGCGCGATGGCCATCGCCACGCCGGTTTCCGTCATTTGGTCTTCCAGCGCATCGAGCCAGGCGGGATCGCGCGGCCCGAATTTCAGCAGGCGCGCGCGTTCGCGCATCGCGGTTTCATAACGTGAGGCGCGGCTCGCATGAGCGGAATCGAAACCGAACACGAGGCGGTCGAGGAAACGCCGCCGTCCGCTGGCGCTTTCGATGAACAGGCGATCCATCGCGGGCGTGAGCCAACTCATCTGCACGATGTCGCCCAGTGCACTCGCGCTTTCGGCGGGTGCGCCGTTCATGCGCGTTTGGCGGCGTTCGTCGGGCATCAATCCGGTGCCAATTTCGTAGGCGTCTTCGCCGCGCGCCACCGTCGCCGCAACACCCCACAAAGCTTCGCCTTGTGCGATGGGGCCTTTGCGGGTGTGTTCGCCGAGTTTGCCGCCGCGCAGCCCGCGCCCCGGCGACAGCAGCGAAATCGCATCCAGCAGATTGGTCTTGCCCGCGCCGTTCGGCCCCGCCAGCACGACGCTGCGTCCGCTGACGCCGATCTCGCCTTGCGCATAGGAGCGGAAATTCGTCAGCACCAGCCGCGTCACAGCCAGCCGCGCGCGCGACGGCGAATCCGCGATGGTCTGTGACGCGCCGTCAGGGCGCTGTTCAAACACGCCTGTCAAACGTCACACCCGCATCGGCATGAGGACGTAGAGCGTGCGCTTGTCGTTCTTGTCTTCGATCACGGTGGGCGAGCCTGCATCCGACAGCAGGAAATGCACTTCCTTGCCTTCGATCTGGCTGGTGATGTCCAGCAGATAGCGTGCGTTGAAACCGATCTCGATACCGGCGGCATTGTAGGTGGCGCCCACTTCTTCGGTCGCCGTGCCGGATTCCGGATTCACCACCGAAAGCGTCACCTTGTCCTTGGCGATGTGAAGCTTCACAGCGCGCGTCTTGTCGGCGGAGATGGTGGAGACGCGATCCACGGAATGCGCGAATTCCTTCGCATCCAGCAACAGGGATTTGTCGTTGGCGGCGGGGATCACGCGCTGATAATCCGGGAATGTGCCGTCGATCAGTTTGGAGGTCAGTTCCAGCCCGTCGAAATTGAACTGGATTTTGGTATCCGACAGCGCAATCTCCAGCGTGCCTTCCGCATCGTCGAGCAGGCGGCGCAATTCGCCCACGGTTTTGCGCGGTATGATCACGCCGGGCATATCGCCCGCCCCTTCCGGCAGATCGAGTTCGTAACGCGCGAGGCGATGCCCGTCCGTCGCCACGGCGCGCATCATGCGATGCTTGTCTTTCGTGGCATGAACATAGATGCCGTTGAGATAAAACCGCGTCTCTTCCGTCGAAATCGCAAAGCGCGTGCGGTCGATGAGGCGCTTCAAATCCTCCGTCGCCAGACGAAAACGGTGCGGCAGCGCGCCTGCCGACATTTGGGGGAAATCTTCCTTGGGCAGACACGCAAGCTCAAACCGCGAGGAGCCTGCGGATACCGCCAGCCTGCCGCCTTCGCTGGGCAGCAACTCGGCCTGCACCTGTGCGCCTTCGGGCAGTTTGCGCACGATGTCGTAGAGCATGTGCGCGGGCGCAGTGGCCGCGCCATTGCGCAGCACATCGGCGGGCAGGGCCTCCACGATCTCGATGTCGAGATCGGTGGCTGTGAGCTTCAGCTGCCCCTTGGCCGCCTCAATCAGCACATTCGACAGAATGGGGATCGTGTTGCGGCGTTCGACGACACTCTGGACATGACTGAGCGCCTTCAGGAAGGCGCCGCGTTCGACGTTTATCTTCATCGCTTTTTCGCTTGATAAAAGGACCGTTCCAACCCTTGCCCAGACGCCGCCCCCGGCTACCGGAAACCCCTTGATTTTCTTGAGTTTCTGAAGGGTACGAGACTCAAGGAGCAGAGTATATCAGGGGTGTGCAAAAGGGCAACATTCAAGGCGTGACGCCATAGCCCGCGTAAGTGGCCGCAATGGTCGTAGAAAGCGCGTCGGCGGCGGCGATATCGGCCCGCCCATCGGCCTCGTGGCCCAGTTTCAGCTTCACCACGCCGCGCATGAACAGCGAGCTTGCAAGCTTGGGGTTCTGCTTCAGCGCCGCGTCATAATCGGCCAGCGCATTGGGCAGGTCGCCGCTGCGGAAGCGGACGAAAGCGCGGCTGTCCAGCACCTCCGCCGCATTGGGCGCGCCCGCCAGCGCCTTGTCGCAATCATCCATCGCGCCGTGGAGGTCATGCCCCACGACAGCGCGCAGCCAGCAGCGGCCGTTCAGCGCCTCCACGCTCGCAGGCTTCAGCGCGACAGCTTTGTCGAAATCGTCACCGCCGTGGTCGTAATCGTGCTTTTCAAGAAACGCATAGCCGCGATTGACGTAGGCCTCGATCTGGTCCGGCTGGAGTTTGAGGCTCTCCGTCAAATCGGCGATGGAGGCGTCGAATTGTTGCGCGTCGCCTTCGGTTATGCCGCGTTGCAGATAGGCGGCCGCATCGTTCGGTGCGCGCGTGATTGCCTCACTGAAAGCGGCAATCGCTTTCGTGTCATCGCCCTTCGCGCCATAGACGAGGCCTTCGTCGAAATAGGGTAGCGAGCTTTTCGGGTCGAGCGTTGTGGCCTGCGCGTAATCGGCCAGCGCCTTGTCGGGATCGCCTTTGGCGAAATAGGCGCTGCCCCGGTCGATATAGGCATCGGGCTGCGGCTCGGCGGTGATGGCGGCGGTGTAGTCCTTGATCGCCTCGTCCCATTTTTCGAGCGAGGCGTAAGCAAGCCCGCGATTTTGGCGCAAATCGGGATCGCCCGGCGCCAGAAGATCGGACTGATTGTAATCGTCAACCGCCTTGGCGAAATTCTTCTGCGCGTACTCCGCAAGCCCGCGATTGAACCACGCGCTTACTTCATCCGGTTTCAGCGCGATGGATTGTGTGAAATCGGCAATTGCCGCGTCGAGATCGCCTTTGCGCAAATGCGCCAGCCCCCGGTCGTTATAGAGATCGGCGTCGCGCGCGCGGAAACCGATCGCCTTGTCGTAATCGCGAATAGCTTCGGCATATTTGCCGGTGTCGAGATAAAGCCCGCCGCGCGCGGCATAGGAGGGTTCGTCGTCGGGTTTCAGTTCGATGGCATCACCGAAATCCGCGATGGCTTCATTGGGCTTGCCCGTCAGCGCATAGACATAGCCGCGATCATACAGCGCCACGACCGACGCGGGATTGAGTTTCAGCGCTTCGGTCAGATCGGCCATCGCGGCTTTCTCGTCGCCGCGAATGTGATTGGCCTCGCCGCGCAGGATAAATCCGTCCGCGCCGCCGCCATCGCGCGTGCATTGATCGGCGTTGGCGAAGAAATCATCCGCCATTTTTTTCGGATCGGGCGCCTGATCGAGCATGTCGGCGATTTCCGCCGCGCGCGTGCAGCTCACGATGGGATGGCTCTGATCCAGCGTCGGCGTCGTCACCGCCAGCGCAAGCATCATCAACGCGCTTTTCACCTCGAACGCCTCATGTCGAATAGCGAGGCGATGCTAGCGGTGGGGATATGTCGGCTACAAGCCACTATCACCTAATCCGTCATTGCCCGGTCCTGAGCTTTTTTGCGAAGGATCCGGGCAACCCAATTTGTTTCTGGAAAATTGGATCACCCGGACGAGCCGGGTGATGACAATTGTGGAGATATTTTCGTTTATGTCCGTGATCTAAAACTTCGCGCCCGGCGGGGCAGGCGGGGCCTCGCGCAGCAGCACGATGGAAAGCCTGCGATTGGCCGAGGCCTGCGGGTCTTCCGGCAGAAGCGGTTCGGAACCGGCCTTGCCCGCGACCTCATACACGCGGTCGGAATCCAGCCCCGCATTGGCGAGCATTCCGCGTGCGGCGTTTGCGCGCGCCGCCGACAATTCCCAATTGGTCATGCCGTTGGCGCCGACAAACGGCTTGCCGTCGGTATGGCCGCTGATGGAGATGCGGTTGGGCAGCCGGTCGATCACCTGGGCGATGGCGGCGAGCAGCTTCGACGTATAGGGCATGGGCACAGCGGTTCCCGGCTGGAACATCGGCTTGCCGTCCTGATCGACCAGCTGGATGCGCAGGCCCTCCGGCGTCTGGTCCATCATCACCTGTTTGGACAATTGCGCGATGTCCGGATTTTCCTGCATGGACTGGCGAATGGCTTCAGCGGCGCTCTGGAACTCGCTGTCCTGCGAAGACGACACGGCCCGGTCCATGCTGCTCGCGACCTGAGTGGGCTTTGACTGATCCTTGGAATGGGCCTTGTCGGCGACAGAAGCGGGGCTGGATTTCTGCATCACGGACGGCGCGCCGCCCGCCTTGGCGCTGTCTTCGCCCAGCACCTTGCCGCCCAGCACGCCGCCCGAACCGGAGAAGGTCTGCGAAATGCTCTGCGCCGCGAAATAATCCGCGATGCCGCGTTTCTGCTCCGGCGTCGTCGTGTTGATCAGCCACATCAGCAGGAAGAATGCCATCATTGCCGTCACAAAGTCGGCATAGGCAACCTTCCACGCGCCGCCATGATGGGCGTCGTGACCGCCCTTCTTGACGCGCTTGATAATGACGGTGTTGTGGTTGCTCGCCATAACCCACCCAAATCCCAAAGGACGGCCCGCGGTCTTTCGTCTGCCGCAAGGCTCGCCTAATTTCCCGCCAACAATGCACGATGGCGTGTTAACCAAGCGTTGAAAGCCGAAAGCGGGCGGAAAATGAGCTTCGACAACAGGGCCTTCCGCAATGCGCTTGGCACATTTCCGACTGGGGTGGCCGTGGTGACGGCCTCCGGCGCGGGCGAACCCATGGGCATCACGGTCAATTCTTTTGCCTCGGTGTCACTCGATCCGCCGCTGGTGAGCTGGTGCCTGGACCGCAAATCGGAGCGGTTCGCGGGCTTTGCCAATGCGCCCGCGTTCACGATCAGCGTGCTGGGTTCGGAGCATGAATCGGTGTCGGCGCGGCTGGCCAAACCCGGCGAACACCGG
>DATCEI010000046.1:0-3544 GCA_036510185.1 Rhizomicrobium sp. | reverse complement strand
GTGCAGGCGGAAGACGAAATCGCCGCCATTGGCATCGTGATCGGTGCGGGTTGGAATGGGGCACGCAGCTTCACCGCGACCTCAGGCCCCGGCATTTCGTTGATGCAGGAATTTTTTGGCCTTGCCTATTTCGCCGAAATCCCCGCCGTGATTTTCGATATTCAACGCGGCGGGCCTTCGACGGGCATGCCAACGCGCACGCAGCAATCCGATGTTCTGCTCTGCGCCTATGCCAGCCATGGCGACACCAAACATGTGTTGCTGTTCCCGAAAGACCCGACAGAATCGTTCGAGATGGCGGCAGAATCCTTCGATCTCGCCGAGCGTCTGCAAACGCCGATCTTCGTGATGATGGATCTCGACATCGGCATGAACGACTGGCTGTGCGAGCCGCTGAAATGGGACGATGCGCGCCATTATGATCGCGGCAAGGTCATGTCTTACGAAGACCTCGAATCCGGCAAGACATTCGGCCGCTATCTCGATGTCGATGGCGACGGCATTCCCTATCGCAGCCTGCCTGCCACGCACCCGACGCGCGGCGCTTATTTCACGCGCGGCACGAGCCGTGACCGCTACGCCAAATATAGCGAGGAAGGTTCTGTTTACGTCGATAATATGCAGCGGCTTTTGCGCAAGCTGGAAACCGCCAAAGCGATTGTGCCCAAGCCCGCGTTGCGCCGCGCGCGCGAAAAAACGCGGTATGGCGTGATTTATTATGGCTCGACTGCGCCCGCGATGGATGAAGCATTTAGTGCGCTCGAAGCCAAAGGCGTGCATCTCGATACGTTGCGTGTGCGTGCCTTTCCCTTCTCCGATGAAGTCGTCGATTTCATTCACGCGCATGATCAGGTGTTTCTCGTCGAACAGAATCGCGACGCGCAATTGCAGAAGCTCATCGTCAATGAATGCGCCATCGATCCGGCGCGCTTCATTTCCATTCTTCATTATGACGGCACACCGATCACGGCGCGCTTCATCACGGCGGCGATTGCCGAGCGCATGAATCTGTCCAGCCGCAAAGAGGCCGCGGAATGACCTACATCACCAAGCCGAAAATGCGTCATCCGGGTTTGAAGCCCAACGCGCTGGGCTTCACGCATCGCGATTATGAAGGCGCGATCTCCACATTGTGCGCAGGCTGCGGCCATGATTCGATCAGCGCCGCGCTGATTCAAGCCTGCTACGAATTGAACATCGAGCCGCATCGCGTGGCGAAACTTTCGGGCATCGGCTGTTCGTCGAAGACGCCGGATTATCTGCTGGGCCAAAGCCACGGCTTCAACAGCGTGCATGGCCGTATGCCAAGCGTGCTGACGGGCGCGAACCTCGCCAATCGCGATCTGCTTTATCTCGGCATTTCCGGCGACGGCGATTCCGCCTCCATCGGGCTTGGCCAATTCGCGCACGCCGTGCGGCGTGGCGTGAACATGGTCTATATTTGCGAGAACAATGGCGTGTATGGCCTGACCAAAGGCCAGTTCTCCGCCACGGCGGATCAGGGATCGAAAAGCAAAGCGGGCGGGCTTAATACGGATTCGCCGATTGATCTGGTGAGCATGGCGCTGGTGCTGGGCGCAAGTTTTGTGGCGCGCAGTTTTTCCGGCGACAAGGGCCAGTTGGTGCCGCTGCTGAAAGCGGCCATTGAGCACAACGGTCCCGCGATTCTCGACGTGATCAGTCCCTGCGTGCAGTTCAACAATCACGCGGGTTCGACCAAATCCTACGATTTCGTGCGTGCGCACAATGAGGCCGTGAACCGGCTCGATTTCCTGCCCGCTCGGTCGGAGATCACGGTCGATCACGAGCCGGGCACTGTTGCGTCGGTGAAGCAGCACGATGGCTCGATCATCAAACTCGCCAAACTGCATCCCGACTACGATCCACATGATCGTGTGCGCGCGATGGCGTATCTGCAGGAACGCCACGCGGCGGGCGAAATCGTCACCGGACTGCTCTATGTTGACGAGAATGCGGACGATCTGCACGCGCATCTGGACACTGTGGCCACGCCATTGAACCGGTTGCGCGAGACCGTCTTGTGTCCGGGCAGTGCCGCGCTGGATGAAGTGAACGCTTCTTATCGTTAGGATTATTCCATGGTTTCGAATCTGTTCGACATCAGCGGCAAGACCGCGCTCATCACCGGCGGTTCGCGCGGCATCGGCATGATGATCGCGCGCGGTTTCGTGCAGGCAGGCGCGAAAGTCTATATTTCTTCGCGCAAGGCCGATGCCTGCGAGCGCGCGGCGGAAGAGCTTTCGAAATTCGGCACCTGTATTCCGTTGGCGCATGATCTGGGCGAAACGGCGGAAGTGCATCGCCTCGCCGACGCGGTGAAATCGCACGAAAAGAGACTCGACATCCTCATCAACAATGCGGGTGCTGCCTGGGGCGAACCGATCGACCGATATTCCGAGGCCGGTTGGGACAAGGTGATGAACGTCAATCTGAAAGCCGTGTTCCTGCTGACGCAGGCCTTGCTGCCGCTGTTGCGCGCGGCGGGCACAGCGGATGATCCCGCGCGTGTCGTAAATATCGGTTCCATCGACGGAATGCTGCAGCCCGCACTCGAAACCTATGCCTATTCCGCGAGCAAGGCGGCGGTGCATCATCTGACGCGCAATCTCGCCAAGCATCTGGCGCGCGACAATATCAATGTGAATGCGATTGCGCCTGGCCCGTTCGAGACCAAGATGCTGGCGCCCGTGCTGGCGAATGCGCGGGCCGCGCTGGAATCTTCCATCCCGCGCAAACGCATCGGCGCGGATGACGACATGATCGGCGCTGCGATCTTCTTTTGCAGCCGCGCGTCATCCTATGTCACGGGCGCGGTGCTGCCCGTCGATGGCGGCATTACGGCTTCGGCCTATATGTCGCCCATGATGTAGGCGATGAGCGCGCTTCCCATCGATATCGAAGCATTCCGCAACGCCGCGCTCTCGCGTGAGCCGTTCCCCTACACGATGGTGCCGAATTTCGTGAAGGCGGAAGCGCGCGCCGGGATCGAAGCCGATTTTCCCGACATCAAGCATCACGGCAGTTTTCCATTGCCGACGCTGCAATATGGCGGTGGGTTCGCGCGGTTCATGGATGCCATTCGCGGGCCGGAATTCACGCGCGCGGTGGAGCAGAAGTTCAACATCGATCTTTCGGGGCGGCCCACGATGATTACCGTTCGCGGGCAAAGCCGCGCGGCGGACGGACAAATCCACACCGACAGCGTGACGAAACTCATCACCGTTCTGATCTATATGAACGCCAAATGGGAAAATACGCACGGGCGGCTGCGGCTTTTGCGTTCGTCCGACAATCTGAACGACGTGGTCGCCGAAGTGCCGCCGGATGAAGGCACGCTACTTGTGTTCAGGAACCAGCCCAATGCCTGGCATGGCTTCGAGGCGTTCGAAGGGCCGCGCCGTGTGATCCAACTGAACTGGGTGACGAATTCCGGCGTCGTCTGGCGCGAGCAGACGCGCCACAAGATCAGCGCCTTCTTCAAACTCCAGCGTTATGGCTAACCCGCCGCAATATATTCCCGCAA
>DATCEI010000045.1:0-23833 GCA_036510185.1 Rhizomicrobium sp. | reverse complement strand
ATCGGGCGCTGGCGGCGCGCCTTTGCCTGTCACCACAAGCACCAGACGATGCCCGCGCGATTGCGCGCCGCGCAGAAAGGTGACGAGGGCGCGATGGGCCGAAGCCTCCGTCATGCCGTGCAGGTCGAGCTTGGCCTGCGGCTCAAGCAGCCCTCGCCGCAAACGATCCGCCGTGTTGCCGTCAACGCCGGCGGATTTGCTCGCAACTTTCCTCGCGCGCGATTCCGGTTTTGCTTCGGCGACATGCGGGCGCGTTTCCTTGAACTGCTCTACGAACAGAGCGCGTTCTTCTTCGGTGGCGACGCGCTTCTTCCTCATGGTGGCAACGCATAATCCTTAAAGGGCGAGATCTTCTTCGCGAGTGTCTTGGGCAGAAGCACAAAGAAGCGTGTCGGTGATTTCATCGCGCCTGCATTTGTTTCAGCGTTGCCTCCGAAACCCCAGTAGAAATCGCCGCGCAAAGGCCCCCGAATAGCGCCGCCCGTGTCCTGCGCAATCGCAAGATGCGAGGCAGCAAAAACCGGCGTGCCGAAAGCATGAATGCGCGGATCGATAGCGAGGCTTGCCTGCGGGATCAGCGCAACGCCTTCACTGCCCTTGCTGCCGAGCGATGCGTCGCCCAGCGGTTCCAGCGCGAAGAAAATATAGGACTGGTTTGTTTCCATGATTGCGCGCGCATCTTTAGGATGACGCGTCAGCCAATCGCGGATGGATTGCAGCGAAAGATTTTCCCGCGCGATGGCGCCGCGCGCCGCCAGCACGCGCCCGATGGCCGTGTAGAGCCTGCCATTGCCGCCCGCATAGACCGCGCGCGCCCGGCTGCCATCGTCGAACACAACACAGCCCGAACCCTGAACCTGCAAAAAGAATACAGCAACGGGATCGTCGGCATAGAACAGCACCGGCGCATTCGCCAAACCCTTCGCATCGATTTCCGCGCGTGTCGCATAAGGAACAAGTTTGTTGCTCTGCAATTTGCCTGCGATGCGTTCGCCTTTCAGCGCATCGCGAAACAGACCGAGATCGACACTGACAAGATCGGACGGCAGACCGTAAACGGGTATGCGATATGAATCATGTTCTGTCCTGCTGCCGTGAATTTCCGGTTCGTAATAGCCGGTGAGCAAACCTGTCGTGTCACGGCCTGCTGAAAGCGCGAAAGGCGTGAAATTATTTTCAAAGAATTCGCGGGCATCGCCGGATGCGGCTGCGCACGCCCCACGCCAATCGCCGGCCGTTCCGGCGTAAAGACCACCCAGCGGCGACGCAGCAGGGCGTTTGATGATCTCCGCACAGGATTTGTGAAATGCAGATAGCGCCGCGCGCGCATCGCTTTCGTTCCAGCCGGGCAACGCAGAAAAATCAACCGGCGTCAGCCGCAATACGTTCGCGCCCGGCGTTTGCGCGCGCCACAACCAGCCCAGAACAATGATCGAAAGAAGCGAAAGCCCGAACGAAACCCAGATGACGGCGCGGCGTGCCCCCATCAACTGTTCAGGCGCCGCCGGAGGTTGCGATCAGCGACCAGTTCGGATCGCGCGCGCCCGTATCGCGGGCAAAGGTCCAGATGTCGGTGACTTCGCGCACATTTTTGGAATCGCCTTCCACGACCGTGCCGTCTTCCTTGTTGGTCGCGGAAATATATTTGGCGGCGAACGACACGGTGATTTCCGCCATGCGGTCTTTCAGTTCCGCATGCACGATCTTCACATCCGCAAATCCGACGAACGTGAAATTCACTTTTTCTTGCCGCTCTTCATGGCCATGGATCACGGAATCGAACGCGCCATAAACCTCGTCGCTCAGAAGCGGTTTCAGCGCCACGCGATTGCCCGCCGCAAATGCCGTCACGATGGTCTCATAGGCCACGCGCGCACCGGAGAGAAAATGCTCCGTCTCGAATTTGCGGTCGGCAAGCTTGATGTCCAGCAACCCGCGCGCCACGGGATCCGCCGGAACATCGCCCGCCCCCGCCGCCACGCGCGCGCGTTCGGGCAGGCTCACCACATTGTCGGCAGTGGGCGCAGGGGCACCCGGCGCGCCGGTCAGCCCATAGCGTTCCTGCGGCGGTCGCTCCTCACCCGTGCGCCTGCCCAGCACCGCATAGAGCCGGTAGAGAATGACGGCGGCGATCATCGCCAGAACGATGATTTCCACGAACTGACCATTGGGCATGCTGATAATCCTGTCCGGCTTGGGCCGGTTCGCCAAGGTAGCCTTGCCGCTTCGCCCGGTCCAGCGGATGAAAGAGCAACGCTTGTCACCTCCGCGCGATCCGTGGTAGCGGCGAGGCCCTCAAAACCAACGGACAAGACAAATGAGCGAAACGGGCGGAACTCAGGGTAATGGCGCAAACGGAGCGGCGCATGGCGAACAGCCGGGTGCGGCCAAAATCACCATGCTCTCCCAATATGTGCGGGACATGTCGTTCGAAAATCCGGGCGCTGCCACCAACATCACCGCCCGGCCGACCATCGATTTCGGCGTGGACCTTCAGGCCCGCCGCTCGGAGAACGACCAATACGAGGTCGAGCTGAAAATGCGTGTCTCCGCCAAGACCGAGGAGCGCCCCGTGTTCCTGCTGGAACTCGTCTATGCCGGGCTGTTCTCGATCCAGAACATGGCGGAAGAGCAGGTGGAACAGGTGCTGCTGATTGACGCACCGCATCTGCTGTTCCCGTTCGCCCGCCGCGTGGTGGCCGATGCCATCCGCGACGGCGGCATGCCGCCGCTGATGATCGAGCCGATCGATTTCGCAAGCCTTTATCGCGCCAAACAGGCCGAGCTTCAGAAGGCGCGTTCGACGGTTAATCCGGTCGCGGTCTAACTCCAGGACCAGACAGCTTCGTCACCCAATTCGCGCGCCACGAAAGCGGCGTGACCTTCCGCTTCGCTTTGCGTGACGCGGGGAGAGAGCGGCGCGGGCCGGATGCGCGCTGGGCGCATTTCATCCAGTGCTGAGATTTCCGCGTCGCGCGGGCCGAGATTGAATTTCGTCTGCCGCCCGCCCACCAGTTCCAGATAGACTTGCGCCAGCAGCGTGGCGTCGAGCAGCGCGCCATGTTTGGAGCGCGACGTCAGATCGATGCTGAACCGTTTGCACAATTCATCCAGCGAATAACGCGCGCCGGGGATTTTGCTTTTGGCGATGTCGATTGTGTCAATGGCGCGCGCATAAGGCAGCGTTGCGCGTTGCAGCCGCGTCAGTTCCGCATTGAGGAATTTCAGATCGAAGCCCGCATTGTGGATGACCAGCGGCGCATCGCCGATGAAGGCAAAAAAATCATCCACCAAGGCCGCAAACAGCGGCTTGTCCGCGATGAATTCGTCGGTGATGCCGTGAACGCGCTGGGATTCGATGGGAATGTCGCGTTCGGGATTGAGATAGCACTGGAACGTCCGGCCCGTGGGCAGATGATCCATCAGCTCCACGCAGCCGATTTCAATGACGCGATGGCCGTCGGAGGGATCAAGGCCCGTGGTTTCGGTGTCGAGAACGATTTCACGCATCGCGTTGCTTTACCCCAGCCGAGCGCAATTTTTCAACGACATTACGCACCTGTTCGAAAGCGTGGTCCAAACCTTTGTCCGTCTCAATCACGAAATGGGCTTTTGCACGCTTTTCTTCATCGTCCATTTGGCGGGAGAGAATGTGATCGAGCTTTTCTTCCGTCATGCCTTCGCGGGCCAGCACGCGGGCGCGCTGGATGGGACCGGGTGCTGAGACAACGACGACCGCATCCATGCGTGCGTGGCCGCCGGTTTCGAACAGAAGCGGAATGTCGAGCACCACCATGTCCGCGTCCGCATTCTCTTCCAGAAATTTCATCTGTTCGCGCGCGACCAGCGGATGGACGATGGCTTCAAGGCGTTTGAAGCCATCGGTTTGTGCAGCGATGGTTTTGGCAAGCGCAGCACGGTCGACGCGACCTTCACGCACGCAATCCGGAAATTCTTTTGCGATGGCCTCGACCGCCGCACCACCTGGTTCGTAAAGGCGATGCACGGCAGCGTCCGCATCGTAAACCGGAATGCCCAGCCGCGCGAACATGCGCGCCGTTTCCGTCTTGCCCATGCCGATGGAGCCGGTAAGGCCAACAAGAAGCGGACGCTTTTCCGTCATTGTTTCAACGCGGCTTCCAGATGGCGGCGCAATTCGGGCGTGACTTTCGGCGTGACGCCATAAAACGCCTCGAATGCCGGAACCGCCTGATGCATGAGCATGCCGAGGCCATCAATGGTTTTGTGGCCGCGCGCTTTGGCGTGTTTGAGCAAATCCGTTTCCAGCGGATTGTAAACAATGTCACAAACGGCTGCGTCCGCAGGCAACGGATCGAGATTCAGATTCAGTTTTTCGTGACCTGACATTCCCGCCGATGTTGCGTTGAGCAAAAGCTTTGCGTTGCTTGCTGCTGTGGTCCAATCCGACAATGCCTGAACACTCAGTCGCGCACGAATTTTCGGCGCGAGCGAAGCCGACATCACTTCGGCGCGCGACACATTGCGATTGAGGATACGGATTTCTCTTACGCCCAATGTTTCCAACGCCAGCACGGCGGCGCGCGCGGCACCGCCTGCGCCTAGCAGAACAGCGGTTTCACCCGTTATGGCAATTCCCGCATCACGCAGGCTTGCTGCAAGACCAATCGAATCCGTGTTACGGCCTTTGATCTTGCCGTTTTCAAAAATCAGCAGATTGACCGCGCCAGCCACGCGCGCGGCATCGTCGGTTTCATGCGCCAACGCAAAGCCAGCTTCCTTGTGCGGCACGGTAAGATTGACGCCTTTGAAACCCGCATCTTGCAAGCCTTTGAGTACTCCGGACAAATCTTCGCGGCGTACGGCGAGCGGCACATAAGCGCCGTCGATCTCGCGCGCCGCCAGCCAGAACCCATGCAGCGCGGGCGACAGAGAATGCGCGACCGGCCAGCCTATGATGCCCGCGACTTTCGCTTTACCGCTCATGACGCGATCACGCCCTGTTCGCGCAGCGCACCCAAGAGCGGCAAAAGTGGAAGGCCCATGATCGTGAAATTGTCGCCTTCGATGCGCTCGAACAATTGCACGCCCCTGCCCTCGATGCGATAGCAGCCCACGCCTTTGAGCAAGTCGTCGCCTTCGCTGGCGAGATAATCATCGAGAAATCTATCGCTGAAATTGCGCATGTGCAGAACGGCGCGGCTTACATATTTCCAGATGGGCGCACCTGCCTTCGCAAGTACCGCAGCACTTAGCAATTCATGCGTCTTGCCGCGCAATTGCGAAAGAATTTCATGCGCTTCGCCCATTGATTTTACTTTGCTGAGCAACCTGCCCTCAAAGGCCAGAACTTGATCGGCACCAAGCACCAGCGCTCCAGGATCGACTGCCGAGACGCGCAAGGCTTTCAGTTCCGCCAAAGCCTCCGCCACGGCGCGCATATCCGCGCGTTCCGCTAGCAGGCGTTTTTTCGCGGCATCTTCGTCCACATCAGCCACGCGAATGTCATGCGGCACGCCGGCATTGGCCAGCATTGCTGCGCGCACGGCACTCCCCGAGGCAAGGATCAGCCTCATGCGGGTTTCTCCTGCCGTTCGGTCAGGAGATTGATGACCGCCGCCGCCGTTTCCTCCACCGAGCGGCGGGAAACGTCGATCACGGGCCAGTCATGCTGTTCGAAAATCTTGCGGGTTTCCGTCAATTCGGCCCGCACCGCCTCAAGCTCCACATAGGTTGTATCGCGCACCTCACCCAGCGTGTTGAGCCGGTTGCGACGCACCTGCACCAGCCGGTCGGGCGAGGCCCACAGGCCCACGATCAGCGGCTTCTTCGCAGCCGACAATTGCGGCGGCAACGGCATACCGGGCACCAGCGGCACATTGCCCGCGCGGACCCCGCGAATGGCGAGATAAATGCACGTCGGCGTCTTGGAGGTGCGGCTGGCCCCCACCAGAATGACATCGGCCTCGTCGATATCCTCCAGCGCCTGACCGTCATCATGCTGGATGGTGAAATTCAGTGCCTCGATACGCTGCAAATAACGCTGGTCCACCTCATGCTGGCCGCCGGGCTTGTGGGTTTCGGTGACACCCAGAAACTGGCGCATCCGGGCGATGGGACTGTCCAGCACATCCAGGCACGGCACGCCGAATTTTGCGCATTGGGTTTCCAGTTCCCGCCGCAGATCCGGATTGGCGAGCGTAAAAAACACCAGCCCCGGCTCGGCCCCGATATGCTCCACCGCGCGCGCCAATTGCCGCTGGCTTCGCACCAGCGCATAGGAATGCTCGCGCACATCCACGCTTTCGAATTGCGCCAGCGCCGCTTTGGCAATGGCGTGCAGCGTTTCGCCCGTCGCATCCGACACGAGATGAAGATGAAATTCACTCACAAACCGCTCTCAATCCGGCCCGTTTGCGGGCGCGACTGTCCACAGCCGAACCCCTCCATGGCCCAAACTGTGCGCACAGTCCAATATCTCTCACGCTTATCCCCGGTCGGCTTTGTACTACGCCCGCGCGGCGTTCCAACAATGCCTTGAATCTCAGCACCTTGCAGCCTAGAGGTGGGCCACCCACCGATCCTTCCACAGATCACAGGCCTAACATTATCTTCATCAAAGAATACTTCTAAGGAGTCTGTATTGAAGGAAGAGAAGAAACTGGTTCGTGTGATAGGCGGAGAAAGTGTTTCTCCCCCGCCGATCTGGTTGATGCGGCAGGCGGGCCGCTATCTTCCTGAATATCGCGCGCTGCGGGCGAAGGCGGGTTCGTTCTGGGCCATGTGCATGAACCCGCAGATGGCGTGTGAGATCACGCTGCAGCCGATCGGGCGGTTCGGTTTCGATGCGGCGATTATTTTTTCCGACATTCTGGTTGTACCTGCGGCGTTGGGTGTGAAGGTCCAATTCGAAGAAAATGTCGGGCCGGTCTTGCCGCCGATTTCTGATATTGCCGGACTTGAGACAGATCAAGGCAAATGGGCGGCAACACTCGCGCCGGTTTATGAGACGCTGAAGCTTACGCGGGCGAAGCTGGATTCCCATACGGCATTAATTGGGTTTGCGGGCGCGCCATGGACGCTTGCAACTTATATGGCACAAGGGCGCGGTTCGCCGGATCAGCGTGCAGCGAAGCTGTGGTTTTATCGCGATCTTGAAGGTTTCACACAGCTGCTGGAGTTGCTGGGCGATTGCGTGGCGCATCATCTGGCGCGCCAGATCGAGGCGGGCGCGGATGTTGTGCAGATTTTCGATTCCTGGGCGAGCGGATTGCCGGAACGCATGTTCGAGGCGTGCGTGATCGCCCCGACGAAACGTGTCGTGCAGAAACTTCGTGCCATTCATCCCAATGCAAGGATCATCGGATTTCCGCGCGCGGCCACGCTTGACGGTTATGAACGCTATGCGCGCGAAACGGGCGTGGATGCAATTTCATTGGACACATCCGTGCCGATGCGATGGGCCTCGGAGAAATTGAATGTTGCTATTCAGGGTAATCTTGATCCCATCGCATTGCTCGCGGGCGGCAACGCGCTGAAACAGGCGGTTGACGATATTCTGCAAGCCACGCGCGGCAAGCCATTTATTTTCAATCTCGGCCATGGCGTGTTGCAGGAAACTCCGCCCGAGCATGTGGCCGAATTGATTACGCGCGTGAGAGCTTCGTGAAACTGGCCGTCGTGCTGTTCAATCTGGGCGGGCCGGACGCTCCGCACGCGATCAAGCCGTTTCTGCAAAATCTTTTTTCCGATCCCGCGATCATTCGCCTGCCCGCTTTGTTTCGCATTCCGCTGGCGCGATTCATCGCTGCGCGCCGCGTGCCAATTGCGCGCGAGATTTATGCGAAGATCGGTGGGCGCTCGCCCATTCTGGAAGAAACGCAGGCGCAGGCGAAAGCTTTGGAGAGTGTGCTGGCAACGCGCGGCCACGAGACGCGCGGGTTCATTTCCATGCGGTACACCAAACCATTCGCGGAAGATGCCGCGCGCGCTATACGCGAGTGGAAACCCGAACGCATTGTGCTGCTACCGCTCTATCCGCAATTCTCCACGACGAGTTCGGGTTCCTCGCTGACGGCCTGGCGCAAGGCGGCGGCTCGCGAAAATATCACCGGTGAATCGCGTGTCTGCTGTTATCCGTGGCTTGATGGTTTCATCGAAGCGGAAGCAGTGCTGATCCGCGAGGCCCTCGCCAAAGCCAAACCCGGCATGAATTATCGCCTGCTTCTGTCGGCGCATGGATTGCCCAAGCGCATCGCGGATAGCGGCGATCCCTACCAATGGCAGGTTGAACGCACGGCTGCGGCCATTGTGGAAAAACTGGGGATAAACAATCTCGACTGGCGCGTCTGCTATCAGAGCCGCGTGGGGCCGCTCGCGTGGCTGGAGCCTGCAACCGATGCGGAAATCCGGCGTGCAGGCGCCGAAGGCAAAGGCGTTGTCATCGCGCCCATCGCATTCGTGTCTGAACATTCCGAAACGCTGGTCGAACTCGATATCGAATATGCGAAACTGGCGCGCGAGGCGGGCGTGAAGGATTATATTCGTGTGCCAACGGTGGGCACGCGCAGCGAATTCATCGGCGCGCTTGCCGATCTGGTGGAACGCGCGGCGGCGGGCAATACACCGGTCACTTGCGGCGACGGACGCATCTGCCCCGCGCGCGCCACGCAATGCGGTTACGGAGACTGAGCCATGCCTGAGATTTTCAAATCACCTGAATTCTATCTCTGGATAAAAGCCTTTCACATCATCGCCGTGATTTCGTGGATGGCGGGCATGCTCTATCTGCCGCGCCTGTTCGTTTATCATTGCGAAGTCGCCAAAGGCTCTGCGGAATCCGAGCGCTTCAAAATGATGGAGCGCCGGCTTCTGCGCCTCATCGTCAATCCGGCGATGATTGCAACCTGGGCGTTTGGTCTGATGCTCGTGGCCATCACGCGCGCGGACCAGCAGCACTGGTTCCAGGTGAAGTTTGTACTCGTGCTCGCCATGAGCGGCATCCACGGATTTTATGCCGGTTGCGTGAAGGCGTTCGCGCGCGACGACAACCGCCGCAGCCAGCGCTTCTATCGAATCATTAACGAAGTGCCGGCGCTGCTCATCATCGCCATCGTCATCCTCGCGGTCGTAAAGCCTTTTTAAGCCATCCCCTTAGGCAGTGTTTGCATCGGCTGGAAATCGATGTATAAGGCAATCGTTCCCCCTATCGCCGCGCGCCGTTTTGCGCCTTCGTGCAACGGCAACGGGCCAAAGTCCGGCACGGCGAAGCGAATCTGACAACCTCTAATAACCCGGCATCGAACGAGAACCGGGCCACAGAACCCTTCCCCCAAATTGTATCAGGTGCTTTACCCATGACAGTGCAATCCGGCCTGCAGGCGATGAAACTGCAGGATCTCAAATCCAAAAAACCCGCCGACCTTCTCGCCTTCGCCGAAGAACTGGAGATCGAGAACGCATCCTCCATGCGCAAGCAGGACATGCTGTTCGCGATCCTGAAGGAACTTGCCGAGCGCAATGTCGAGATCACCGGCACGGGCGTTGTCGAAATCTTGCAGGATGGTTTCGGCTTTCTGCGTTCGCCGGAATCCAATTACCTCGCGGGGCCTGACGACATTTACGTCAGCCCCTCGCAAATCCGCCGCTTCGGCCTGCGCACCGGCGACACGGTCGAAGGCCCGATCCGCGGACCCAAGGATGGCGAGCGTTATTTCGCGCTGCTGAAGGTTTCCACGATCAATTTCGAAGATCCCGAGCAGATCAAGCACAAGGTCCATTTCGACAATCTGACGCCGCTTTATCCGACGCGCTGGCTGAAGATGGAGCTGGACGATCCCACGATCAAAGACAAAACCGGCCGCGTCATCGATATCGTGGCGACGCAGGGCATGGGCCAGCGCGCGCTCATCACCGCACAGCCCCGCACCGGCAAGACAGTGATCCTGCAGAATATCGCCAAGGCGATTTCCGCCAATCATCCCGAAATTTATCTGATCGTGCTGCTGATCGACGAACGCCCGGAAGAAGTCACCGACATGCAGCGTTCGGTGAAGGGCGAAGTGATCGCATCAACCTTCGATGAACCGGCGAGCCGCCACGTTCAGGTCGCCGAAATGGTGATCGAAAAGGCCAAGCGCCTGGTCGAACACAAGCGCGATGTGGTGATCCTGCTCGATTCCATCACGCGATTGGGCCGCGCCTACAACACGGTTGTGCCCTCATCCGGCAAGGTGTTGACGGGTGGTGTGGATGCGAACGCGCTGCAACGGCCGAAGCGTTTCTTCGGTGCGGCGCGCAACATCGAGGAAGGCGGCTCGCTGACGATTATTGCCACCGCGCTGATCGATACCGGCAGCCGCATGGACGAAGTGATCTTCGAAGAGTTCAAAGGCACGGGCAATTCGGAAATCATTCTCGACCGCAAGGTTGCCGACAAGCGCGTGTTCCCCGCCATCGACATCCTCAAGTCCGGCACGCGCAAGGACGAATTGCTGGTGGACAAGGCGACGCTTGCCAAAACCTATGTCCTGCGCCGCATCCTGGCGCCGATGGGCACAGTGGACGCCATCGAATTCCTGCTCGACAAGCTACGCTCCTCGAAAAACAATTCGGATTTCTTCGACAGCATGAATACGTAAGGCGGTTAAGCCAGCTTCAATCCGCAATGTTTGGCGAAATGGCGAAAATCGCTATCGCGTGTAATAAGCGCGACATCGTGGTCTATGCAGGACTGCGCAATCAACGTGTCAGCAATTTTGGCTTTCACATTTTTTGTTTTGAGAATCCTTCGTGATTGACCGGCCCGTTCCCAGTAACCTTCGAGAATGGGGAGCAACGGAAATTCGGCAACCGTTTGCAGCATCTCTTTTTGCGCAGACGGATCGCTCAACATTTCCGCGACGACAACCGGCGGCAACGCAATATCCCGCGCAGTAAGAGCAATCTGGATGAATCTTGTGTCGGTGTTTTCCTCGCCCGCGAAAAAAGCAGACAGTGAACTCGTATCAGCGGCGATCATTCCCGGTCGTACTTCATTTCCTGCCAGGTCATCGAAAACTTGACCTTGCCGCGCAGTTCCAGAGCTTTTTGCTGCGCGCGATCGGAACGCAGCCTCTTGAGAGCAGCTCGCACCGTTTCCGTTACACCGGCGCCAATATAGTCCTGTGCCGCAGCCAGATCATCGTTCGGTACTTCGACCGTGATTTTTCGCATTTCACCCATGCCAGCATTGATACCAGCTTTGAAGCTGGTGTTCAAGCTGGCGTTATTGCCGCGAATGCGGAATCTCGCCGCGTTCGGTGATCCAGTCCATTAATGCCAGCAGCACGCCCGACACCACGAATGTCAGATGAATAGCGACCAGCCACATCAGGTCGCGCGTGCTGAAGGTTGAAATCGCCATGAACACTTTCAGCAGTTCGATGGCCGAAATCGCGATGATCGAGGCGATGAGCTTCAGCTTCATGCCAGAGAAATCGATCTTGCCCATCCACACGGGCCGGTCGGGATGGTCATCCATCTTGGAGACGAAATTTTCGTAGCCGGAGAAAATCACCATCAGCAGCAGATTGCCGGCCAGCGACATATCGATCAGCGACAGAACCCAGACCACAATTCCCGTTTCGCTGGTCGAGAAAAGATGCGGAAACTGCTCCACGATGGCCTGCACGAAGGTGCACATCAGCGCGACGAGGGCCAGCACCAGCCCCAGATAGAAAGGCGCCATCAGCCAGCGGCTGGCGAACAGCAACCCCTCGAAACGGGATTCCAGAACCTGTTTGAAGGCCATGCCGTTTAACCTTTTCGCCGGAGATTCTTTGATTTGTCGCGCAGCCTGACGCGAACCGCTCACACTTCGCGGGGCTGCGCTCCAAGCGCACCACAGAAGCGCCCGCGAGGCAATTGACCGGCGGGCGGCTTGGGCGGAAACTGGGGGCAATCGAAACTGAAGGGCCGACCATGACCGAACACCCATCCGACCGCGCGCAATTCCACGCCATGACCGAGGGCACGCAGGAAGACTGGATGAAAATTTTCCAGGCGACCCAGCCCTTCAACCGCGAACTGCCGAACCGCGTGCTGGCGCATCTGAAGCTGCTGGATGGCGATTGCGGCGGCTTTGCCGTGGACCGGCTGACCCATTCGCTGCAATCCGCCACGCTGGCCCACCGCGACGGCATGGACGAGGAATATGTCGTCTGCGCGCTGCTGCACGATATCGGCGACACGCTGGGTTCGCACAATCACGCCGACATTGGGGCTGCGATCCTGAAACCCTTCATCTCGGAAGAGAATCGCTGGATGATGGAAAACCACGGCATCTTCCAGGGCTATTACTTTTTCCAGTTCGGCGGCCTCGACCGCAACATGCGCGACAAATTTCGCGGCCATCCGAATTTCGAACGCACCGCAATGTTCTGCGCCCGCCACGACCAGAACGCCTTCGATCCGAATTACGACAACATGCCGCTCGAGGCGTTCGTGCCGATGGTGCAGCGGCTAATGGCGTATCCCAAGCGTTCGATCTATGTGCGCGAGGACGGAACGTCGCCGCGCGTGGCGGCGGAATAATCAAGGCAAGAGGATCGTCGCTCCCGTTGTGTTGCGCGAGTGCAGCGCTTCGTGCGCAGCGCGCGCGTCCGCCAGTTTGAAACGCTGATGGATTTCGATTTTTACGACACCTCTTGCGATGACGTCGAACAGGTCGTCCGCCGTCTCCTGCAATTCCTGCGCGGTGCGCGTGTAGTGCATGAGCGTGGGCCGCGTCAGATACAGCGAACCCTTGGCACTTAAGATTCCGGGTTCAAACGCGGGCACAGGTCCGCTGGCATTGCCGAAACTCACCATCATGCCGCGCACGGCCAGACAATCGAGCGAGCCATTCCAGGTTTCCTTGCCGACGCCGTCATAGACGACAGGCACGCCTTCATCCTTCGTGATCGCACGCACGCGCGAAACCCAGTTCTCGTCGCGCGTGTTCAACACATGATCGCAACCATGCGCTTTGGCGAGCGCGATCTTGTCGTCGGAACCCACCGTGCCGATCACGGTCGCGCCCAGATGTTTCGCCCATTGGCAGAGAATCAATCCCACGCCGCCGGCTGCCGCATGAAACAGGATCGTCTGGCCGCGTTGTACGGGAAACGTGCGCTTCAGCAGATATTGAGCCGTCATCCCTTTCAGCATGGAAGCCGCGGCTTCTTCGTCAGAAATACCGTCGGGCAATTTCACCAGCCGGTCGGCGGGCACATTGTTGGCCTCGGCATAGGCGCCCAGCGGGCCGCTGCAATAGCCCACACGGTCGCCGATTTTCAGCGACGTCACGCCCTCGCCCAGCGCCTCCACTGTGCCTGCCGCTTCAAGGCCCAGCCCGCCCGGAACCGGCACGGGATAAAGCCCGCTGCGCTGATAGGTGTCGATGAAATTGACGCCGATGGCGGTGTGCTTCACGCGCACCTGGCCCCGCGCGGGCGCGGCCAAGTCCACATCCTCCAGCACCAGAACCTCCGGCCCGCCCGTCTTTGCAATCCGTATCGCTTTCATCGCAGCCTCGTTCAATTCCTGCCATCATATACCCAACGCCGAAGGTGTTGGATAAGAGCGTCACGCTGGGAGAGGTTAAGTGGTTGTCACGCTGCAAAATGTTTTGAATGCGGAGGAATTGCGCACCGTCTCCGAAAGCCTCGCCAATGCCGAATGGCACGCGGGCGCGGAAACGGCGGGCTGGCATGCCAAGACCGTGAAATCGAACGAGCAGGCGCATGGCCCCTCCATCGAGGCGGCGCGCAAATTGGTTGCGGGGGCGATTTCGCGCCATCAGCGTTTCCGCGCCGCCGCTCAGCCCAAACGGCTTTCTTCCATCATGTTCAGCCGCTACCGGCCCGGCATGGAATACGGCACGCATATCGACGATCCGCTGATGTCCTCGCCGCAGGGACAAATCCGTACCGATCTTGCCGTGACCGTCTATCTGAGCGAACCCGATGCGTATGAAGGCGGCGGGCTTGCCATTCCGGGGGCTGCGGAAAACGGCGTGCGATTGAAACCGGGCGATGCGGTGCTTTATCCCGCGACGTCACTGCATCGCGTGCTGCCGGTTACGTCAGGCGAGCGATTGGCCGCGATCTTCTGGGTGCAGAGTCTTGTGCGCGATGCGGACACGCGCGAGATGCTGTTCGATCTCGACCGCGCGCGGCGATTGATTTTTCAGCGCGACGGCAAATCGCCCGCCTTCGATCTGGTCGCGAAAGCGCATTCGAATTTGCTGCGCAAATGGGCGGAGATTTAGGTCTTTTCGTAGTTTGAAATTGGCTTCTAATCCGTTTTTACGATCTTTAGCCCAGCTAATCGCAATTCGTTCATGATGAAGAATTCAATCCAAGCAGGGTAGTCATGTGAATTCGGTTCTCGAGCATCTGGATGGGTTATGGCTTTGATAATAGCCGCTTCGATCACTTGCTTTACTTCCATCGAGTCGGCCATTTCCCCTCACTTTGAGGTACATTGCGTCGAAGAAAGATAAGCGCGAACTGGATTCAGCGACACACTAAGAGTTCAACTCAAATGCTGCCGGAAGAATGTCGACGTGCGCCCATTGGCGAGTTCGGCGCTGGCGTGATCGTAATGCTCGCCGCCAACTCGCGCGAAGGCGTGATTCATTTCCGGATAAATATGGATCGTCACGCGCGAATTGCCCTTTAGCCCGTCGATGATTTTCTTTTGCGCATCGGGCGGCACGAATTGGTCGCGCCCCGCGATATGCAGCATCAGTGGTTTCCTGATCGCGGCGGCCTCGCCCAGCATCTGCTGGATGTTCACGCCGTAATAGCCGACCGATGCATCCGTATCCGTGCGCGCGGCGGTGAGATAGGCGAGCAACCCGCCCAGACAATAACCGACCGCCCCCACCTTTCCCGTGCAGCCTGCAACGCTGCGCAGATGCGTGATCGAAGTTTGAATATCCTCCACGCCCTTGGCCGCATCGAAACGGTTCATCAGCGAAAACGCCTTGTCCCAATCGGCCTTGGTTTTGTCGGTGAGCTGCACATTGGGTTCGAGCCGCCAGAACAGATCCGGCGCAATCGCGAAATAGCCGCGCGCGGCGAAGGCATCAGCGATGTCGCGCATCACTTTGTTGATGCCGAAAATCTCCTGAATAACGACAATGCCCGGCCCGCGCCCCGTACCCGGTTGCGCGATATAGGCGGAAAACTCACCGTCACTGCCTTTGATCTTGATGTTGCGGCCCGTCATCGGTCCCTCCCGGCAACGGCAAATGCTAACCGGGCAATGGCCTGAACGCTAGGCTTGACCGACAGGCCGCGCCGGCAATTGCAACGCCTGCGAAAGCACGACGGGGCTGGTGATGGGCGCGGAACACGTGCCGCGCAGGCAGATATAGGCGGTGGGCTGGCCGTTCTGCATCGTCTTGCCGAAAGCGGGATGGGTTTCGGGCAATTCCTGATCCGGTTCGGTGACCAAAAGCGTGCGGTTGGGCAGGCTGCGCCCCATGACGGCGGTGGCAAGCTCCTGCGTCTTTTCATGCGCGGGCGGGCCGACAATGACGATCTGCAACCCCGTCATCACGACCTCAAGCCCGTTGAGGTACGAACCCATGGAGATATAGGCGCGGCCGAGTTCGCCCGCGAAGGCCTGCAGCAGTGCGTTGGAGCGGTCGCGATAGGCGGTGTCGGCGGTGGCGAAATGCAGCCGCGCCAGCACGCCCACCATCGCGCCATTGGCGCAAGGCGTTGCCTGATCGAACACCGTGCGCGTGCGGAAGATCAGCGGATCGGCATCGTCGCCGCGATAGAAATAGCCGCCGTTCTGCGCATCCCAGAAATATTCATTGAGCACGCGCACCCACGATTTGGCGTGATCAAGATAACGCTTCTCATGCGTTACTTCCCATAGCGCCAGCGCCGCGCGCGCCATATGCGTGTAGTCGTCGGAGAAGCCCGGATGATGGCGCTTGCCGTCGCGCCAGGAATGATAGAGCCGGTCGCCATCGCCCATCACGCGCAGGATGAAATCGAACGCAAGCGACGCGCGCCGGATCCATTCCGGATTGCGGAAGGCGGCGCCCGCATTGGCGAGGGCCGTGATCATCATGCCGTTCCAGTCGGTCAACACCTTGTCGTCGCGCAACGGCGCGGGCCGCCGCAACCGCGCCGCCAGCAGCAATTCGCGCTGGCGTTTCAGCAATGCTTCATCGGCTTCCGGCAGCGGATAAACACTGCCGCCGATGCGATGCAGAATGTTGCGGCCCTGAAAACTGCCCTGACGGCGCACATTATAAACATCCTTGAAACGCTGAACGAATGTGCCTTTCAGCGCCGCGTCGATTTCCGGTTCACTCCAGAGATAATATTTGCCTTCCTCGCCGTCCGTGTCCGCATCGAGACTGGAAGCAAATCCATCTTCCACGCGCATGTCGCGCAGCAGCCAGCCGATCGTCTCCTCGATGCGCTCCTGATACAGCGCATTGCGGCTGTGCTGCCACACCAGCGTCATCACATCGACAAGCAGCGCATTGTCGTAAAGCATCTTCTCGAAATGCGGGATCAGCCAGCGCTCGTCGGTGGCATAGCGCGCAAACCCGCCGCCGACATGATCGTAGATGCCGCCCATGCACATATTGTCGAGCGTCGTCTGCACCAGCTGGAAGAATTGCGGCGCGCCGGAACGCAAGTAAGCTCGCCACATGAGTTCAATCAAACCCGGATTGGGAAATTTCGGCGCGCCCGACATGCCGCCATAAAAAATATCGAAGCGCTGAGCTATGTGAATGGCCGAAAGGTCAAGCGCCAGCGCGTTGATCTCCCCGCGCGTGTCGCGCCCCCACAATTGATTCAGCGTCTGCGCGATGCGCGCATTCGTGCCCGCCACCGCATCTGGCTTCTCGGTATAAAGCCGCGCCACTTCCTCCAGCACGCGCTTGAACGCGGGCTGGTTGAAGCGATCCTCTTTCGGAAAATAGGTGCCGCCGAAAAACGGCTCGCCTTTGGGCGTCAGGAACATGGTCAGCGGCCAGCCGCCCTGCTGTCCCATGGTGCTGGCGGCGGTCTGGTAGAGCTGGTCGATATCCGGCCGCGCCTCGCGATCGACCTTGATGTTGACGAACAGCGCGTTCATCAGCGTCGCCGTATCGGGATCGGCGAAGCTTTCGTGGTTCATCACATGGCACCAGTGGCACGCGGTATAACCGACCGAAAGCAGGATCGGCTTGTTCTCGGCCTCGGCCTCGGCGAACGCGTCTGGCCCCCAGGCGCGCCAGTCCACGGGGTTCTTGGCGTGCAGCAGGAGATAGGGGCTTGTCTCGCGGTCGAGCTGATTGCGGCTCATGAGGCTCCGTCGGGCTGGGCGGATCGTGCTATACGCGGCACTCGCAAAGGGAACAAGCGCCGGAGCCGGACATGAAATTCAACATCCAGATCGACATGACGCCCGATGAAGCCCGCAAGGTGATGGGCCTGCCGGATGTGACAGCGCTGCAGGGCCGCATGATGGCCGAGGTGGAGCGGCGCATGAAGGCCGCGATGGATACCAGCGATCCCGAAGCCATGATGCGGGCATGGATGCCAATGGGCGGGCAGGCCTTCGACCAGTTCCAGCGCTTCCTGTGGGACAGCGCGGGCAAGGTGGCTGGTGCGGCCAAGAGCACGAAGCCTTCCAAATAGTAGTGCGTGATCGCGATACCATTTACGCACTGTCGAGTGCTGCGGGCCGTGCTGGCATCGCGGTGCTGCGCGTGTCTGGTCCGCAAGCGGGTGCTGCTCTCGAAGCCCTGAGCGGCGAACGTCCTCCGCTGCCGCGCATGGCGAGCCTTCGCACCTTCCACAATGAAGACGGCGAGATCGACCGGGGGCTGGCGCTGTGGTTTCCCGGCCCCGCCAGTTTCACGGGCGAGGATTGCGCCGAGTTCCATGTCCATGGCGGCCGCGCCGTGGTCGAGGCGATGCTGGCCGCACTGGCCGCCCAGCCCGGTTTACGCCCCGCCGACCCCGGCGAGTTCACGCGCCGCGCCGTCGAGAACGGCAAGCTGGACCTCACCAGCGCCGAGGCGCTGGCCGACCTCATCGACGCCGAAACCCAAAGCCAGAGGCGTCAGGCGCTGCGCCAATATGAGGGCGCGCTCTACGCGCTTTACGAAGATTGGCGCGCCCGCCTGATCCGCGCCTCGGCCTGGGCCGAAGCCTCGATAGATTTTTCCGATGAGGAGTTGCCCGACGGGGTGTTAGCAGAAACGAACACTGTTCTGAATAAAATTACCAAGGAAGTACAAAATCATCTGGACGATTCCTCAAGTGGGGAATTAGTTCGCGAGGGGCTGCACTTAACGGTGATCGGTTTACCGAACGCTGGTAAGAGTTCGTTGATTAACGCCCTCGCCAGGCGCGATGTCGCCATCGTCTCCGAAACGCCCGGCACCACGCGCGATGTGATCGAGGCGCGGCTCGATCTCGGAGGCTATCTCGTCACGGTGGCCGACACGGCGGGCCTGCGCGCCTCGCCCGACGCCATCGAGCAGGAAGGCGTGCGCCGCGCGCTGGCCCGCGCCGAAGCCGCCGACCTCGTCCTGCTGCTGCTGGACGGCAGTGCCCCCGACACCGATCTCGCGGACTTGCCGCGCGCCGATCTCATCGTGTGGAACAAGGCCGACCTGCCTTGGCCGCGCCCCAACGAGGGCCTGCGCCTCTCGCTCAAAACTGGCGAGGGTCTGGCCGCCCTCCTCGAAACCCTGACCGCGAAAGTCCGCGCCCGCCTCGAACGTCATTCGGACTCCCCGCCGCTCACCCGAGCACGCCATCGCCACGCCCTGGAAGAAGCCCTAGCCGCCCTGCGCCGCGCAATTCAGGCCGACGAATCCGAACTGATGGCCGAAGACATTCGCCTGGCCCTCCGCGCACTCGGCCGCATCACCGGCCGTGTCGATATCGAGGATGTGCTGGATGTGGTGTTCAGGGATTTCTGTATTGGGAAGTAGTCGGTATTAGGCAGCAACGTTCCAAACGCTATTCCTAATACGCATCTGCTCCGAATATGCACCTGCGGCGCTTCACAACAATAGCACGCCTTTGTTTCAAGAAAAATTGATGAAATTCCAAAGGCTTACGAGCTTTGTTGTTACCTACCCAAAAATATCCACAAGCGGTGCGTTGTTCCTTGCATCAACTCACGTTAGGATTGGGATATGCGGGATTTTTTCGGATTTTTGCGGACTGACATCAAAGCGGGCGTATTTATCGTCTTCGCTTCCGCAATCATTATATTTGACGACATCGGGAGGATTCAGCAAATGAACGCCCTCCCGCATTATGTTTGGCAGATCGGTGCGTTTCTAATCTTCATATGCTCGGTGATTTCGATTCTTTATCACCAGCATAAACGAATTGAATCGTTCAAGCCGGTACCACCATCTGATCCAGATGCAGCAACCGCTGCGCTTTCAAACGCAATCGCCCAACTGACATATCTACGGGACGCAAGAGCGGATTTTGAAAAGCGCGTCAGTGATGCCGAAACGTATTGGAACGCGATTCTAGCAGGAGTGTTAGAGGTTAGGCCTGATAAACCCGTGCCCGCACCCGCGTGGAAAACGGCTTATACGAAGTGGCAGATAGAGATTAAGGCAATCCAAAAAGGCACGCTTGACGTGATGGATTTCAAGCGAGAGTTTTTGGAAAGCGTGAATTTCCAAAAGAACCCAGGAATCAAAGTACCCGACGAAGACAATTTAGCAACGGATGCAGATAAGTACGAATTGCGCCGCGCTTATGATGAGCGTAAGTCGGCGCTTGCAGCTATTCAGGCCTACAGAGCGCTGCTGTTGGCGCGCGAACGACAAAGAAAAATAGCTATTGCGAGTGTCGCAAAAGCCGTTGTGACGACGACCTCACCGTCTCGCTTACGGAATTTGAAGGTAAGACAATACGGCGGTTCAAATCGGTTTGAAGTCAAAAGTTGGCGACGATGCCGAAAAACGGAGATCTGATAGATTGTTAGTCGTCCCGGGCTCATGATCGTCACTATTGTTCTAACCTCTCTACCATCCATTTTCAGCGCTGTTATGCATTCAAGAAAAAAGTCGCTCCAGCAGTTCTAATCGTCGACCTTGAAATTATGTGTATTATATAATATATAGCCATAGAGCCGAATAAGGCGGAAGCCTAGCTGGCTCAGACCATCGGTTTTTCCGGCCATTGTTTCACGTGAAACATTGAACTTAGCGGCCGCCCCGCGTATGAGCCGCCCATGAGCTACGACGTCATCGTCATCGGGGGCGGGCATGCGGGTTGCGAGGCGGCAGCTTCCTCGGCGCGCGTGGGCGCGCGCACGCTGCTGCTGACCCATAAGCTCGAAACCATCGGCGAGATGTCCTGCAATCCGGCCATTGGCGGGGTGGGCAAGGGGCATCTGGTCCGCGAGATCGATGCGCTGGACGGATTGATGGGTCGGGTTGCGGATGCGGCCGGGATCCAGTTCCGTATGCTGAACCAGCGCAAAGGCCCCGCCGTGCGCGGCCCCCGCGCCCAGGCCGACCGCAAGCTCTATCGCCGCGCGATGCAGGCGGCGCTGACGGCGACGCCCAATCTCGAAATCCGGGCCGCCGCCGCCGAAGATCTGATCCTGAAGGACGGCCGTATTGCGGGCGTCATCACTGCCGAGGACGAGGCCATTGTCGCCGGCGCCGTCGTCCTGACCACGGGCACCTTCCTGCGCGGCCTGATCCATATCGGCCAGCGCAAGATTCCAGCAGGCCGCGTGGGCGAGCAGCCCTCCATTGGCTTGTCAAAAACCCTTTATGGGCTTGGACTTGGCATGGGGCGCCTGAAGACCGGCACGCCCCCGCGGCTGGACGGCAAGACCATCGACTGGGCCTCGCTTCGGGCCCAGCCCGGCGACGATCCGCCGGTGCCGTTCTCCTTCATGACCAGCCGGATCGAGACCCCGCAGATCGAGTGCCACATCACCCGCACGACGGCTGAGACCCACGCCATCATCCGCGCCAATCTCGACCGCGCGCCCATGTATTCCGGCCAGATCGAGAGCACCGGCCCGCGCTATTGCCCCTCGATCGAGGACAAAGTGGTGCGGTTCGCGGGGCGCGAGGGCCATCAGATTTTCCTCGAACCCGAGGGCCTCGACGACAACACGGTCTATCCCAACGGGATTTCGACCTCGCTGCCGGAGGACGCGCAGTTGGCGCTGTTGGCCACCATTCCGGGGCTGAGGGGTGTGCGCATGATCCGGCCCGGTTATGCCATCGAGTATGATTATGTGGATCCGCGCGAGTTGAAACCAAGTCTGGAAACTAAAGCAATTTCAGGGCTTTACCTCGCAGGACAGATCAACGGCACGACCGGCTATGAAGAGGCGGCGGCGCAGGGCCTGATGGCCGGGCTGAACGCCGCGCGCGCCGCGAGTGGGGCCGAGGCGATCATTCTGGACCGCGCCACCGCCTATATCGGCGTGATGCTGGACGACCTCGTCACCAAAGGCGTCAGCGAACCCTATCGCATGTTCACTTCGCGCGCCGAATATCGTCTGAGCCTGCGCGCCGACAATGCCGACCAGCGGCTGACGGCGCTAGGCCAGCAGGCCGGATGCGTAAGCACCCTGCGCGGCGCAATGTTCGCCAAGAAGATGGAGCGGCTGGATCGCGCCCGTGCCGTAATGGCCGAACAGACCTTCACTCCGAATGAGGCCCAACGGCATGGCATCAATCTGAGGCTGGATGGCGTGCGCCGAACTGCGCTTCAGACTTTGGCGCTGCCGGAGGTGGATTTCGCGCGGCTGGCGCAAATCTGGCCGGAATTGGCGGATTTTCAGCCGGATGTAGTCGAACAACTGGAAATAGACGCACTCTACGCCGGTTATCTCGATCGCCAGGACGCCGACATCATTGCGTTCCGCAAGGATGAGTCGTTGGCGCTGCCGCTGGACATCGATTTCACCTCGATTCCGGGGCTTTCGACCGAGGCGGCGCAAAAGCTGACGAATATCCGGCCCGCAACGCTGGGGCAGGCGGCCCGGATCGATGGCGTGACGCCCGCGGCCCTGACGCTGGTTCTGGCCCATGTCCGCGCCCGAGGCCGGGAATGCCGTTCCGCTTCCTGAGGCGTTCGGGCCGAAAGACTTCGCCCGCGCCGCGAATGTTTCACGTGAAACAATGGAGCGGCTGATAGGTTTCGTGGTCCTGCTTACCGATTGGAATTCCAAGCATAATCTGGTTTCGCGCGGTTCGCTGGCGGACGCCTGGCAGCGTCATATCTGGGATTCTGCCCAGCTCGCGCCGCTAATTCCGGCCAATGCCAAGCGCCTGATCGATCTGGGAAGCGGCGCAGGCTTTCCCGGCCTTATCCTCGCAAGCCTGCTGCCCAATGCCTGCGTTACGCTCTGCGAAGCCACCACCAAGAAATGCCGGTTTCTGGCCGAAGCCGCCGACGCGCTGAATGTAACGGTGGATATCCGTAACGCCCGGATTGAAGATATGCCGCGCGAAGCTTTTGATGCCGTGACGGCGCGGGCCTGTGCGCCATTGGGCGAGCTTTTGGGCTATGCGAGCCGATTTCAGGGGCCAAACACCGTGAATCTGTTCCTGAAAGGCCAAAATGTTGAGGCGGAGATGGCAGAAGCTGCTATATCTTGGAAAATGAAGGCTCAAACGCACCATAGCCGATCTGACCCGACCGGGCGCATCCTCGAAATCCGGGAGCTTCGCCATGCGCGCTAGACCGCGCGTGCTGGTGGTCGCCAACCAGAAGGGCGGCGTGGGCAAAACCACGACGGCCATCAATCTGGGCACGGCGCTGGCGGCCATTGGCGAGCCGACGTTGCTCATCGACATCGACCCGCAGGGCAATGCCTCCACCGGCCTCGGCATCCCGCAGGCCGACCGTAAAACGACGATCTATGAGGTGCTGACGGGGCAGGCGAAGCTCGCCGACGCGGTGATCCCCACAAAAATCCCCCGCCTGTCGATCGTGCCCTCCACAGTGGAGCTTTCGGGGGCGGAGCTGGAACTGATCGATCTCGACCGGCGCAATTTCCGGCTGAAGGACGCGCTGACAAAATTCTCCGTAGACGGAATGTCCGCAGGCGGACCATCTGTACACGGATTAAATTTCTCCTATGTGCTGATCGATTGTCCGCCGTCGCTGACGCTGCTCACGGTCAATGCAATGGCCGCAGCCGATGCCGTCGTCGTGCCGCTGCAATGCGAATTTTTCGCGCTTGAGGGCCTCAGCCAATTGATCCGCACCATCGAGCGCGTGCGCGCCAACCTCAATCCGGAATTGGAGATTCAAGGCATCGTGCTGACCATGTTCGACCGCCGCAACAAATTGTCCGATCAGGTGGCGGCCGACGTGCGCGCGCATATGGGCGACAAGGTTTATAAAACCGTGATCCCGCGCAATGTGCGCATCTCCGAAGCGCCGAGCCACGGATTGCCCGCGCTGGTTTATGATCTGCGTTGTTCCGGCAGCCAGGCTTACATCAAGCTTGCCGGCGAACTCATTCAACGCGAACGGGCGGCAGCATGATGGCGGAGGGACGCGGGCTTGGCCGTGGGCTTTCGGCGCTGATCGGCGACGAAGTTGCCACCACATCTTCGCGCGATGCGAAATCCTCGCGCACATTGCCGGTCGCGTTTCTGCGGCCGAACCGTTTTCAGCCGCGCAAAACTTTTGCAGAAGATGATCTGGCTGATCTCACCAACTCGATCCGCGAGAAGGGCGTTCTCCAACCCATTCTTGTGCGGCCCGTTGCGGGCGAGGCCAATGCGTTCGAAATTGTGGCGGGTGAGCGGAGCTGGCGTGCGGCGCAGGCGGCCCAATTGCACGATGTG
>DATCEI010000044.1:0-10212 GCA_036510185.1 Rhizomicrobium sp. | reverse complement strand
TGCCCCGGAAAAACGCATCCCGCGCAGACCGCCCGGCATTGGTTGAATCCGGATACATGAAATGGCCGTCCCGCTCCGCCGCCGGAGAGTATCACTCCGCGACGCGCTTGTGACCCATGTTGCGTTTCACGCCGAAATACCGCGCCGGCCGGCCGCCGCCGCATCGAAGCGGTTACGCCGATTGCCCGCCTGAGTGCTGCGTTTCGTGAAAGATGCGCAATCGGCCGGCGGGACTATGCTGAGAAATGGTCGTGCTCTTTGTCGCGGCCGGATTGCTGCAAGCGCTTCGCGACGGGACCGAATGTCAGGCCCTGCATGATGATGGAAAAGGCCACCGCCGCATATGTGATGGATAGAATGATCGTGCGCTCCGGCGCGGGCGGCAAGGACAGCGCCAGCGCCAGTGAAAGCGCGCCATGCAAGCCGCCCCATGCCAATATCGTCGTTGCGCCGCTTTCCGCCTTCCAGCGGTGGAAATAAAAGCCCCATGGCAGCACCACGACAAAGCGCGCCGCCAGCACCAGCACAATCGCGGCCACCAGCAAGCCGATCTGGCCGATCAAAAACGGCACGACCAGCATCTCCACGCCCAGCAACAGGAACAGCAGCGCGTTCATGATCTCGTCCACCAACGTCCAGAAACCTTTGATGTAAGGCTCGGTCTCGCCCATGATCGCTTCGCGGCCATGCTTGCCGCCGAACAGCATGCCCGCGCCCACCACCGCGATGGCGCCGCTCAGATGCACCGCCTGCGCGCCGGCATAGACGCCCATCGCAAGCGCGATGGAGAGGCTGACCTCCGTGACGAACTCGTCCATCGTGCCCATCAGGCGTATCACCAGCCAGCTCGCGCCCATGCCGAGTGCCAAGCCGCCCAGCGCTTCGACGAAAACCGTCAGCACGGCTGTGAGCGGGCCGCTACCACCCGCACCGGTCGCAACCGCAACAAGTGCAGTGAAAGCCACGATGCCGACGCCGTCGTTGAACAGCGCTTCGCCTTCCAGAATGACCTGCAAGGTCTTCGACAATTTTCCGTGCTTCACCGTGGCGAGCACCGCGACAGGATCGGTCGGGCTGATGAGCGCGCCGAACACCAGCGCCCATGGCAGCGGTAGCGGCACATGCAATACGCGCGCGATGAACCACAGGCCTACGCCCACAATGACGATGGATGCCGCAACGCCCAACGTGGCGAGCGCTGCGATGGACATCCACCGCCTGCGCATTTCCTCAAGATCGACCTGCATCGCGCCAGCAAACAGCAGGAAGGCGAGCATGTAGCCGGTGACGGTCGAGGCGAAATCGATGCCGTTGATCATTTCTTCGATCTGCCGGAACAGCGCAAATTCGGGCAGCAACCGCTGCAAAACCGCCAGCAGGGCCGCGCCAAACAGGCCCACAAAAAGCATCGCCACACCTTGCGGCAATCGCAGGAGCCTGGAATTGAGCCACGTCGCCAGTGCGACGAGCGTCATGAGAATCGCGGCCAGTTGAAACGGTGTCATGGGCCGAGATGACTAGGAAACGGTGCTGAAAATCAAGGGCCGCCGGTTTGGCGGAATTCGCCTCAGCAGCTTTCTAAAATCGCCGCGCAACGGCGTGGAAATCGCATCGACGACACAAATTAGACGGATCGTCGACGCCCGGCGACACCAACTCGCTGACGCTGGGCCAACAGGGTTAATGCGCAGCGTGACGTGAGATTGCGCCGTGTAAACCAAAGCGGCGGGCAAAAAGCCTCGCCTTCGCAAATATTCAGGCTTTATTGCGAGCATTTCATGCAATTTCGACGAATTCTTAATCGTTCCCCGTTATGCGCGGATTTCCACCACTATTCGATTGGATATTGCGATTCCCAGTCCGGCGCCCCGATTTGCATTGCTGGCGGATTTCGCCGGGGAAACGTCGAGCGAAGGCCGCCGCCAATTGTTGCGCACGGTCACCGACGGTCTTCTTCATCCCAGCCGCGGCGGCACCGACGCCGATCACGCCGCGTTCGACGAAATTCTCAGCGCCGTTGCGTCCGATTTCTCGATACAGGTGCGCATCGAAATCGCGCGGCTGATCGCAGGCAGCCTGGCGCCGCTCAGTCACACGGCCCGCCGCTTCGCGCTGGATGAAATCGAAGTGGCGGCGCCGGTTCTCAAACATTCGCGCTCCCTGACGGAAGCCGATCTGCTCGATGTGATCGCGCAGAAATCGCAGGATCATCTGCTCGCGGTAACAGGGCGCGGGGATATCGGCCCGAATGTTTCTCACGCGCTCGTCGAACATGGCGGCGATCCTGTCGTCGCGGCACTGCTGGAAAACAAGGACGCCAGAATCGCGGATGCAACATACGAAGCGGTTGGAGTCCGGGCGCAGGAAAGCACCATCCTGCAAGCGCCGTTTGTCCGGCGCAAAGGCGTGCCGCCCAATCTTCTCAACGACATCTATCTGAAGGTCGAACCGAAGCTTCGCGGCGAGATTCTGCAAAAATTCGAGCATCTCAGCGCCGAGGAACTCGATACCGCGTTCAAGCGCAGCCGCAGCCGTCTTTCACAAGCCTATCGCGCCGTGCCCGATGATTTCGAAGCGGCGCGGCAGCGGATCGACACCGTTCAGAAGCGTGGCGAATTGGCGCCGCGGCTGTTGATCGCGTTGCTGCGCGAAGGCAAAAGCACGCGCACGGCATTCAAGCTGGCGTTCGGCAGGCTGGCGGGCGTGAATTTCGAACTGGTCGATCGTGTTGTCGAAGAACGGGATGTGGACGCCATCGCTTTGCTTTGCCGGGGCGCCGGTTTCGAGCGCGCAATCTTCGTCACGCTTGCGATCATCTTCGACGATCCGGACCGCCGCATGAGCGGAGCCGAAGACTTCGGCAAATTGTATGAAAGCGTCCCGCTTCACGCAGCCCAGCGCGCGCTTCGCTTCTGGAAAGCCCGCGCCAGCGGAAACGACTAACCAGTTCCAGAAAAGCCGGACACTGAGAGTCACCCAAAGGGCACGCAGCCCGGTTAAATATCATCCATAATTGCCCGATTGTTCCGCCTGCGCGTTCCATTTTTATCGGCGCATTCCTCTTCGCACGCGGAGCGCCGAACTATCCTGACGCGCGTCCCCAATAGACATGTCAACGGGATAGGACGTCCGACGCCACGTCTGCGTGCACGGTCAGAAAGATGCCGGTCATGCAAACGCAGCCCAAAGCCTCCGATTCCAAATCTCCCGCCACGAAATCAAAGCCTGATGCGAAAGATGACATGAAAACACTTCCGCTGGCGGAGGTTGAGAAGAAACTGAATTCATCGCCGAACGGACTCACACAGGCCGAAGCGCAGAAGCGGCTGGCGAAATATGGCCCGAACGAACTCGAAGAAAGGAAAACCAATCTGTTCCTGAAATTCCTTTCCTATTTCTGGGGGCCGATTCCGTGGATGATAGAAATTGCCGTCATTCTGTCGGGTGTCGTCCGGCACTGGCCGGATTTCTTCATCATTCTGGTTCTGCTGGTGTCGAATGCCGTGGTCGGCTTCTGGGAGGAGCGGCAGGCGGGCAACGCCATCGCGGCGCTGAAAGCCAAGCTTGCGATCAACGCGCGCGTGAAACGCGATGGCAAATGGGTCACGCCGCCCGCGCGCGAATTGGTGCCGGGCGATGCCATTCGTTTGCGCCTCGGCGACATCGTGCCCGCCGATGCGCGGCTGCTGGCCGGCGATCCCATCGAGGTCGATGAATCCGCGCTGACGGGCGAATCCCTGCCTGCCACGCACAAATCCGGCGATGCGGTGTTTTCCGGCTCAATCGTTCGCCGCGGCGAGATTGGCGCGCTGGTCTATGCCACCGGCACCAACACCTATTTCGGCAAGACTGCGGAACTGGTCGAGACGGCGCACACCGTCAGCCATTTTCAGCGCGCCGTATTGAAGATCGGCAATTACCTGATCGTTCTGGCGGTCGCCTTGGTGGCCGTCATCGTGGCCGTCGCGATTTATCGCGGCGATGCCATCCTCACCACATTGCAGTTCGCGCTGGTGTTGACCGTGGCCGCGATTCCGGTGGCGATGCCGACGGTGTTGTCCGTCACGATGGCCGTCGGCGCGCGCCTGCTGGCGAAGAAGCAGGCGATCGTGAGCAAGCTGGTTGCCATCGAGGAATTGGCGGGCGTGGACACACTGTGCGCGGACAAGACCGGCACGCTGACCCAGAACAAATTGACGCTCGGCGATCCGTTTTGCGTGGATAATATTCCCGCAGCACAATTGATCCTCGACGGCGCGCTGGCCTCGCGCAAGGACAATAACGATACGATCGATCTGGCCGTTCTTGGCGGCCTGAAAGACAATGCCGCGTTGAAGACATACAAAGTCACACATTTCCAGCCCTTCGATCCCGTCCACAAACGCACCGAAGCCAGCATCACCGGCCCGGATGGAAAGACATTCAAAGTCACCAAGGGCGCGCCGCAGGTGATCCTGGCGCTGTCGTCCGACGCAGCCACGGTAAAATCCGCCGTTGACAAGGCCGTGAACGATTTCGCTTCGCGCGGTTTTCGCGCGCTGGGCGTGGCGCGGGCGGAAGGCGACGGCAAATGGAAGTTTCAGGGCGTGCTGCCGCTGTTCGATCCGCCGCGCGACGATGCCAAGGAAACAGTCGCGACGGCCGAAAAGATGGGCGTGAAAGTCAAAATGGTGACGGGCGATGCTATCGCCATCGCAAAGGAAATGGCCAAGAAGCTCGGCATGGGCACGAACATTCTCAATGCCAACATCCTGGGCGACGCCAAGCATAAGGAGACGGCGGCGGAAACCACGGACATCGAGAAGGCCGACGGCTTCGCGCAAGTGTTTCCTGAGCACAAATTCCACATCGTCGATATTTTGCAGAAACATGGCCACATCGTCGGCATGACCGGCGATGGCGTGAACGACGCGCCCGCGCTGAAGAAAGCCGATTGCGGCATCGCCGTCTCCGGCGCGACGGATGCTGCGCGCGCTGCTGCCTCCATCGTGCTGATGACGCCGGGCCTTTCGGTCATCATCGACGCGATCAAGGAAAGTCGCCGCATCTTCCAGCGCATGAACAGTTATTCGATGTACCGCATCGCGGAAACAATTCGCGTGCTGCTGTTCATGACGCTGGCGATCCTGATCTTCAACTTCTATCCCGTGACGGCGGTGATGATCGTGATGCTGGCGCTGCTCAATGACGGCGCCATTCTTTCCATCGCCTACGACAATGTTCATTACAAGGATCAGCCCGAAGCGTGGAATATGCGCCTTGTGCTGGGAATCTCCTCGGTGATGGGGTTGTTCGGCGTCGCGGCCGCGTTCGGTCTGTTTTTTATCGGCGACCGCGTTTTCCATCTCGATCATGCGCATGTTCAGACGCTGATGTATCTGAAGCTTTCCGTCGCCGGGCATCTGACGATCTTCCTCACGCGCACGCGCGGCCCCTTCTGGTCCATCCGTCCGGCGCGGATATTACTGATCGCCGTGTTCGGCACGCAGGCAATCGCGACGCTGATCGCGGTGTATGGGCTGTTCATGACGCCGCTGGGCTGGGGATGGGCCGGGTTCGTCTGGTTCTATGCGATTGTGTGGTTCCTCATAACCGACCGCGTAAAACTGCTCGCCTATCGTGTTCTCGATCACATCAAAACGGAGAAGAAGATAGAAACCAAAACCGCAGCGAAGCCGGACGCAAAACCGGACGCCAACGCCGCGCCGAAGCCTGATGCGAAGCCCGTTCCCAAGCCGAAAGCAAAGGCCAAGCCAGCGCCGGAAAAACCCGCGCCCAAGGCCGCCGCCGAGCCAAAACCCGACGCAAAGACCGGCGCCTCGTCCATACTCGACAAGACGCTCGGCGAAGTTCTTCTGGACGGCATGGCCAAAGACCCGGAGGATGCAGGGCGCATCATCGCCGCGGCGCTCGCCAGGCCTGACGCAACGCCTAAAGCGCCTGAGACGAACGCTGCGCCCAAGGCCGCCGAATGAACGCACGGCCCGCGCGTGCGGAATGAAATCTGGAAGGACGACCATGAAAATACACACAAAGGATTTTCTTGTCAGCGAAGGCGATGACGTCAACCTCAAGAAATGGCCGACGAAGGCCGATCCCGTTTACAAATCGAAGCACCAGTACAAAAAACTTCTGGAGGACCACGTTGCGCAATTGAGCGAGCAGCAGCAGCTTCTTTACGCCGACAATCGCCATGCCGTTCTGCTGATTTTTCAAGCGATGGATGCGGCGGGAAAGGACGGCGCCATAAGGCATGTGATGTCCGGCGTCAATCCGCAGGGCTGTCAGGTGTTCAGCTTCAAACATCCCAGCGCCGCCGAACTGGGGCATGATTTTCTCTGGCGTACAACGCGCGATCTTCCGGGGCGCGGCAAGATCGGCATCTTCAACCGCTCCTACTATGAGGAAGTTCTGATCGTGCGCGTACACCCGGAGATTTTCCGCAGCGAAGGACTGCCGGATGCGCACAGCGACAAAAAAGTCTGGCACGACCGCTATCGCTCGATCGTGGATCTGGAGAAGCACCTGCACGCCAATGGCACGCACATCGTCAAATTCTTCCTGCATCTGTCGAAGGACGAACAACGCAAGAGATTTCTGGCGCGCATCGACGATCCGGCGAAGAACTGGAAATTCAGTTCCAACGACATCACGGAGCGCGGCTTCTGGGATGATTACAGAAAGGCCTATGAGGATTGTCTCAGCGCGACAAGCACCAAACATTCGCCCTGGTATGTCGTGCCCGCCGACGACAAGGAAAACGCAAGGCTGATCGTGTCGCAGATCGTTCTCGACACGTTGGAAGATTTGAAAATGGCTTACCCGAAAACAACGCCTGCGCGCCGCAAGGAGTTGCTGGCGATCCGCAAGCAACTCGAAAAGTGAGCGCCCCGCAAAAGGAGAACCGCAATGTTCAAATTCATCGAAGGATTGCCGCCAGACGTGCTGGGGATCGAAGCCGCCGGCAAGGTCACGCATGAGGATTATCGGGGTACGTTCATCCCGAAGGCCGAAGCGATGATGGCCAAAGGTCCGATCAAGATGCTCTACGTCATCGGCAAGGAATTTACGGGTTATGAACTGGAGGCGATGTGGGATGACGGCGCCTTCGGCATCAAGCACTGGCATGAATTCCGGCAAGTCGCGGTGGTCGCCGATCAGGCATGGCTGCGCGCCGCGGTCAGCATGTTCACGCCCTTCTTTCCGGCGGAAGTGCGGCTGTTCGCACTCGCCGAATTGTCCGAAGCGAAAGTCTGGATCGCGGCTGCGTAACGCCCGCCGCCGCACTTTTGCGAATTGATTGGCCCGGCCTACACTTTCCGATATCCGGAACGGAGATCGACATGAGGCCGCGCGTAAAGCCCCCCAGCATGGGGCAACAGCACCGCATGCTGAATCAGGGGACGGCGCCGGATTTTCTGGATGCGTCACTCGAATGGCGGCGACTTTTTTCCGAACTGTGGGGGACGTTTCTGCTGGTCGTCGTGGCGGCCGGCGCGGATGTGGTGGCGGCGATAAGCAATGGCGCGGTCACGCTCGGCATGGCGGTGATCGCGCCCGGCCTCATGGTGATGGCCATCATCTACTTCATGGGCACGGTCAGCGGCGCGCATCTCAATCCCGCCGTCACATTGGCGTTCGCGGTGCGGCGAAATTTTCCGTGGAGCCGCGTGCCCGGCTACATTCTGGCGCAGATCGCGGGCGGCATGGCGGCGGCATTATTCCTGTTCGCAATGTTTGGTCGCGTGGGCAATCTCGGTGCGACGGTGCCCGGCCACGGCGTCAGCGCCGTGCAGGCGCTGGCGATGGAGGTGCTGCTCACCGCCGGTCTGGTGAATACGGTGCTGGGCACGGCATCGGGTGCGCGCAATATCGGCACCAACGGCGCCATTGCGGTTGGCGGCTATATCGCGCTCGCCGGGCTTTGGGCAGCGCCCATCAGCGGCGCGTCGATGAATCCCGTGCGCTCGCTCGCGCCCGATCTGGTTCGTGGAGACTTTCACACGACGTGGATTTATCTCATCGGTCCATTGGCCGGTGCGATGATCGCCGTCGCGTTCGAGTGGATTCTGAAGGGTCCGCCCACGAAGACAGGTACATTGGCGGCGCAAGGCACGCTGGACGGCGACAAAGCCGCCCAGCGCCATTAACCCGCGCCTCAAGCTGCGGCGATGTCGTGCGTGTGGACATCGTGTGCGGAATGCGCCCGCAGAACTCCCAGCGCGGTTTGCTCTTCGTCCGTGTTGCGCACATTCACCCAGAGCAGCAATCCGCCGCGCGCAAGCTGTTCCTGAACGCGCGTTGCGTGATGCTCGTGCATCATCCGGCTAAGTGCCACGCCGAGTGCTGCGCCCGTGCCAGCCGCGATCAGCACGGGCAACATTGATCCGACGCCGACAAAGACGAGCGCGCCGACCGAGGCGAGGATCGGCGCGGGCAGATAATCCGCTTCAAATCGCGAGACGCGCGAAAAGAACGTATCGCGCGGCACATTGGGTTCGTCCTCGACTTCGCTGACCTGCTGATAGCGGTGCCCTAGTTTCTTGGCGACCGCATCTTCGCTGGCCAGCAGCGAAAAGGCGGCGCGGTCGAAACCGCGCGTCTCAAGCGCGTAAACGGCCTTGTCGAGATCGTCCGTACCGTCGAATGCGGCAACAATCTCTCGAATGGTATTGGGCATGACGGTGTCTCCTTGGCTTTGTTATCGGGGAAGATTTCGTGGAAATAGTGTTCTTGTGTGACGGGCAATCTGCTCGTCTTCCAGCGACGGCAGAACGAGCACCGCGCAGCGCGACGCGGAATCGCTTACCGGGTTGTTCGCGGAGAGATTGCGGGCTTCGTCGAGATTGACACCGATCCATGACAGGCCGTGGCAAATTGCGGCGCGCACTTTCGCATCGTTTTCTCCGATGCCGCCCGTGAAGACGATCATGTCTGCGCCATCGAGTGCGGCCATCATCGCGGCCAATTGTTTGCGCACGGAATAGCAAAACATTTCTATCGCGAGCCGCGCATCGGCGCTCGACGGCGCTGCTTCGTGCAGGCGTCGCATGTCGCTATCGATGCCGGAGATTCCCAGCAGCCCGGAGCGATGATCGACGAGTTCTTCCAGCTTGGCGGCATCGAAGTTCTTCTCGCGCGCGAGATAGACGAGGACGCCCGGATCGAGATCGCCGCTGCGCGTGCCCATGATGACGCCGCCGCTCGGAGTGAGGCCCATGCTGGTGTCGATGGACTTGCCACTTTTGACAGCCGTAACGCTCGCGCCATTGCCGAGATGGGCGATGATGAGACGTTCCGGCGGATCGCGGCCGAGTTGACGCAGAATGGACTCGCACGAAAGACCGTGAAATCCATAACGCTGAATGCCCTCAGCCAGAAATTCCTTCGGGATCGGCAGGATTCGCGCGACATCGGGAAGTTCGGCATGGAAGGTCGTGTCGAAACACGCTACCTGTGGCAACGCGGGAAAATGTTCTCGCGCGAGACGGATGACGGAAAGGGCCGGCGGAATATGCAGCGGCGCGAAGGCGCTCGCGGCTTCAAGCTGCGTCAGAACTTCATCGTCGATGACGCAATGCTGCCGGAGCTTCGGCCCGCCATGTACAATGCGATGCCCGATGGCGTCCGGCGCAGGATAATCGGCAAGGCGCTTCGCAATGCGCGCGACCGCTTCGCGCATGTCGGCCAGCTTCATGGTCTGCGAGAGCAAGGCTTCGACGCTCGCCGCGCCAACGCGATACAAGCCGAATTTGAGCGAGGAAGAACCGCTGTTCAGCGCAAGGACATGCAACTCCTCCGGCGCATCCATCACACGAATTCCACGGTGCGCATCACGGCGCGGTCCAGCGCCAGTCGCGAACCTCCGGCATGTCTTCGCCGTGCTCGCAGATGTAAAGCTTGTGGCGCTCCATCGCCGCCCAATAATTCTCCGTCGCCTTCTCCACCTGATCGGCAAAACGCGGAATCCGCTTGATGGCGTCCAGCGCGAGTTGATAGCGGTCGAGATTATTCAGCACGACCATGTCGAACGGAGTCGTGGTGGTGCCCTCTTCCTTGTAGCCGCGCACATGAAAATTATCGTGATTGTGACGGCGGTAGGTCAGTTTGTGAATCATCGCAGGGTAACCGTGAAAGGCGAAGACCACCGGCCTGTCCTTCGTGAACAATTCGTCGAAATCCTCGTCCTCCATGCCGTGCGGATGTTCGGAT
>DATCEI010000043.1:0-5757 GCA_036510185.1 Rhizomicrobium sp. | reverse complement strand
GAATCCGCCAGGCTTCCGCCGGTGCGATGTCGCCCGCATAATTGGTGGTGGAACTGGAAGTCGCCATGGCTTAGGTCCGGCAATAGTTCCCCGTCCGCAAGAAACGGTCCTGCAGCGGGTCTATTTTGATTTTAAAAGTTCGATTGCGTTTTTATTTACTTTTTACTTCAAGGGGGCGGGGACGATCCCAGTAATGACATGTTTTTACTGTCTTTTTTCTTTGTCATCGGTCTCTGTCCGTCAGCCCCAGCGAGGGGAAGATACGCTCATCGCGCGCGCGCCCGCAAGAGGAAATTAGGCCTTTTTTAACTTTTTGCGAAAGCTAAGTATTTGTACCGTATACGGAAAATCCAACACACGGGCAAAGCTCACCGAATCAGACACTTACGCGAATCACTTGTGACAATCGGGGGGCGGTATGTGACGAAACCGCGAATGTCAGCCTACGGACAATAAAGGCGGGGCCGATCATTTCGGCGCCCGCCTCGAACGTGAATCTGTGAAGAATTGGATGGAGTTGCCTAGGCCCCGAGCTTGGCCACGCGCTTCGTCAGTCTAGAGACTTTTCGCGATCCGGTGTTCTTGTGGATAACTCCCTTGCTCACACCGCGCATGATCTCGGGTTCCGCCGCCTTCAGGGCTGCCACGGCTGCCGATTTGTCGCCGCTCGCAATGGCTTCTTCGACCTTGCGGGTGAAGCCGCGAACGCGGGTTTTGCGGGCGTGGTTGACGAGGGTGCGCTTCTTGGCCTTGCGCACGCGCTTCTTGGCGGAGTCGATATTAGGCATGGAACGTCCTTTGAAAGAGGCGGGTCTTTAGCCTGCGCGCTTCCGAAAATCAACGATCCTTGAAGGCGGCTTTGCGCTTCTCGGTAAAGGCGGCCATGCCTTCCTTCTGGTCCTCGGTGGCGAACATGGCGTGGAAGACGCGCCGCTCGAAGCGCAGGCCCTCCGAAAGCGTGGTTTCATAGGCGCGGTTCACGGTCTCTTTCGTCATGGCGACGATGGGCAGCGACAGTTCGGCGATCTTGCTGGCGGCCTTCATCGCTTCCGGCAAAAGCTCGGCCAGCGGCACAACACGCGAAACGAGGCCGGAGCGTTCGGCCTCCGCCGCATCCATGTTCCGGCCCGTCAGGCACATCTCCATCGCCTTGGATTTGCCGATGAAGCGGGTAAGGCGCTGCGTGCCGCCCATGCCCGGCATGACGCCGAGATTGATCTCCGGCTGGCCGAATTTCGCATTGTCGGCGGCGAGGATGAAATCGCACAGCATGGCGAGTTCGCAGCCGCCGCCCAGCGCATAGCCGGCAACCGCCGCGATGATGGGCTTGCGGATGGCGGCGATGGCGTCGGTCGATTCTACGAAGAAATTGGAGCGGTACATATCCATGTAGGACTGACCGGACATTTCCTTGATGTCCGCACCCGCCGCGAACGCGCGCTCCGAACCGGTCAGCACAATGGCGCGCACGGCATCATCGGCGTCCCACGCTTTCAGCACCGTCACCAACTCGCCCAGCAATTCCGAATTGAGCGCATTGAGCGCCTTGGGCCGGTTGAGCGTGATAACGCCGACAGGCCCTTCGGTTTTCACAAGGATGTTTTGATAGGTCATTTCATGCACTCCGTTCATTCGCTTCAATACCGTTGTCATCCCCGGCGAGCGTGAGCGTAACACGCGAACGCGAGGGAAGGGGACCCAGGTGTCAAAGACCGTCCGGTGTTTGATACCTGGGTTCCCTTCCCCTCACATTGCTTGCGCAATGCTCGGCCGGGAATGACAAGTTTGGTTTAATCATCAAATTTCTTCATTCGTGTTTGCTTCAGCCGCGAATGAACTTTCTTCTTTTCCAACCGCTTCTCTTTGCTCGCCCGCGACGGCTTCGTCACACGCCGTTTCTTCCGCACTTCCGTCGCCAACCGAATGAGCTCCGCCAACCGCTCGCGCACATCCTCACGATTGCGTTCCTGCGAGCGAAAGCGCCGCCCCGTCATCAGCACGACGCCATCCTTCGTCGCCTTGCTTCCCGCAAGCGACAGCAATCGCAGCCGCGCGAAATCATTCAGCCCCGCACGCACGGGATCGAAACGCAGCTGCACCGCGCTCGCGACCTTGTTCACATTCTGCCCGCCGGGGCCGGACGCGAGGATGAAACGCTCTTCCAGCGCATCCTCGTCAATCACAATTCCGGGCGCGAGTTCGATCCTTGCCATGCAGGTTTTTCACATGCCCCTTGACAGGCAACCAAATAGTTGCATATTACGCCCATGAGCATGGATGCGGTCTTCAAGGCGCTGGCGGATGAGAGCCGACGCGAATTGCTGGACCGGCTCCATCAGAAGAACGGACAGATCTTGGGTGAATTGTGTGAGGGACTGGAAATGTCGCGTCAGGCGGTGACGAAACACCTTGGCATTCTGGAGGACGCCAATCTCGTTTCCACGCAATGGCGCGGGCGCGAGAAGCTTCACTTCATCAATCCCGTTCCCATCAATGACATTGCCGACCGCTGGATCGGCAAGTTTGAACGGCCACGTTTGGCCGCACTGGCAGACCTCAAGCGAAAACTGGAAAGGGAAGACAAATGAGCAAGTTCGTATATGTCACGTACATCCGCACGACGCAGGAAAAATTGTGGGCCGCGCTGACCACGCCGGAAACCATGCGCAAATACTGGTTCGACATGCATCAGGAAACCGACTGGAAACCCGGCTCGCCATGGAAACTCATGTTTCCCGATGGCCGCGTGGCTGACGCGGGCGAGGTGCTGGAGTTCGATCCACCCAACCGGCTGGCCGTCAAATGGCGCAACGAATTCAAGCCGGAATTGAAAGAAGAAGGCTATTCGAGATGCATCATGGAATTGGCGCAGGACGGTGACGTGATGAAGCTCACGATCACCCATTCGATCGAACGCGAAAACGCGAAAATCATCGAAGCGGTGTCGGGTGGCTGGCCGAAGGTTCTGTCCAACCTCAAAACGCTGCTGGAAACCGGCGAACGCCTGCCACCAATGGCGCCGAAGTAAAACTCACTGTCATCCCCGGCGAGTGCGAGCGTTTCACGCGAGCACGAGGGAAGGGAATCCAGGTGTTCAACACCGGACGGTGTTCAACACCTGGATTCCTTTCCCCTCGCTCCCAACCGGTCGCTCGGCCGGGAATGACAATTGGTATTTTTCACTTCTGACAACTCGAACAATAAAATGTCGAACGTCCCGCCTGCACGATGCGTTTGATCGTGCCTTTGCATCTTTTTTTCTTGCATGGGCTTCCCGCACGGTCATAAACCGCGAAGCGATGCTGAAACTCACCGAGATTGCCATCGGCCTGCGCATAATCGCGCAAGCTCGATCCTCCCGCCGCGATTGCATCGTGCAGCACGGCATGAATCGCGCGCAACAGCGGCACGATGCGCGGGCCGGAAATACTTCCCGCCAATCGCTTCGGAGAAATACCGGCGCGCCACAGCGCCTCGCTCACATAGATATTGCCGAGCCCCACGACAACGCGCTGGTCCAGCAGCGCCGACTTGATAGGCGTGCGTTTGCCATCCAGCGCCTGCTTGAGATATTTCGCATCAAACGCATCCGACAGCGGCTCCGGCCCCAGCCCCTTGAACAATTTGTCCTGATCGAGCGCATCGGTCGCCACCAGAATCATCAATCCGAACCGGCGATGATCGGTGAACACGATGGTCGCGGGCGCGTCGGTTTCCATCACCACATGATCGTGCTTGCCGTTTCCAACCTCGGCACTCGCCGCATCATGCACATAGACGCCGATCTTGCGGGCGCGTCCTTCGGCATAAACGCTCATGCGCCCGCTCATGCCCAGATGGATCACCAGCGTTTCGCCGCTATCGAGATCGGCAAGGATATATTTCGCGCGGCGGTACAGGCGCTTCACCCGCCGCCCGGTCAGCCGTTTGGCGAAATCGCGCGGGAAGGGCACGCGCAAATCGCCGCGCCGCGTGACCACTTTGGTGAATCGGTGGCCTTCCAGCACGGGCTCAAGGCCCAGCCTCACGGTTTCAACTTCGGGCAATTCGGGCATTTTTGCGTCCTTTGAGGCTACGCTGTCGCATCGCTTTGCGCTGCTGACAATAGTGTATTGTCGCGGCCATGAGCACCGACCCCAAACCCACCGTCAGTTTCGGCTTCCGCGATGTGCCGGAGGCGCAGAAGGAAACGCTTGTGCGCGGGGTCTTCTCCGCCGTCGCCGGGCGCTACGATTTGATGAACGATCTGATGAGCATGGGCGTGCACCGGTTGTGGAAGGACGCTTTCGTCGATTGGCTGAACCCGCAGGACGGCATGCGTGTGCTGGATGTGGCGGGCGGCACGGGCGACATCGCCATGCGCATCATGGCGCGCGCAAAGGCCGAGGTCACCATTTGCGACATCAACACCGCGATGCTGGCCGAAGGCATCAAGCGCGAGGGCGCCGATGCGATTCAATGGGTTTGCGGCAATGGCGAGCAGCTGCCCTTTCCCGATGCCAGCATGGATGCCTATACGATTGCGTTCAGCATCCGCAATTTCACGCATATCGATAAAGCGCTGGCGGAAGCGCGGCGCGTGCTGAAACCGGGTGGACGGTTTCTGTGTCTGGAATTTTCGCGCGTTGAAGCGCCCGTGCTGGATACACTCTACGAACATTATTCCTTCGCGATATTGCCGCGCCTCGGCGAGTTCGTGGCGGGCGAGGGCGAGGCCTATCGCTATCTCGCCGAAAGCATCCGCCGTTTTCCGCCGCAAGCCGCGTTCGCGAAGATGATCGAGAAGGCCGGATTGTCCCAAGTGAAATTCCGCAACATGACCGGCGGCATCGCGGCGATGCATTCGGCCTGGCGAATTTGAATGCGGGAATTAGTTGAGACGAGCGTATTTTTTTCACCTCCCCCCTTGTGGGGAGGTCGGAGAGCGAAGCGATCCGGGTGGGAGTGGCTTTCGAACACCGCCCCCCACCCGATGCAATTCGCTGTGCTCATTGCATCGACCTCCCCACAAAGGGGGAGGTGAAGATGTTCACCGATTTCCGACGCCTCCTGCGTTCCGCGCGCATCCTTGCGAAGCACGACGCTCTCATCCCCGCCGAATACACCGCCGCTTTGCCGTGGTGGGCGAAAGTGCTGCGGCGATTGTTCGGCAGCCGCACGGTCGATTCATCGCAATCGCCCGGTATGCGTTTGGCGATTGCATTGGAAAGCCTCGGCCCTGCTTACATCAAGCTTGGCCAAGTGCTGGCGACGCGGCCCGATCTTGTCGGCGACGATGTGGCAGATGCGTTGCAGGGTCTGCAGGATCGCCTGCCGCCGTTTCCAACCGATGCCGCAAAGAAGGTTGTCGCTGAAGCGTTGCAGAAACCCGTCGATGCGATGTTCATCTCTTTCTCCGACGCCGTTGCCGCCGCGTCCATCGCGCAAGTCCACGAAGCCGAAACCAACGATGTGCCGCCGCAGCGCGTGGCGGTGAAGGTGTTGCGCCCCGGCGTGGAGCAGGAATTTGCACGCGATGTTTCCGCGTTCGCGCTTGCCGCGCGCGTGGCCGAACGTGTCTCGGCAGAAGCGCGTCGCTTGCGTCCCGTCGCTGTCGTACAAACGCTTGCGGTGTCGGTGGCGTTGGAACTCGATCTGCGCATGGAAGCCGCTGCTGCGTCCGAATTGGCCGAACGCACGAAGCATGACGCGAATTTCCGTGTGCCCGCCGTCGATTGGCCGCGCACCGCCGAGCGCGTGCTCACCACGGAATGGATC
>DATCEI010000042.1:0-3228 GCA_036510185.1 Rhizomicrobium sp. | reverse complement strand
CGACACGATTGTCGAGCAGCGAAAGCGCATGCCAGTCGAGTGCGATGTTCTCCGCCCGAAGCCATTCGCCATCGGCGTCGCGCAGCGCGATGCTGCGGACGCGCAGACGATGAAACAGATCGCCGCTTAAACCGCTGACGGAAACTTCGCCACCCGTCAGCGGAGCAATCAACTGCGCGACAATGGCGTGGCCCGGAGGCGTGTAAATCGCGGCCAGCGCAAGCAGCACAAACAGCGCCAGCGCCGCGCTGCAAATCGCTGCTGCCCGCAACGCCCATGTTCGCCAATCGCGCCGCATCAGAACGCCTGCCCCAATCCGATATAGATTTCGAAGGCATCGCTTTGCGGAACGCGATTGAGCGGCACGGCAACATCCGCACGCACTGCGCCGATGGAGGTATAATAGCGCACGCCCACGCCGACGCCCGTGTTGAGCGCGCCCTCGAACGGCAGGCTGTTCGTGCCCGCCTGCCCCGCATCGACGAACGCGACCGCGCCCCAATCCTTGAGGAAACGCTGGCGGAATTCGATGGTCGCGGCATCGACCGATGTGGCGCCCGCGGGCGTGCCGTCGGCGAAATCCGGCCCGATGGATTGATAGCGGAAGCCGCGCACCGTGGCGGAACCGCCCGCGTAAAGCCGCTGATCCGGCGGCAGATCGAAATTCGAGCCACCGACAACGCTGCCCGCCAGCGCGCGCAAGGCCACGATGGATTGCCCATCGTTCGAAAGATCGAAATAGGCCGAACCTGATACCTGCATTGTAAGAAATGTGAGATTTGTCCCGCCAAGCGCAATGGTGGGCGTCGCCGAGAAAGACCCGCGCAAGCCGTGGCTGGGATCGGAAAGCGGCCCGCTCACGCCGGTGTCGTCGTAATTTGCGTTCAGGGGCAACGCGAGCAATTGATAGAGCCTGTCGGTGCCTTCCTGCGCCACTTCATCATGCGTGGCCACGAATCCGCCGCTGCCGTTCCAATCGGGCGAAAATACGCGCCGCAGATAAACGCCCATCGTTTCCGCGGTCTGGTTATAGGCGACAAGATCCTGTTTCACCGCCGCAAGATCGGCTTCCAGCGACTGGTCGGCGTCCATAAAACGCGGCTTCACGAACGCCGCCGATGCATTGTAGCCGATGCCGGAACTGGCGCTGCCGCCGAAGCCTGTGACCGACGCGGAAAGATTGAGTTGCTCCGCATCGCCCAGAAGGTTGCGATGCGACCAGCTTGCCGAAACACTGCCACCGAGGTCCGTCGAATAATTCGCCGACAGCGCCACGGCATGACGCGGGCGTTCCTGCACATCGAACGTCAGCGCGACATGATTGCCGTCAACCGGCTTTCCGCCCACGCGCACGGAGACGCCGGAAAAAACGCCCAGCGCCAGCAATCCCTGACGCGCGCGTTCGATTTCGCCGGGGCGATAGGAATCGCCCGAATGAATCGTCAGCGTGCCGCGCACGAAATCCTCGCGCATGTCTTTCAATCCGTGAATCGTTATGGCACCGATGATTGATTGCGGCCCCGCGTCGATTTTGAACGATAGATCGAGCGCGTGCGCATCATCGTCGAGCATGGCGATGGGTGCATCGACCTTGGCAAAGGCGTAACCATCGTCCTGCAACGCGGCGAGCAGGCGGCCTTGCGCATCCAGCACATCGGTTGCGATGGCGGGCTGTCCGGGCGAGAGGCCCAACGCCGCGCGTTCCTTCGGCGGGACCGTGCCGTCGAAATCAATCGCGCGCAGATGATAAAGCGGCCCGGCGGCGATGCTCACGCGCACATCCACCGGCGTTCCTTGCGTGACATTGTCCAGCGCGCCCGCCAGATCGGGATCGGCAACGTCGCGGCCCGCAATCGAAATCGAGACAGAGGGTTTGTAATATCCGCGCCCGTTGAGCACGGTTTCGATGCGGCCGATGTCGCCGCGCGCGCGCTCCACAAGCGCAAAGGGCGGCGCGGGCGCCTTGGTCCGCAGGTTTTTCAGCAGCGATGATTCTGCGATGGATTCGTCCGTCTGCGCATCGCCCGTCTTTTGAATCTCGATAGCATAAGGCTGCGGATCGGAGGCCCGCGCCGGCCACGGCAACGACGCCACGACCGCAAAAACGAACAGGAAAAATCGGGCGCTGCGCATCGCCCCACCATAACCCGGGACCGCGCCGCGTTAGCAACGCGCGGTTCGCGGCAAATTGGGCGCGTTTCGATTATTTCGCGCCGGGAACGATCTCGACGCGGCGGAAACTCGCCTGACCGAATTCCCGCTCCTGGCGATATTGATCGGGCGCGGGATAATTTTCCGAGGGCGCAGCCGAAATTCCGGCGCCCTGTAACATTGCCGCGACCGCGCGCGCCCGTTTGAGCGCCGTGAAGCGGTTCGCGGCAGCACTGCCCGACGTATCGGAGTAACCGATGACACGAACCGATGGCGCGCCGCTCACGCCCAGCCACCAGACGATATTGTCAAGCAGGGTTGCGCCTGCGGGATCGAGCACGGAATTGCCGCTTGCAAAACTGAGCGGCGGAGGCCCGACGATTCTTCGAAATAACCCTGCAACGTCGAACGCACTTTCGATGTCTGCACCGCCTCGCCCGCGATGCGCTTCAGGGAAAGTCCCAGCGGAATCGACAGAACCACAAAGACCACGACGATGCTGACCGTCTGCCAGAATGTGCTGTGCCTCGAATTGTGCGCGCCGAAGCCGAAGAATTTCGCCACCAGACACGCGGTCAGCGCGATGGCCAGAAGGTTCGTCATGAACAGGCCGCCAGCACCTTTGAAGATCGCCCAATTGGCGGTGGCAAGTCCGAAGCTGCAAGCGGCCAGCGGCGGCATCAGCGCGGTTGCGATCGCAACACCCATGATCGTTTCGCCCTTGCGCTGCACGACGGCATAGGCGCCAGCGACCGCCGAGAAGATCGCCACGAGAAGATCGAAAAAATTGGGGCGCGTGCGCGACAATATTTCGGGCGTCACCGACTGAAGCGGCGACAACCAGACAATGAGCGCGGACAGGCCGACGGCAAGCAGCGTTCCGATGGCGACCGCGACGAAACTGCGAAACGCCAGAGGCTGATCCAGAAGCGCCAGCGAAAAACCGAACAGGATGATCGGTCCCATCAATGGGGATATCAGCATTGCGCCGATAATGACGGCGGGCGAAGACAGCAGCAGGCCCAGAACGGCAATGGCGCAGGACAACGCCGTCAGCATGGCGTAGCGGGCGCATAA
>DATCEI010000041.1:0-4864 GCA_036510185.1 Rhizomicrobium sp. | reverse complement strand
TTATGACGGTATCGCGCAGACCGCTTATAAGCGCGACGAAGCCTATGGTTTGCAGGCGGAAGGCGCGTGGCATCTGGGCGATCATACGATACGCAGCGGTGTCGTGGCGCAGGCCGACGATCTCGCAAGTCGCACATCGTCGGATGTTCTGCCGGTCGTGGACGACATTCCGGGTGATGTGCCGCTGACTATTCCCGACAACTCGACCAATCATGTCTGGAGTTACAGTGTCTATCTGCAAGACGAATGGAAAATCTTTCCCGCGCTGACCGTGAACTATGGCCTGCGCTACGATCAGTTTCGCGCCTTCGATTCCGAAGATCAGGTAAGCCCGCGCTTTAACGTCGTCTGGCAGCCGCTGGATGACACAACCATCCACGCGGGCTTTTCGCGTTACTTCTCGCCGCCGCCTATCGAGCTGGTGGCGAGCACAGACGTGGCGCTGTTCAACAACACGACAGCGGCGGCACCCACGACGGCCGACGATACGCCGAAAGCGGAGCGCGCCGACTATTATGATATCGGGATCAGCCAGCGGCTTCTGGAAACGCTGACCATCGGCCTCGACACCTACGACAAGCAATCGCGCAATCTGCTGGACGAAGGCCAGTTCGGCGCGCCGATCATCCTGACGCCGTTCAATTACTTCACCGGGCGGCAATATGGCGTCGAATTCACGGGCACCTATGCCAACGAATCCTTCTCCGCCTATCTGAACGCGGCGCTGGAACGCGCGGCGGGCAAGGACATCATCACAAGCCAGTTCGATTTCGATCCGGGCGATCTCACCTATATCGCCGACAATTATATCCCGCTGGATCATCAGCAGATCGTCAGTGTGTCGGCGGGCGCGTCTTACATGTGGCAAGACATACGCTTCAGCGCCGACATGATTTACGGGTCGGGTTTGCGGAAGGATGGCGACACGCCCAATGGCGATCACGTGCCCGGCTATACACAGATCAATGTGGGCGTGAGCCACGCCTTCGATCTGGGCGGCGCTGGCGCGCTCACCGCACGGTTCGACGTCATCAATCTGTTCGACGACAAATATGAAATCCGCGACGGCACGGGCATTGGCGTGGGCGCTCCGCAATTCGGGCCGAGGCGCGGATTTTTCTTCGGATTATCCAAATCGATCTAAGCGAAGAGATCGAGCGGCACGCCAACGACGCGCGCTTCGTGCTCCAGAAGCGCGCGTTTGAGCGGCAGGCCACCGCCGTAACCGGTGAGGCTACCATCGCTGCCGATCACGCGATGGCACGGCACAATGAGCCCGATGGGATTACTCCCATTGGCAAGGCCCACGGCGCGCGCGCCATTCGGATAGCCGAGCTGCTTGGCGAGCGCGCCATAGCTGGTCGTATCGCCGAAGGGAATGCGTACCAGTGCCTCCCAGACTTCTTTCTGAAAAGACGTGCCTTCCATATCGCGCACAAATTCGAAATCGCGGCGCTTGCCCGCATCGTATTGCGCGATCTGCTTTTGCACGTCCTTCAGCGCACGATCGTTGCGTTCGGCGTAGCGGTCCACATGCTCCGCACCCTTCAGACGCAGATGGAAACGCAGCAGCCTGCCCTCGCCGTCCACCCAGGCGGCGAATTTTCCGAAGCGGGATTCAATCGGCGCCCAATAACGCTTTTCCGTTTTCATGCGGCGTCCTTCAGGCTCGCCCACAGATGCGCGGTGGCGAGGCTGCGATGCGGCGAGAAGGCCTGCATCATGCGATGCACGGTATCGTGATCGGGGCGCTCGTCAGCGCCGTGCAGGCGCTGCAAACCGGTCGCGAGCGCGCTGTCGCCTACGGGCGCACTGTCGGCAAAGCCTACGCGCAGCAGCACGTAACGCGCAGTCCATGTGCCGATGCCGCGAATAGAAGTAAGCTTCTTTTCGGCGGCGGCGGCCGAGCCTTCGTGCAGACCTTCGATATCGAGGCGTTGTTCAGCCACTTCGCGGGCGGCGCCGATAAGATAACCGGCTTTGGATCGCGAATACCGTCGCTTGGCCAGCGTCGCCACACTGATGTCTGCGACGCGCGCGGGCGTGGGATGGGCGCGCATGCCGCCTTCGGCTTCCTCGCCCGCGAGATTGACGATCTCGCGGCGCAGCGCGCCTGCAAATTTCACGTTGATCTGCTGGCCGATAATGCCCCAGCACAATCCATCGAAACCCGTGGGAATCTGCGGTAGGCGCAGACCACGGCGGCGCGCGATGAGCGCTGCGGCGCGCGGGTCACGCGCGACGCGGGATTCGAATAGCGAAACTTCCGAATTGAGGCCCAGCATGCGCAGCGCGGCGGCGTGAATGTGCGCCATGCTTTCGCGGCCCAGTTTCTTTTTTGCGTGCACGCGGCACCATGCGCCTTCGCTTTCCAGCGAGATTTCGAGAACCGCTGCGCCGTCAGGTGTCAGCAACGCCTTCCAGATGCGATGGCCTTCGCTGCGCTCGCACAGACTTTCGGGGTCGCGCGCGTGATAGGCGAGGATTTCCTGCGTTCGATATCCGGTCGGCAAATGCAGCAGAAACACCGTTGAACTGCCCAGTGCGCGATAGGCTCCGGGCGTCAGCCGCGCCAACGAAAGGAACTGGCGGTGGAACACGGACTCGCTTTCAAAGCCTGCCGCGTAGCCGATATCGACTACGCGCTCGTCACCATCGAGCAGCAATTTCTGCGTTGCGTGTACCCGTTCGCGGCGCAGCCACGAGGCAGGCGCGAGATGCGCATGATCGCGGAACAGCGTGCCAAGCTTTGTCTGGCTGACGCCGCAAGATGTCGTCATCGCTGCCACATCGGCAAAGCCTTCGGGATTGGCGCGCACGCGGCTCGCGAGTCCATCGAACAATTGAATGTCGCCGTCTTCGCCGCGATAGAACAGGTCCGGGCGGCAGCGTTTGCAGGCGCGCAGGCCCGCGGCTTGTGCGTCTTCCTCGGTTTTGAAGATGCGCACATTTTCGGGCTTTGGCTGGCGCGCGGTGCAGGACGGCAGGCAATAGATGCCCGTTGTAAACACGCCGATGAGGAATTTGCCGTTGAAACGGCCCTCGCGCGCTTGCGCTAGATCCCAGGTGAATGGCTTTGGCAACATGAAAGGAGGTTACACCATCGGCGGAGCGTTAAACTCCCAATTCCGACATTCCATGTAGGCACGTTTTTTAAATTGTCACGCAGCCTGACGCGAACCGCCTACACTTCGCGGGGCTGCGTTCCTGGGCAAAAAGAAAAGGCCGCCCTTGCGAGCGGCCTCTCTTTCCTGGACGTCCCGATTACGAAGCGCAATCCCGAGAAGTGTGAAGCGGTTCTCGTCAGATTGCGCGTCAATTAAATGCGTACGGATTACTCCGCGGCAACCGGGCCTTCGATCTGGGCGGGCCGGTTCTTCGCCAGCTCCTCCTGAATCGCCTTGTCGCGTTCGCTGGCTACATGACGCAGCCGCGCGATCGCGCCACCCGTGCCCGCCGGGATCAAGCGTCCGACGATCACGTTTTCCTTCAGGCCTTCGAGCATATCCACCTTGCCGTTGACGGCGGCGTCGGTGAGCACGCGCGTAGTTTCCTGGAACGAGGCGGCGGAGAACACCGAGCGCGTCTGCAACGACGCCTTGGTGATGCCGAGCAGAACGGGCCGGCCTTCCGCGATCTTGAAGCCCTCGTCGGCGGCCTTTTTGTTGGCCTCCTGCATCTCCAGGAGATCGACCTGTTCGCCTGCGAGCAGCGTAGTGTCGCCGCCATCGGTGATTTCGATCTTCTGCATCATCTGGCGCACGATCACTTCGATGTGCTTGTCGTTGATCTTCACGCCCTGCAGCCGATAGACATCCTGGATTTCCTTGACGAGATAGGCCGCCAGTTCTTCCACGCCCTTGATGCGAAGAATGTCATGCGGAGACGGATTGCCTTCGACGATGTAATCGCCCTTCTCCACGAAATCGCCTTCGCGCACGCTGATATGCTTGCCCTTGGGGATCAAGTATTCGGTCGGGTCGATCTTGTCGTTCTTCGGTTTCACGATGACACGGCGCTTGTTCTTGTAGTCCTTGCCGAATTCGACGAAGCCGTCGGTTTCCGCGAGAACCGCGCATTCCTTGGGCTTGCGCGCTTCGAACAGTTCCGCCACGCGCGGCAGACCGCCCGTGATGTCGCGTGTTTTCGCGCCTTCCGTCGGGATGCGTGCGAGCACGTCGCCTGCGCGAACCTGCGCACCATCTTCCACCGAAAGAATGGCGTCCACGGTCAGCCCGTAACGCGCTTCGTTCATCGGCAGCTTGATGATCTGGCCTTTCTTGTCCACCACCGCGATGGTCGGGTGGAGTTCGCCGCCGCGAGAGCCGCTGCCGCGCGAATCCATCACCACCTTGTTCGACACACCGGTCTTTTCGTCGGCCACGTCCTTCAGCGAAATGCCGGCGACGAGGTCTTCGTATTTCACGATGCCTTCGACTTCGGTGAGCACGGGAAGGCTGTTCGGGTTCCACTCGGCGAGACGATCGCCGCGCTTCACGTTTGCGCCCTCCTCCACCTTGATGCGCGCACCATAGGTGATGCGATAGCTCGCCCGGTCCGCACCTTTCGGATCGACAATCGCGATCTGCATGTTGCGGCCCATCGCGATCGTCTCGCCGTCGGAGTTCTTCACGATGTTCTTGTTGATGAACTTGATCGTGCCGTCATAGGACGCCTCGATCTTCGACTGACCGGCCACCTGCGCCGCACCGCCGATATGGAAGGTGCGCATGGTGAGCTGCGTGCCCGGCTCACCGATGGATTGCGCCGCGATGACGCCCACTGCTTCGCCGATGTTCACGCTGGTGCCGCGGGCAAGATCGCGCCCATAACACTTGCCGCAAACGCCGTCGCTGAGTTCGCA
>DATCEI010000040.1:0-6103 GCA_036510185.1 Rhizomicrobium sp. | reverse complement strand
CGCTCGAATAACTTTCCTCCCCCGCGTGCGGGGGAGGGGGACCGCGTCGGCGGTGGAGGGGGCCCCCTCCGTCACGCCTTCGCTACGCTACGGCGCGCCATCTCCCCCGTAATGACGGGGGAGGAAAGATGATGGCGAAGGCTGTGTATGAATTCGCACGGAGAAAAATCGTCCTCACGCGGAGCGGCCAATATAATCTGTGGACGGATTAAATTGGAGAGGTCGATGGAAGATGGCGTATGATGATATGTATGTCATGTTATGGTTCAAAAAACTCTTTCATTGTTGACTTTCGTACACCACATGATTTCCGGAGATAGTCGTTCATATTCGCCTCCCGCGGCAGCTCCAACTACGCGAACCCTCCGCGAATCCCGTCAAATCGCGGTGTTCCGCAAGGCCCGCGTTCACCAAGCCCGGAATCATTCGCTTGACGACAAGGTCAAAGCTTCTAAATATCCGCCGAGTCGATGTGCTGTATGAAAGTCGCTGGGGCTTTCGAGGTGCGGTCGACCAAGCGTTACGGGAAGACGATGGGTCTCCAGGTAGTGCGGGGGCGCGAGTTGAAGCCTCCGTTGCGGGAAGTTCGCGAGAACCCTCCCGTACGCGTCGAGCAAGGCGTTCCCACAATCGCGGCGGTCCGCAAACAGGCGCTGCGCTTTCCCGTAAACCCCGATACGAAAGCGTTCTACCAGCGCTTCTATCCCGGCACGACCAACGCCGACTGGAACGACTGGCGCTGGCAGATGCGCACGCGCATCCGCACCAAGGAAGAACTGGCGCGCATCTTCCAGCTGTCCGACGACGAACGCTCCGCGGTGGAGCGGCACAGCGGCTCGCTGCCCGTCGGCATCACGCCCTATTACGCGAGCCTGATGGATCGCGACGATCCGACGGAGGCGCTGCGCCGCACCCATGTGATGACGGGCGACGAATACACCCGCATGCCGGGCGAGTATGACGATCCGCTGGGCGAGGATCATGACACGGTGGCCCCGGGCCTTGTGCATCGCTATCCCGACCGTGTGCTGTTCCTGACCACGGGCACGTGCTCGACCTATTGCCGCTATTGCACGCGCGCCCGCGTGGTGGGCAATCCGGGCGGCGAATATCAATTCTCCAACAAGCAATGGGAAAAGGCGCTGGCTTATCTTCAGGAGCACACGGAAATCCGTGACGTGCTTCTGTCCGGTGGCGATCCGCTGACGCTGGGCGACGAGAAGCTGGAATGGCTGCTTAGCCGCCTGCGCGCGATCAAGCATATCGAATTCATCCGTTTCGGAACCAAGGTGCCCGTGGTGCTGCCCCAGCGCATCACGAAGGAACTGACCAAAATCCTGAAGCGCCATCATCCGGTGTGGTTCAGCATTCACATCACGCATCCGAACGAACTCACGGACGAGGTGACGGAATCCTTCGCGCGCCTTGCCGATGCGGGCGTGCCGATGGGAAGCCAGACGGTGCTGCTGAAGGGCGTGAACGACGACCCCAAGATCATGCTGCCGCTAATGCACGGCCTGCTGAAGCGCCGCGTGAAGCCCTATTATCTTTATCAATGCGATCCCATTCGCGGCTCGGGCCATTTCCGCACCACGGTCGATAAAGGCATCGAGATCATTCAGGCGTTGCGCGGCCACACCACGGGCTATGCCACGCCGATGTTCGCGGTTGATGCGCCGGGCGGCGGCGGCAAGATCCTCATCTCGCCGGATTCGATTGTGGGCCGCGACGGCGACGATCTGCTGCTGCGCAATTTCGAAGGCGACGTCTACCGCTACACCGATCCGGGCGGTACGCTCGGCGCCGACAAAGGCAACCCGGCGGCTTAGGATCGATCATGCGTATCGGGGTCACTTACGACCTCCGGGCCGATTACCTCGCGCTTGGCATGAGCGAGGAGGAGACGGCCGAGTTCGACAGCGAAATCACCATCGCGGGGCTTTGCGAGGCGCTTGCCGCGTGCGGCTTCGAGCCCGTGCGCATCGGCGGCGTCAAGCGGCTGGCCGAGCGGTTGGTGGCGGGCGAGCGCTGGGACGCCGTGTTCAATTTCTGCGAGGGGCTGAAAGGCGTGTCGCGTGAGGCGCAGGCGCCCGCGCTGCTTGAAGCCTATGACATTCCGTATGTGTTTTCCGATGCGCTGACTTTGGCGCTTGCGCTCGACAAGGCGATGACCAAACGCGTCGTGCGAGATTGCGGCGTGCCGACGGCTCCGTTCGCGGTGATCGAGAAGCTCAGCGATGCGGATGCGATCACTCTGCCATTTCCGTTGTTCCTGAAACCCATGGCCGAAGGCTCCGGCAAAGGCGTCAACGCGAAATCGAAAGTCGATAATGCAGCGGAGCTTCGCGCCACCGCCGCCGATCTGCTGGCCCGTTTCGATCAGCCCGTTCTGGTCGAGACGTTTCTGTCGGGCCGCGAATTCACGGTCGGCATCACGGGCACGGGCGAGGACGCGCGCGTGCTCGGTACGATGGAAGTTACATTCAGCGCGAACGCCGAAGCGCATGGCTACTCCTTCGAGAACAAGGAGCATTTCGAAGATCGCATGGAGTATCGCCTGGCCGAAGACGAGGCAGGCATCGCCGCTGGCGAAGTGGCACTGGCCGCGTGGCGGGCGTTGCGGTGCCGCGACGGCGGACGCATCGACATCCGCAACGGCGCGGACGGCAAGCCCTATTTCATCGAGGTCAATCCGCTGGCGGGCCTGAACCCGGAGCGGTCCGATCTGGTCTTCATCGCGAAGTTCAAAGGCCTCACTTACAACGACCTGATCCGGCGCATCATGGATGCGTTCCTCGCGCGCCATCCCCAACTCGCTGCGCAACGGTGATGCGCTAAAACCTCACTGTCATGGCCCGCCGGAGTGCGGGCCACCCAGTTGAAGTCTGCGCGTCTCTACGAAAATTGAACGGAGAAAATCCTTCGCCAGGGAGTCTGTGTCACCTGGGTGGCCCGCACTAGGCGGGCCATGACACTTTGTGTTTGATGTTATGCGTGAAAGCCGGAGATCGCTGATGCGCGTGCTGGTGCTGCATTCGGATGTGCCCGCGGACGCGCGGCCCGATGAACTGGACACGCTGGTGCAGGCCGAGGCTGTGGCGGCTGCGCTCGCAGAGAAGGGGCACCATGCCGAACGCGCCGCGTTTGCGGTGACAACATTGCGGGAGACGTTGGCGCAGGCGCGGCCCGACATTGTGTTCAATCTCGTGGAAAGCGTGGAGGGCGATGGCTCGCGCGCGCCGCTGGCCCCCGAAATGCTGGCCGGATTGGCGCTGTCTTTCACCGGAAATGCCTCAGAACCCATGACAAAGACGGGCGACAAGCCCTTGGTGAAACGCATTTTTCGCGACGCCGGTCATCCGACGCCCGATTGGTCGGAGCCGCCGCATTGGCACGCGCTGGCCGATCACTGCCGCTATGTCGTGAAGTCGGCGACGGAGGATGCCTCGCTGGGTCTGGATGATGAAGCCGTCGTCATCGGCGGCGAAGCCATCCGCGCCCGCGCGCAAGCCTGTGCCGAGCGTTACGGCGGCCGCTGGTTCGCGGAGGAATATATCGAAGGCCGCGAATTCAACGTGGCCGTGCTGGAAGAATACGGCGAACCCCGTGTGCTGCCCATCGCCGAAATGCGTTTCGAGCAATGGGCACCGAGCCGTCCGCGCATCGTGGGCTATGGCGCGAAGTGGGATCTGGAAAGCCCGGATGCTGTGAACACCGTGCGCGTGTTCGGTTGGGACGAGGCCGAGCCAGAACTCAACGCGCGGCTTTCCCATCTCGCGCGCGAGGCGTGGCGGCTGTTCGGTCTGTCCGGTTACGCGCGCGTCGATTTTCGTGTCAGCGAACGCGGCGATGCGACGATGCTGGAGGTGAACCCCAATCCCTGCATCGCGCCCGACGCGGGGTTTGCGGCGGCAGCCGCACAGGCCGGTTACACCTATGCGGACATGGTGGAGAAGATTCTGGCGAGCGCCCGCAAAGTTTCCGGAGAAGGTCTTGGCGATGTTTTGGCGTGAATAAAAATTCAGGCGCTGAACTACCGATAATCAGGGACTTTTGTTTTCAGCATAAGATGCCTGGGCGAAAACGACGCCCATCCCGCGCAATTGTTCTTTCCCCCTGATCGTCAGATCGGTGATCATTGCGTACTGGTCGCGGCTGTCGCTCACATAGGCTTTGAGTTTGTAGCGCGTGCCCCAGGGCAATTCAGCCGCAACGACCGTGACGGTTGTTTCCGGCTTCCGGTAGGAACTCGTATCGGCAATTTTCACCAGCATTTTTCGCACCGCATCGCCGTCATGATCGGCACGCAAATAGAAATTCGTGACACAGAGAAGACTATGACTGCCGCTGCTGGCATTGAAGACGCTGGTGGACCAGAGCTTGGCATGCGGGATGATCACTTCGGTATCGTCCGAGGTGACGATGTGCACCGCGCGCATGCCGATCGTCTTCACTTCGCCGTAAGTTCCATCAACCTCAATCCAGTCGCCGGGCTGATAGGTGTTCTCAAGGATGGTGACGAGTCCCGCGACGACGCTGCTCACATAATCCTTGAGCGCGAAGGCGAGCGCCAAAGCAATCGTGGCCAGCAATGCAATGATGTCGTCGAAAGTTGGTTCGACAATAATGGGAACGATGATGGCGATGCCGCCGATTCCGATCAGGAGCCTTGCGATGGGCGCCGCCCGCAGGATCACCAGCCGCCGGTGCGAGGGTGCGCTTTCCGCCGCCCTGTGAACGAGCCACCGCACGATTCCGACGAGTACGCGGCAGCCGAAAAGAACCAGGAGAACGAGAAGAACATGACTCCAGGTCAGTTCGCGCAGGATACCGAAAGGATGATTGGCTTCAGCCATAATCATCCCTCCCGCTGGCTGGCTCGATTGGCCGATGCCTGGAACTAAAGGGCATCTGCAACCCTAGCGTGTCATTCGTTGAGAAAGCCTTTCCTTGGCCGGCAGGCTGTCCCTTACCTCGGCGAAAGCACCATCATCATCTGACGGCCTTCCATCTTCGGGTATTGCTCGATCTTGGCGAAGACATCGACATCTTTCTGGATGCGGTTGAGCAATTCCATGCCCAGATGCTGATGCGCCATTTCGCGGCCGCGGAAGCGCAGCGTCACCTTCACCTTGTCGCCTTCGTCGAAGAAACGCCTCATCGCCTTCATCTTCGTTTCGTAATCATGATCGTCGATGGTCGGGCGCATCTTGATTTCTTTGAGCTCGATGACCTTCTGCTTCTTGCGCGCTTCGGCGGCTTTCTTCTGCTGCTCGTATTTGTATTTGCCGAAATCCATCAGCTTGACGACGGGCGGTTTCGCCTCGGGCGAAACCTCGACCAGGTCGAAGCCTTTTTCCTCGGCGATAGCCCGGCCTTCGTCGATGCCGATCTCGCCATATTTGTGCCCGTCGTCTCCGATCAGGAGAATCGTGCGGGAAAAAATCTCTTCATTGACGCGCGGGCCATCCTTGGACTGGGGCGCAGGGGTCTGCTGAAAACGCTTCGGGGGGGCTATGACTCTCTCCTTTTAAAACGACGCAACGCAGCGCTCCGCGGGATTTGCCGGACCCACGAAGCGAATTCTTCGACGATCGGCGTGGCAAATCTCCCCGAAAGGCTCGCGCGCGGCGCTGGTTGCGACGGCACATGGAACCGGGCCGCCACAGGGCAGGCTCGGACCGGGCCGGAGAATAAAAGGGTGGGCGGGTTTCGCAAGGGGGGAGGGTGCTTTTTACGGTCGCGAGGCTGCTTCCGCCCGCGAATTCGTCATGGGTTCCTCATAGGCAGGCGTCAACCAATCCGATAAATCCTGCCCCGTCAAAGCAGCAGTAATCTCTATATTTTCGCGGAAGCACGCATCGAGCGACGCACGCGCGGCAACAGGCATGCTGTCCGATTTCGACGTTCTTCGATGCACGTAGTTACCAAGTTTCAGAAGGCGTTCCACCCCAAGGAAGTCCTGTATCGCGTTCAACGTAGTTTTCGGATCCGACCAAAGCCGGTCCGACCTGAAAAAATGAATCTGCTGCCGTGGAAACAAATTCAGCAGACGCGAGATTTGATCCGCATAGAAACCGCGCTCCACATAGGAAAAGACGCG
>DATCEI010000039.1:0-2530 GCA_036510185.1 Rhizomicrobium sp. | reverse complement strand
TTACCGGAAATTCCTCGCACGCTGGCCGGATGTGGGCGCGCTGGCGGCGGCCCCGCTCGATGATGTGCTCGCCGCATGGGCGGGGCTTGGCTATTACGCGCGTGCGCGAAACATGCACGCGGCGGCGAAAGTTGTGGCGAACGAATTGGGCGGGCGCTTTCCGCAAACCGCCGAAGAGTTGCGCAAATTGCCGGGCGTCGGCGCATACACGGCAGGCGCGATTTCCGCGATTGCGTTCGATGCGCGCGAGGCGGCCGTCGATGCCAATGCGGAACGCGTGCTGGCGCGTTATTTCGCGATTGAACAACCGCTCGCAAAAGCCAAGCCGGAATTGAAAGCGCGCGCGCAATCTCTCGTGCCGGAGAAACGGGCGGGCGATTTCGCGCAGGCATTGATGGACCTGGGCTCGCTCATCTGCACGTCGAAGCGTCCGGCCTGTGCCAATTGTCCGTGGACGGAGGATTGTCTCGCACGCAAACGCGGCATTCAGGAAACGCTGCCGGTGAAGACTGCGAAAGCCGCGCGTCCATTGAAACGCGGCGCGGCGTTTGTGGTGCGCGATGCGTCGGGTGCGGTGCTGCTGGTGAAACGCCCCGAGAAAGGCTTGCTCGGCAGCATGATGCAACCGCCGCTGGGGCCTTGGACAGAGTCATTTCCATCTACAAAAGAAGCGATGCTGCAAGCGCCATTTCCCGCTGCGTGGAAGAAACGTGTGGGAATCGTACGCCACGGCTTCACGCATTTCGAACTGGAGATCGAGGTTTATTTTACCGAAGTGAAAAAGCGCCCCAAAACGATCGGCGTTTGGATCGAAGAAAATAAATTAGGCGATTCAGCTCTTCCGACCGTCATGCGCAAGATCGTGTCTTCTAATACACGGTGATCAACATTTTGCAGGGCAAATAAGCAGTACCATCTTGCTTTCTGATCTTTATATATGCGCCGTCTATGTCGTCGTCTGGGTAAGCACCGGGTATAATTTGATCTACAATCCAAAGGTTTCCGTCCAGTGTTGCACGCCAGTGGCGGTTTTTTGGAACTGTTTCAGCTCGACAGAGGTTCTCCGCAATGGCAATTGCTGTAGCCCTATCTCGAACAGCATCGGAAGGAAGTGCCCCACTTACAGCGCTGTGATCTTTGGCTTGCTCGTCCAACTCTCTCTCAGAGATGGCCTTATTGGTGGAGCACGAAGATAAAATGCTCATGGCGCACGCGACCACAAAAACTCTGAATGCTGCTACAGTCACGTTAAATCCGCGCGTAAGCGCTGTCGCAGCACATCGATCGACACGAAATTGCCTTTCGAGGCTTCGTATTGCCAGAACGTCCAGCCGTTGCAGGCGTCCAGACCCTGCACATGCGCGCCCATCTGGTGGATTGAGCCGGTGGCGTTTTCACAAACGAGCGTGCCATCGGCGCGCACCTTGGCGCGATGACGTTTTTGCGTACCGTGCAGAACGGTGCCGGGCAGGAGCAACCCACGCTCGACCACCCATCCAAATGGAATGCGCGGTTCGTTGCGTTTGGAGCGCGTGACTTCGATAGCGTCGTTGGGCGCAGGCACGACGCCTGCGATACGTTCGCGCGCGATGCTCGCATATTTCGCATCGCGCTCGATGCCGATGAAGCTGCGGCCCAGCCGTTTGGCCACCGCGCCCGTCGTGCCGGAACCGAAAAACGGATCGAGCACCACTTCGCGGGGCTGCGTGGACGACAGTATCACGCGATGCAGCAGCGATTCCGGTTTCTGTGTCGAATGCGCCTTCACGCCTTGCGCATCTTTCAGCCGTTCGCCGCCGGAACAGATCGGCAGCGTCCAGTCGGAGCGCATCTGCAGATCGTCGTTCAGCGCCTTCATCGCCTCGTAATTGAACGTGTAGCGTTTCTGATCGCGGGTTCTGGATGCCCAGATCATTGTTTCATGCGCATTGGTGAAACGGCGGCCTTTGAAATTCGGCATCGGATTGGTTTTGCGCCACACGACATCGTTCAAAATCCAGAAGCCGAGATCCTGCAGGATCGCGCCGACGCGGAAAATGTTGTGATAGGAGCCGATGACCCACAGCGCGCCATCATCCTTCAGCGCGTGGCGCGCGGCAGCCAGCCAATCACGCGTGAAGCGGTCGTAATCGGCGAAACTCGCGAATTGATCCCAATGATCGTCCACCGCATCGACGCGGGAATTGTCCGGGCGACGCAATTCGCCCTCGAGCTGAAGATTGTAGGGCGGGTCGGCGAACACGAGGTCCGCAATGCCTGCGGGCAGTGCGCGCATCGTCTCTATGCAATCGCCTTCGATGACCGAATTGATTGGTCCCATGTCTGCCCGCCCCGTTAATCCACACAAGGGCGGAATCGTGATTCATGTGAGTCCACAGGTCAAGAGTCTTTGGAATCAAAGTGTTACACTTGAGTCTTCACACTATCCACAGCACAAGATGTTGTGGACAGGTGCGAAGCTGCGGCGGTGATGGCGGCTTACGCCGATGCGGCTGAGGGCTTCGAGGTGTTCGCCGGTGCCATAGCCCTT
>DATCEI010000038.1:0-6482 GCA_036510185.1 Rhizomicrobium sp. | reverse complement strand
GGTCATTTGCGAAAAGCCGATGTGATATGAGCGAACACACATACGCGGAACGCGAGCTTGTGCTGATGCGTCTCATCGATGCACCGCGCGAGCTTGTGTTCCGCGTGTGGACGGAGCCCAAACACATGGCGCAATGGTGGGGCCCGCACGGCTTCACCAATCCCGTCTGCGAAATGGATGTGCGGCCGGGCGGCAAGCTTTATATCGTCATGCGCCACGAAAGCGGCTTCGAACATCCAATGCCGGGCACGTTTATAGAGGTGGCGCCGCCGGAACGGTTGGTGTTCGACAACGAGGCAACAGATGCGCATGGCCGCATATTGCTGAAAGGCCACGTGGTTGTGACCTTCGAAGACGAAGGCGGCAAAACCAAACTCACCGTGCACGCGCGCGCGACCGGCCTCGTGCCGGAATCCGTGCAGATGATCGGCGGCATGGAGCAAGGCTGGACGGAAAGTCTCGAACGGCTGGTGGAGCATGTTGCGGGGATTAGGTAGGCTTTAGCAAATTTGCACACTTGCCATTATCGCATGATTGCGATAATGTTCTCCCATGGATGCGTGGCGCGTCGAAGTCCTGAACGAAATCGTGCGGGCTGAAATCGCGGCGCTCCCCGAAGATATTCGCGCCCGGCTCGCGCACGTCATCGATCTGATGGTCGCGGTTGGGCCGGAGCGGATGCGTGCGCCGCATGTCAAACCGCTGCGCGACAAATTGTGGGAAATGCGCATGAGCGGACGCGACGGCATCGCGCGTGCAATATATGTCACAGCGCGCGGACGACGAATCGTAATTCTGCATGTGTTTGTGAAAAAGACGCAGAAGACGCCGCCGCAATCTATCCGCCTCGCGCTGCAACGAGCAAAGGAGCTTGAGTCATGACAATTCCATTCAAGAAGCTGAAAGACGAATGGATGAAAGATCCATCCTTCCGCGCCGAATATGACCGGTTGAAGCCGGAATTCGCGCTGGCGCTTGCGCTCATCAAGGCGCGCGCGAAAGCGGGAATGACACAGGCCGACGTCGCCCGGAAGATGCATACGACACAATCGGTGGTCGCGCGTATCGAAAGCGGCAGCAATCCACCCAATCTGAAAACGCTCGAACGCTATGCGAAGGCGGTAGGCCGCCGCATCGAAGTCAAACTCGTCGCGGCGTAAGAAGGACGTGAATCAATATCCGCGGAGGTAATGTCGTGGGCCTAACAAACCGGCCGGTCGGACGAGATCGTTTCTTTGTGCGACTCGCCGGTGACGATGCCTTGCGCGTCAACATTGATCGTGATTGTCAAATATTCCGCGGTTGAATTGTTGCCGTTAAGGCCGGGCACCGGCCTTTTGATCGACACGTAGGGCATGCCGCTGGTGGTGCGCGCGGCGAAGTATTTGTAGACCCGAATGTCGCCGGTCCCGACGTCCTCGCAGTCCGGCGCGCCGAACCGGGCATTGATCTCCTGCACGGTCGTGTTTCCCACCACAATGCCGAACGGCTCCGGCGTAGAGGCGCACGCCGTAAGACCTGCCGCGAGCGCCAGCGCTCCAAACCGAGCAAACATCATTCCCCCCGGACAGCCGATCCCATATTATGTTCTAAATAACCGCCGATATCCAAGAGGTCAAAATGAGCCTGTCCGGTTCCTGTTCGTGCGGCGCGGTGAAGTACCAGCTCAAATCCGCGCCCATGTTTGTGCATTGCTGCCATTGCCACGATTGCCAGCGGCAGACGGGCAGTGCGTTCGTACTCAATGCGCTGATCGAGGCGGATCGGGTCGAGGCCACCGGCGAGACCGAAGCCGTTTCAATGCCGACGGACAGTGGCCGCGCACATGACATCTATAGTTGTCCCAAATGCAAGATCGCGCTGTGGAGCACCTATGGCGGACGCACCGCCATTCACTTCGTGCGCGTGGGCACGCTGGACGATCCGTCAGTGATGCCGCCGGATGTGCACATCTTCACGCGCTCGAAATTGCCGTGGGTCACGCTGCCTGAAGGCGCGCATGCGTTTGAGGTCTATTACGACTCGTCGAAGCTTTGGTCCGCAGAAAGTCTCGCGCGCCGCAAGGCCGTTATGAGCTAAGCGCGTTTCGCCGTGAGGTTCGGCAGAAACGCTGCGAGCAATCCGATCGCGGGGAGGAACGAACACACTTCATAGACGAACGTGATGCTCGTGCGGTCCGCGAGCCAGCCGAGTGCCGCTGCGCCCAATCCACCCATGCCGAAGGACAATCCGAAAAACAGTCCGGAGATCATGCCCACGCGGCCGGGCAGCAATTCCTGTCCATAGACGACGATGGCCGAAAATGCCGACGCCAGAATGACGCCCGCGAACACACTGAGCACGGTCGTGCCCATCAAGTCCGCATAGGGCATCGCCAGCGTGAAGGGCAGCGCGCCCAGAATCGAAAACCAGATGAGAAGCTTGCGCCCGAAGCGGTCGCCCAGCGGGCCGCCGCAGATCGTGCCCACCGCGACCGCGCCGAGGAAGATGAACAAATGAATTTGCGCGCTGTGAACCGTCACATGAAACTTATGGATCAGGTAGAATGTGAAATAACTCGTAATGCTCGCCAGATAGACGAATTTAGAAAACACCAGCAGCACAAGGATCGCCACGGAAATTTTCACGCGGGCGGGCGACACTTCAACTGGAACACGCTTGCGCGCATGGGCACTCGCGCGCGCCAATCCATGATTGCGATGCCAATTGCCGACGTTCCAGAGAATAAAAATGGCCAGCAACGCCGCCAATGAAAACCACGCAATCCCTGCGCGATGCGTGGCCCCCACAACGAATGCAGCCAGCAACGGCCCCAGCGCGCTGCCGATATTGCCGCCGGTCTGGAAAATGGATTGCGCCAGCCCGCGCCGCGAACCCGCCGCCATATAGGCCACGCGCGAAGATTCCGGGTGAAACACCGACGAACCCATGCCCACAATTCCTGCCGCCGCCAGCAACAACGGATAGGTCGGTGCAATCGCCAGCAGCAACAGCCCCACAAACGTGAACACCATGCCGATGGGCAGCGCATAGGGCACCGCGCGCCTATCGGTATAAAGCCCCACCAGCGGCTGCAACAGCGAGGCGGTACATTGGAACACCAATGTGATCAATCCAATATGCGCGAAATCCAGATCGAAGGTCTTTTTCAAATTCGGATAGATCGCCAGCATCAGCGATTGCATCATGTCGTTCAGCGCATGACAGAACCCGATGGCGAACAGAACGGCGAACACCGTTCCGCCAGCGTCACGCGCGCGATCGGCGGATGCGTCGCTCACGGCTTGGCCTTTCGCGGCGCCAATTCCTCGCGCCAGACTTTGGTGGGAATTTCTTCCACCGCTCCTTCGTTCAATTGTCCCAGATGGAACGGCCCGAATTGCACGCGGATCAAACGCGCCACTTTCAGCCCGATAAATTCCATCAACCGTTTCACTTCACGGTTTTTGCCTTCGGTCAGGCTAACGGCAGCCCAGGAATACATGCCCTTGCTGCGTTCGATGTCGGCAATCACGGGTCCATATTTCACGCCGTCGATGGTCACGCCGTGCGCCAGCTTCTCGAAATCGGCCTGTGTGACTTTGCCAAACAGGCGCACGCGATATTTGCGCGTCCATCCCGCAGCAGGCAATTCCATTTGCCGCGCCAGCGCGCCGTCATTGGTCAGCAGCAGCAGCCCTTCGGAATTGAAATCCAGCCGCCCGACAGAAACCACGCGCGGCAAATGCTTGGGCAGATTGTTGAACACCGTGCCGCGTCCTTGCGGATCGCGATGCGTGGTCACGAGTCCGGGCGGCTTGTGATAGCGCCACAGCCGCGAACGCTCCGGCTCCGTCAGCGGCTTGCCGTCGATGCTCACCACCTGATCCGGCCCGATGCGAATGGCGGGCGTGGTGGCGATTTCGCCATTCACGGCCACGCGCCCCTCGGCGATCAGTCTCTCCGCATCGCGGCGCGAGCACACGCCCGCACGCGCAATCACTTTGGCGATGCGGTCGCCGGGATCGGCAATAGGATCGGCAGGCGCGCGCGGCACATTCGCCATAAATCTAGTCTTTCCCGTGGCTTAGTTATCATATATGATCGGCAAATGGAAACATCCTACCGATTCGAACCTTGCTTTCCCGAAACATTCGGCTCGGAAATCCTCGATTTAGTAGCCGCAATCGCCCGCAAATCGGCAGCCTTGGACGAGAAGCTCGATCCGCGCACCGCTTGCAGCCTTGCCGATCTCGTCCGCGTGATGAGCAGTTTCTACAGCAACCTCATCGAAGGCCACAACACATTGCCGCGTGAGATCGAGGCGGCCCTCGAAAATGAATTCTCTCAAGAGACCGATCTGCGCAATCGACAGTTCGAGGCTCGCAATCATGTGCGGCTTCAGGAAGCCGTGGACCGGAAATTCGCGGACGGTACGTTGCCGGAACCGGCATCGCCTAGTTTTCTAAACTGGCTGCACGCGGAATTCTATGACGATATGCCGGCCGATTTTCGTATCGTGAGAAGTACCACGCGGACTTTGGATATCGTGCCCGGCAGGATGCGGCGATCGCCTGAAGAAGAGGTCCCCGTTGGGCGTCATATTCCGCCGTCGCCGCAATATGTGGCCGAATTCATGCATCGGTTCGCCGAACGCTATGCGTTTGCGAAAATGGGCGATGGCGAAAAGATCATTGCCATCGCGAGCGCGCATCATCGCTTCAATTATATACATCCGTTTGTCGATGGGAACGGGCGTGTCAGCAGATTGATGTCTCACGCCATGACGTTGCAGGCCGGCATCGGCGCGCACGGATTGTGGTCCGTTTCGCGCGGGTTGGCGCGGGGATTGGATAGCCGCAAAGAATACAAAGCCATGATGGAGCATGCCGATGCGCCGCGTCAGGGCGACCTCGACGGACGCGGCAATCTTTCGGAGCGCGCGCTTAAGGATTTCATCGCGTGGTTCCTGAAGATCATGGTCGATCAGCTCGATTTCATGACGAAGCTTTACGATCTTCCCGCGTTGGCGGGGCGGCTGCATCGCCTAGCTGAGATCGAATGGCGGCCGGAAGCCGGACCGCTTCTCGAATATGTTCTGCGCCGTGGCGAGGTGCCGAGAGGTGAAGCTTCTCATGTCACCGGCCTCGGTGTGCGCTCGACGAGCGATCTTGTGCAGAGACTTGTCAAGGACGGCATCCTTCAATCCGAAACGCCGAAAAGTCCGTTGTTTCTCAGATTTAAGGCCGATTTTTCCGATGTGCTGTTTCCCAGACTATTTCCCGAAACATGACCGACGACGCATTCATGGCGATGGCATTGGCGGAGGCGCAAGCCGCCGCCGCGCGCGGCGAGGTGCCGGTTGGCGCGGTGCTTGCGAGCGCGGACGGCACGGTGCTGGCGCGCGACGGAAACCGCATTCTGGAACGCCGCGATCCCACCGCACATGCGGAAATGCTGGTGATGCGAGCGGGTGCGGCCGCACTCGGCAATGAGCGGCTCACGGGCACGACGCTTTATGTGACGCTGGAGCCTTGCGCCATGTGCGCAGGCGCTATGAGTTTGGCGCGCATCGCGCGGCTGGTGTTCGCGGCGGAGGATGCGAAGGGCGGGGCGGTGGAGCACGGCCCCCGTTTCTTCGCGCAGCCGACATGCCATCATCGCCCGCAAATCGCGCGCGCGGGCGACGCGGCGGCCTCGGGCGAATTGCTGAAATTATTTTTCAAAGCACGACGCTGAGGAGCCGAAATGACTTATACAATCTATGGCGCGCTGGCCTCGCCCTATTCGATGAAGATGCGCGCGGTGCTGCGCTATCGCCGCCTGCCGCATGTCTGGCGGCAGATGGAGATGAGTAACGAAAGCGTGTTCAAGCATGTGAAGGCGCCCGTCATTCCCGTGCTGCATTATCCGGACGGCACCTGGAAGAACGATTCCACGCCGCTGATTTTCGATCTTGAGGACCGTCACATCGAACGCTCAATTGTGCCGGACGATGCGGGCATGGCATTTCTCGCATATCTCTTGGAGGATTTCGCGGACGAATGGGGCACCAAAGCGATGTTCCATTACCGCTGGTATCGCGAGATCGACCAGAAGCAGATGTCGGAATGGATCGTGTTCGACCGGCTGCAAGGCAAGGGCCGCGAAACCGTGATGCAATTCGCGCAGATGTTTCGCGCGCGGCAGGTGGGCCGCATGGCGATTGTCGGCTGCACGAAGCAGAACGCGCCCATCATCGAGGAAAGCGCGCGGCGCATTCTCGCCGCGTTCGAGGGGCATGTGACGGAGGAGCGTTTCCTGTTCGGCGCGCGCCCCTCAATGGCCGATTTCGGATGGTTTGGACAATTGAGCCAGCTCGCCGTCGATCCGACGCCGCAGGAATTGATGCGCCGCGAATTTCCGTTCACCTATCGCTGGCTTGCGACGATCGACGATGCGGCGGGCGTCGAAGGCGAATGGCGCGATGCCTCCGCGCCGCAGCCGCAAGCGATCAAGGATTT